>NZ_CP087263.1:640357-960535 GCF_020923435.1 Brevibacillus humidisoli | reverse complement strand
AGAACGCTCCGGAAGAGAACCATCCGCTGACTCTCTCGAAGCGGGCCACCTGATGCCCCGCATCATCAAATACGTCATACTCCTTGGAGAAAGCGGGCGAGGTAATGGTATAGCTTGCACCGCCCGCCGTTTCATACGTGTACTTTTTCGTAAAAAAAGAAAACCGGCTGCGCAGTACGCCCAATCCTCGTCCATCGGCCACGACAATCTCCCATTTATTTGAGAAAAAACGAAACTTGCCGCTGGCAGCCACACTGCCGTCCTCTCGATAGACGTCGACAGAAGATTTGAATGCACTTTTTAGATCCAGTTCGCCTGCCTCTGCTCCCGCTTCATTCAGAATCTCCGTACGCCCTGAACTGAAAAAGTTATCTCGAAAGTAAAGTTTCAATGCGCTCTCCTCCTCTTCTTATTATGTACGAGCGATTACCATAAACGGTTGCACGCTTTCCCATAACAGCGCGACTTAGCTGCAGCAACCTGATGGACATGGACAAAGCCTAATTCTGGTCAGCTAGTGTGCCACAGTCTGATTTAGACTGATGAGCATCTTGCCTGTAGCCTGGCACCCCGGCTATTCGGTCATTCGCTGCAACTATATATGAAACGGATCAACTAGATCTCTTTTTGCTATTTTTTCTTATTAACAGGAAAGGCTTTTTTGTATTAAAATGATCAAGGTGAATCCGCTTTCACAATCCGACCATACCTCGATACCAAAACGAAACAGGTGATGAAACTATGATGAAGCAATCACAGGCACAGAATCAGACCTATCATGCTGCCCATTGTCTAAAATTCCTAATCCCTTCTCTCATCGGTATCTTCTTGTTCATGATCCCGATTCAGTCGGGAGACAGCATGACGATCCCGGTCGCCCTCTTGGCCAACAACTTGCAAGAGATGTTTGCCGGCGTTTTGCCCGCTGTCGCGACGGTAATCATGCTGCTGACTGTTCTGTTTACCCTGCTTGCCAAGTCGATTCGTCCCGCCTTTATCCTCAATCGTCCCTTTTTAAAAAATCTGTTTGACGTGCAGCCCTTATGGGTAGTAACGCGCGTATTGGGCTTGATCTTTGCCATTCTCACCCTGTTTCAATGGGGGCCCGAATGGATCTGGTCCGAGAACACCGGCGGTCTTTTGCTGATGAGCCTCATTCCCTTGCTGGTCACCGTGTTCATCTTTGCCGGCCTGTTCATGCCCTTATTGATGGACTTCGGCCTGTTGGAGATGACAGGGGCTCTGCTGACCCGCTTGATGCGGCCGCTGTTCACCCTACCCGGACGAGCCTCCATCGATTGTCTCGTCTCTTGGCTCGGAGATGGTACAGTGGGCGTCTTGTTGACCAACAAGCAGTATGAGGACGGCTTTTACACCAAAAGGGAAGCGGCCATCATCGGTACGACGTTCTCCGTCGTCTCGATCACATTTACGATCATCGTGCTGGAGCAAATGGAGCTGGGCCATCTGTTTGGTCCCTACTATTTGACCATAGCCCTGGCCGGGTTTGTGGCAGCGATTATTCTCCCGCGTATCCCTCCACTCTCCCGCAAAGCGGACACGTATTATCAGGAATCAGGGAAGCTGGACGAAACGGTTCCGGAAAACACGTCCGTGTGGAAATGGGGTGTCCAAAAGGCGGTGGAGCGAGCCGCAGGAAATCAATTCTCGCGCATCTTCGCCAACGGGCTGAAAAACGTCCTCGATATGTGGATGGGCGTCCTGCCGGTTGTGATGGCCTTGGGGACACTGGCAGTGATCATCGCCGAATACACCCCGGTTTTTCAATGGCTGGGCGCTCCGTTTATTCCGCTGCTGACGCTGCTTAACATCCCTGAGGCTGCAGAGGCGGCCCAAACGATCGTAGTCGGTTTTGCCGATATGTTCTTGCCCGCCGTGATCGGGAGCAGCATCATTGAAAGTGAGATGACGCGGTTTGTGATCGCTTGCGTCTCCGTCACCCAGTTGATCTACATGTCGGAAGTAGGGGGACTATTGTTAGGCTCCAAAGTACCGGTCAACTTTAAAGATTTGCTCATCATCTTCCTGCTGCGCACCTTGATTACCCTGCCGATCATCGCCTTGATGGCACACATTATCTTTTAATGTATACTCCATTCATTCCGATCTTGCTTATTTCTCCCGCTCTCGGGTGTCACCGTGCAGATGGTAACACCCGAGAGCGGCTTTTTCTTCCCAAACAAAAAAGAGAGGCAGCATCTGCCTCCCAGCAACGGTGGATAAAAGCTCGCTAGGTTTTTTACATGATCGTTGTTGTATGTTCCGTTGTATTCGTCGTGGTATGGAACTTCGCACCGGCTCATGCTTCGTTATGCTTTTCCATCTGCCTGAGTTCAATCCGTCGAATCTTGCCAGACGTGGTTTTCGGCAGTTCTGTCACAAACTGAATCTTCCGCGGGTATTTGTATGGCGCGGTCAACTGTTTCACATGCTGTTGCAGTTCTTGTACAAGCGGTTCATCTCCCACGTACCCTTCTTTCAGAACCACAAATGCCTTTACCACATGCCCCCGCTCAGGATCGGGACTGGCCACAGCAGCGCACTCGGCAACAGCCGGATGCTTCACCAGTGCATCTTCTACTTCAAACGGCCCGATCGTATAGCCGCCGGAGATAATGATGTCGTCCGCTCTCCCCTCAAACCAGATATAGCCGTCCTCATCCATCCTGCCCTGGTCCCCGGTCACATACCAATCCCCGCGAAATGCGCGAGCCGTCCGCTCTTCATCGTTCAGATACCCTTTAAACAGAGCGATCATACTCCGCTCAATGGCGATGTCGCCAACTTCTCCGACCGGCAGAGGATTTCCATCCTCATCTATAATAGCCGCGTTGACCACCGGAGACGGGCGTCCCATCGAACCAGGGCGCGGTTCCATGCCGACAAACGTACCGACAAGCAGCGTATTTTCCGTCTGTCCGTAGCCGTCCCGCACCGTCACCTGAAATTGTCGACGGAATGTGTCGATCACTTCCCGATTGAGCGGCTCTCCTGCTGAACAGGCGGATCGAAGCGCTTTCAATTGATAACGCCCCAAATCATGAACCTTGGCCATCAGCCGGTACTCCGTCGGGGTGGCGCATAGGACAGAGATCGGGTACTGATCCAACAGCGTCAGGTACGTCTCTGGCGAAAACCTGCCTTGGTAGACAAAAGCGGTTGCCCCTTTCCCCAAGACCGAAACAAATGGACTCCAGACCCACTTGGCCCATCCCGGCCCGGCGGTTGCCCAAACGAGATCGTCCTCTCTCGCATCCAGCCAGTGAGTACCAGCGACAGCCAGGTGAGCAAGCGGCCACCCATGCACATGCATCACCCCTTTTGGCCCGCCCGTCGTACCGGACGTATAGGAGAGAAAGGCTAACTCATCGGAACGGGTCTGCGCGGACTCAAACGTGTCAGCCGCCTGTTCGACCAACTGGTCCAAGGAGAGCCACCCTTCCCGTTCGCCGCCTCCGATCACAATCGTATGAGAGAGAGTCGAGCAGGCGGAGCGGATGGCATCCACCTCTTCGATCAATCCGGCAAAAGCGATAACAGCTTTGGCACCGGCGTGATTGATGCGGTATTCAATGTCTTTGCTGCGCAACATCTCCGAACCTGGCATGACAACCGCACCAAGCTTCAACAACGCGAGATAGATTCCATAAGCCTCCTTCCCCCTCGGCACCAGTACCAGCACCTTGTCGCCGCGCTCTACCCCCAGTGAAGCGAGCCCATTGGCGATTCGGTTGGAGTAGGCAGCTAGTTGGGCATAGGTGATCGTCTGCGAAACTCCCTCTGGATTGACCACGACAAGAGACGGCTTCTCGGGATGTGCCTGTGCGTACTGATCAACCTGTGCTCCGAAATTATAAAAGTCCGGTATTTCCACTTTTACTTGATCCACTGCCAACTTTTGCTTTTCAGACATTTGCACTCCCCCTTGATGGTTTTCTTATTACTTCTCTATATGTTTAAATATTCCCTTTTTGCCCACTAATCATATTATTGCCAACGTATAGTTGATGCCCGCGAGGTCAGTAAGTATCAGCATGTTCATAGATAGAGAAATGGAAATGGTCGGTTGAAAATGAAACGTTTTGTTTGCTCTCTCGTAAGAAAAATGACGAAACATTTGTGAGCTTCTTCTCATTGGTTTATTATAGGGAGATGGGGGTGTTGATTTGAAAAGTATAAAACCTGGCCGCAGCCGCTCTGCAATGGGCGCAGTCGGCAGTGTTTTTGCCGTATTGTTTGGAATTTTATGGACCGTGTTTGCATATGAGTTGACCCGAGACGCTCCGTTTCCGCTGGTTGGCATCATTTTCCCGGCTTTCGGCATCATCTTTATCGCGACAGGCATTGTTCAGGGCATTTTCCACTACAAAAATGCCACTTCCAAGGAGCGCATGTCGCTGTACGACATCGTCGATGCACGGGAAGAGGCGGATCCGCTCAACCACCGCTTCGGCAGCACTCCCGCCAACGAGCAAGAGCCTAGTGCAAAACCAACCGGATCATATTGTCCGTACTGTGGTTCCGCCGTAAAAGAAGATTTTCACTACTGTCCCAACTGCGGAAAGAGCATCACTGGCTGACCCGGATCAATTGGCTAGTGACTTCTCTCCCGGCTGCGGTTGGAGAGCGTTGTCTTGCACGGACGCAGTCTGATGATTCCTCCTCCCGAAAACCGCGGCTGCCGTTTTTGTGGAGGAGGAATCGTTTTGCTAGATTTAAAACAACATTAGGAGAACAGTAATGAAAATACTACCTTATCTAGTTTGGATAGGCATAACCCTGCTGCTAACGATTGTGTGGGTGTACCAGCCAGCTGACGGGGAAATCAACGAAGGAAGTTGGTGGCTGGCGGTCTATACTGTCATCCTCGGTACCATCCTCGCTCCAACCGTATCTCTGATGATCGCCGGGAAACCACGCTCTTCAAACGGATGGCTGCTATTGGTTTCTTCCACGTTAACGATATCTCTACTGTTGGGTATCGTTGTGGTCCTGACATCCTTTGAACGTTTCACAACCTTCTAAGTCATTCTTTATGATTGTGAATAGGTGAGCATTGTTACTTGTGGCCGTGGTTGGATCAAAGATTGGCCGTCTGCCGTCGTTTTTTCATTTCATCCAACATTCGTTGCCGAGCGATTTGAGGATTCAGTTCAGGGTTTATGATGTGTTGGACGTATTGTTTGGCACTGCTTTCGATCTGTTCGTCTGATGCCTGAACAGCACCGTACAGTTTGAAAGACGGGAGCATCGTCATACCGATTTGGTTGGCAAAGACCTGCAAAGGTCGAGTCAGCTCGCTGATCGTATAACCGATCAAGCCACCTGCTTGGTAAGAGTGTTCGGCACCACCGATCGAGATCGCAAGCAGAAGTTCTTTCCCAGCGAGCATTCTGCCTCCGGGACCGAACAGCCAAGCGGTGGTGAAGACTTCATCCAGCCATTGCTTCAACAACGGCGGTGTACTGTACCATTTGAGCGGGAACTGCAGCACAAGGCGATCGTGTTCGACGACCTGGGCTTGCTCGCGCTCGATGTTAAACGTTTTTTCCAGATACACAGCGTACAACTCGCGCACCGTTAGTTGATCGGAATATCTGCGCAATTCTGCCACCCACCGTTTGTTGACCCGTGATTGGCGCATATTGGGATGGGCAACGATAACCAGTATGTTCAAACGATCACCATCTCCTTTTCGTATCGGAAGGATAAGCACTCTATAAACTCGATTCACAGCAAGAAAGTTTTTTGACTAACACGAATGTCAATCATAAACACAAAAAAAAAATTACTCTGGCCTTACCACCGCTAGAGCCGATTCGATCACCTGCCCTAAGACCTCCTCTAGCTGTTTTTCCCTCTCTGTTTCCGATATTTCCTGCGAGCATAGCGTTTGCTGCAGTTGGTCCATGTAATGCATCCCCTGCGATACCGCGCCCCAGAATTGCATAGCCATCAAGCTGACATCGCCGCGCCGGATGGTTCCTTGATTGATCCCCTTCTCAATTGCTACTGCCATCGGTTGTACGAAGTTCTTCACCCAATCAAATGGCGAGAACGGTTCGTCCGTATACAAGTAAGGTATATCCAGGCTAATTCGCGTGTAAAAACGGGAGACCGCAGGCTCCTCCAATACTTGCTTGCAAACCGTCCGTGCATATTCTCTGAACAGATCAAGCACAGAACCCTCCTGTGCAAAATGCGCCTTCGTGAAGCGCTGACTCCTGTCCATCATGTACTCGTATAGTTTGCGGAACAAGGTTTGCTTGTTTTTAAAATAATGGTAAACAAGGCCACGCGCCAGACCAGCCCTCTCCGCGATTTCCCCAATCTCAGATGCGGCATACCCCTTTTCGGCATAGACGAGGATCGCTGCCTGCAAAATCTCTTGCTCTCGCTGCTTACGGATCTGTTCATTTTGTTCTTTTGAACGTGGCGTCATGTATAACTCCCTCCCTTCCATTGACATTCATGTCAATCAAAATAATATAGAAAACGGAGCGTTCTTGTCAACCCTGTACCGCTTGCAGCAGACACCTCAGGAGAATATCCCTTCTAACGTAGATATAAAAAAAGAGGCCTCTTTAGGAGGCCAATAGGAAGATGAAGGGTAACAAAGTTTGATGTAATAAATACTAACATAAAATGCCGGGATGTCAATAACGTTTTCAAATAACCTTGTTCATGTGTTATATAAATTTACACGTCTGCATCTTGATAGTCGATCTGCTCCCTAGTTTGATCGTGCTGCTGACAAGTGCGGCCCCATGTTGCTTCAACAAAAGAAAAAGGCTGCCTCGCCCAATCCAGGGCTTGCGCCTTTTCTGCAACAGCCATTCCCAACCTGCTCACTTGCCCAAAAACTCATGACTTTCTTTTAAGCCAAACTCTTTTTTACACTCATCGTAGTCCAGGTCCAACAAGTCGCAGCATCTTTTCACTTTTTCAAAGAAGTTGGCCGTGCTTTCGTCAACGGGAAGATCCCGTTTGCAGGCATACTCATTGAGCAGTTCGTACAATTCGGAAACAACTTTTACTCTGTCTACGCTGTTCATCTGGGTCAACACCTTTCGTCCGGGTGCGGCATCCGGCAATGCCACCCTGCCACTTTCTATTATTATACCACGTCTGCAGGGGTAACCAAACGGCCAGTCGGACCAGCGACAATCTTACCGTCTCTCATCACGGTCCGGCCGCGAACGATGGTGGCGACAGGGCTGCCCATTCCGGAAAACCGGTCAAACGCCGTCACTTTGCTTTTGCTGTGCAGTTCCTCCTGTTTAATGGTAAATGGCCGCTCCATATCGACGATTGTGATGTCGGCGTCCGTTCCTACCTGGAGTGAACCTTTTTGCGGATAAATCCCAAACAGCTTGGCTGGGTTTTCCGAGAGAAGCGCCACCACTTGTGAGAGTGTTAGTTTCTGCTCATGCACGGCGTTGAGCAGGAGCGGCGCAAGCGTCTCGACACCGCACATGCCGGCCGGGATCGACCATAGATCGCCTGCTTTTTCCTCTTCGGTGTGTGGGGCATGGTCAGAGCATGCCACGGAAATGACGCCTTCCCTAATTCCTTCCCACAATCTGTCCTGATCGGCCCGATACTTGACAGTGGGATACACCTTCATCGCCGGGCCAATCTTGGGATAATCTTCATTGCTTAAAAAGAGGTAGTGCGGACAGGTCTCCGCCGTGATCGGATACCCTTCGGCTTGGGCTTGTTTGATCAGATCAACCGCTTCTCCTGTGCTCACATGCAAGATGTGCAGCCGCGCTCCTGTCGCCTTTGCAAACGCGATGCCCGTTTGCACGGTTACTACTTCGGCCAGGTTGGGACGTCCTTCTAAAAATGCTTCGTAATCGCGCCGCCCGCTTGCCTCCACCTGTTTGGTCAGATGGTGAATCAGATCGCTGCTCTCGGCGTGAATCGCCAGAATCTGCCCGGTTTTGGCCACTTCCCGGAAGATTTCGTACACCTCGCCATCTGTAAAGGGCGGGATCACATCTTCCATCTCTGGTTTGTAGTTGTAGATCAATTGATACGTTTTGCTATGAACCGCATAGCCCCAGAAAAACTTGAATCCAATCACACCGGCTCGGTGCAGTTCCGCAATATCCTGCATGTTGAGGTGCCCCAGGCAAATCGCCCAGATGCCGAAGTCGACATGCGCCTTAGTCTCTAGATTGCTCACCTGCTTGTGATAGTTCGCCACGTTATTGAGCGGCGGGTTGGTGTTGGGCATCTCAAAGATCGTCGTGATCCCGCCTGCCGCCGCCGCTTGTGTAGAGTGATAGAAATCTTCCTTGTGCGTCGAACCGGGGTCGCGGGAGTGGACATGCACGTCGATCAAACCTGGCAAGATGTAGCGACCGGCGGCATCCGTCTCCTCTACAGCCTCTCCAGGCAGCGGTTGGTCTGATATCGCAGCGATTTTGCCATCCTTCACGTAAATATGACCCTGGTATATCCGATCTGTCGTCACGATGTAACCGTTGCGAATCACATGATCCCACTTCATCTCAGATCCATCCTTTTGCCGTTATTTCCTGTAAGCTGGCTGCGCTCTCGGATGCTCCTGCCCATTTCATCACTTCTTCTTCCAGCACGGCGATGCCCGCCGCGATGTCCGCCATTGCCGTAAACTCGTCCGGATGGTGGCTCAATCCGTCGGCAGAGGGAACAAAGATTAGTCCGGTAGGCCAGACCCGGGCCATGTTCATCGCGTCATGTCCTGCTCCACTGGACATATGCCGATAGGAGATGCCTAGTTTTTTACAGCTATGCTCGATGGATGAAGCGATTTCCTGCTTCAGCAGCACAGGTTGTTCGTCGCTCAGCAGATGCCACTCGATCTCGAGGCCGCGCTCATATCGGACCGTTTCAAAGGCGTGCATCAACTTGCGCAGCACCTCCGCCTTGGACGAGACGGAGGAACCGCGTATATCGATCTTTAGCTCAACCAAATCGGGTATCACGTTCATCGCACCTGGTTTTACTTCACAAACGCCGATGGTTGCGACCGTTCCTTGATCTTGTTCCGCTTTCGCCGCCAGCTCCAGCTGGAGCGCAATCTCGGCGGCCCCCAATAGCGCATCTTGACGCAAATCCATCGGAGTAGTGCCGGAGTGGGAGGCTTTGCCCTGGACGTGGACGTGTAGGCGGGTTGGTGCAGCGATTCCGCTGACAATTCCGATGTGCACCTGCTCCTGTTCCAGGATAGGTCCCTGTTCAATGTGCAGTTCAAAAAAGACGCACAGCTCCTCTTTTTTTCTCTTCGCTTGCTCTACCCGCTCGAAATCGAAGGAGCATTCTGACATTGCGGTCTCAATGGAGATTCCGTGCTTATCCTTCAGATCAGCAATCTGTTCTTTTTTCAACAGACCGGCCATCGCTTTGCTGCCAATGGTGGAAACTCCAAAACGAGCCGATTCTTCGCAGGCAAACGAGATGATCTCTATCGGATGCTCCGTTTCGATTCCTTTTTCGTTTAACCGCTCCACTACTTCCAAGGCAGCCAGAACGCCGAGCGTTCCGTCAAATCTGCCGCCCTGGATCACCGTATCCAGATGGGAACCGCAAGCGACTGCGGGAAGCTGTGGATTCCTTCCTTCCCGGCGGGCGATCACATTGCCGCACGGGTCGATTCTTACCTGCAGACCAGCCCGTTTACAGAGAAACACGAAGTACTCGCGTGCCTGCTGCTCTTCTCTCGTATAGGCCAGCCGTGTAACGCCCTTGTCTAGGGCACCGATCCGGTTCATCTCTTGTAACGTTTGCTCGAATCGTGTTAGGTTCATACTCGTTTCCCCTCCGCTTTTTGGATTCCCATCGGAGACAACGCCTGCAGCTTGCTCACTTTCCCGTGATGACCTGCCCTATGATCTCTGTAATCGCCTCGATCTGATAGTGATCCATGTATTGTTCGATCTCTTCTAGGATGTCAAACATCGCTGTAGGCTGAATAAAACTGGCCGTTCCTACCTGGACAGCGGTAGCGCCGGCCAGCATCATCTCAATCGCATCTTCCCCGTTCATCACTCCGCCGCAGCCGATAATCGGCAGTTTCGTTGCTTGATAGACCTGATAAATCATGCGCACAATAATCGGCTTGATGGCAGGTCCAGAGATGCCGCCCATCACATTTCCGATCTTGGGCTTCCGCGTATGGACGTCGATCGCCATTGCCAGGATGGTGTTCGCCACCGTCAGCCCATCTGCTCCCGCTTCTTCGGCGGCCACTGCGATATCCTGTATCCTGGTCACATTTGGCGTCAGTTTGGCGATGATCGGTTTGTCCGTAACCGTCCGTACCTGTCGGATCAGGTCATATGTGATCTGCGGGTCCATCCCATAGGCCAGGCCGTTCCCTTTCAGATTGGGACAAGAGATGTTTAACTCCAACGCCTTGACCACCTCGTGACCGGCAATGATTTCCGACATTTCCGCGAACTCGTCGATCGAATCGGCAGAGATGCTGGAGATCAGAGGGGTCTCGTACTTGGTGTAGTAGGGAAGCGTCTTGCTCAGGTAGTAGTCGATCCCTTTGCTCTGGATGCCGATCGAATTAATCATGCCGGCGGCTGTTTCGCAGACGCGCGGAGTTGCGTTCCCTCTGCGCGGATACTTGGTAATGCTCTTGGGAACGACCGCCCCCAATCGATTAAAGTCGATGATCTCCTCCATATCCTCACCAAAGGCCCCTGAAGCAGGCATGATCGGATTTTTTAACCGAAGTGAACCGATCATAACCTCCATGTTCTTCTGTGCGATCATGAAATCACCACCTTCTCCAACGGGAATACCGGGCCTTCTCTGCAGACCCGTACGGTTTTCACGCCGTCTTCCTCCTGTAGATCGCATACACACGCAAAGCAAACACCCATCGCACACCCCATATGCTCCTCTAAGGCAATCTCCGCAGGTATCTGTCTCTCCCTGGCGATTTCCTGCAGCAGCAGCGAGAGCCGCTTGGAACCGCACACATAGGCGGCCTTGATCTCGTTTTCCAGCATGATCTGCTCGATCAGCGACCTGACGTGGTCGACATCACTGGTCCCTTCCTCATCCGTCACCTTGTATACGTCGGCACCGAAGCCTTGCAAGGTTTCGGTAGCCAACAAATCGTTTTGCGATCTGGCGCTCAGGATCGCGACACAGCGTATTCCCTTTTCGGCTGCCTCCTGGGCTAAAGCAGCCAGTGTGGCGATGCCTACTCCTCTCGCGAGCAGCAGGATGGGATTCCAGCTTTCGTGTACCGTAAATCCCTTTCCCAAAGGGCCGAACACATCAACCTGCTCCCCTGGCGCAACCTGCGTCAAGCGCCTGGTTCCAAGCCCCTTTACGAGGTACAAAAACTCAAGCGTTTGCGACTGTTTGTTGATGCGATAAATACTGAATGGGCGACGCAAAAACGGATAGTACTCATCGGTGCATCTGATATGGAAAAATTGCCCTGGTTTCACTGTCTCCCGCAGGTTGGAAGCATCTACGACCATGTGCCAGTAGCGCTCACTTACCTGTGTATTGGATAAAACGCGAAGCTTTACAGCTTTCATAACTGCCTCCTATGCGCTCTCTTGCTCGTCATCCGTGCGCTTGCCTGATATAAAAAATTATACCGGTTGGTCCGACTGACTTCTTCGTCGGCACGGACAAATAGCACCTCATCCTTTTGTCTGATCAGATAAGCACGAGAATAACCTCAGGGGGGAGACTGCCTTGCGGTCCTTTGCTTTTGACGAACATAGTGGGGGCGCAACGTTTGCTTGTGTACGAAAACAGTCCGATGCTGCTGTTTTCCGAGCAATACGCCGCACCCTGCTTGTCACTATCGCTCGACCATAGCAGAAAGCGTAAAAAAGACGACCTCTGCCCTCCCGCAGCACGGGGCAAGTAGTCGTCTATCAGATGGCATCTTAGCGAATCGATCCGCCTGTCGTCTATGGTCGGTTGTTCAGCATTGCCTTGATTTTAAAACCGAGGTAGAGATGGAAGCGTCCTTCCGTATCTTGCAGCTGATAACCTGTGATTTGCTCTATCTTTCGCAGCCGATACTTCAGCGTGTTGACGTGAATGTACATGTTTGCGGCGGTCTCCGTTAATCCGCAATCACAAGCGAAGTACTGTTCCAGCGTTTCCATCAGATTGGACTGGTGCTGCTGATCGTATTTCTCCAGTTTGCCAATCGTCTCTTGATAGATGGAGTCCAGTTCCTCGTGATGCTCCAACTGCCGCAAAATCCGATAGATGCCGAGATCGTCGAAATGAATGATGCTGTCTCTTCCCCATGTCTTCCGTCCTGCTTGGATCGACTGAAGGGCTTCGGTATAGCCGAGATGGATTCCACGCAGCCCTCCATAAAATCGACCCATGCCGATGGTAAAGGTGACCTCGGAAAACTGCTTTTTCAGGTGCTGTTTCAACCGGCGGGCAGCAGCCAGGAAATCATCCTTCAGACTCGTCTCTTCTTTCCTTTCCCCCATCGGATACAGCACAACGATTTTGTCGCTCCAAAACACGACAATCGACGATGGGTCCATCCGTTTCACGGTGTTCTCCACTATTGCGGCGACGTTCCGTTTGAACTCCTGAATCCTCACCTCATCGTGGTTGTAGGTCTCAACAACAGTAGAAAATTGATCCACATCCAACACCATCACCTGGTAGTCTTTCGTCAAATCCCAGCTGTACCATTTGGCTTTTTCGATCACCGCTGCCTCTCGCTGAACATTTCCTGCAAGTACTTCAGACAAAAAGTCGTTCTTGTACTCCTGCTCCACATCCACTCTCGTCTTAGCCTTTAAAAATTCCAGGGCGAACAAAGGGATTGCCCTCTCCAACACATCAAAATCAATCTTGCGAAAGACGTTCGTCGTCTCCCAGCACGTGATGTATCCATTGATTTTTTCATTTAGCATGAGAGGGCTGACGATGCACGAGGTAAGTTGACCATTCAGTTTGCGGACCATTCGCAGCGGTCGCTTTGATTTCCGCAGTTCGTTTACCTGGCTGGCCGTGAGCGGCGCAATCTCATGAGGGAGATACAGCCCTTTGATAAAGGGAACGGCTGACTCCAGAGTGACCAGGTTTTTCATCATTTTGGAGAGGGCCTGGACAATCGCATCAAGCCCTTTTCCGCCTAATGCCAATTCCGTGATCCAGTGAAACAGCTCGTCGTAATCTGTCTGTCTGGGCGACGTGTTTTCCAGAATCACGTTCATAATCGGGGTAATGATGTCCAGATAAGAGATATCCCGTTCGATTTCGATGATCGGGAAGCCTAGTCGATTCCCTTCTGCTATAATCATCTCCGGTATTCGATCAACAAAGCGGTGGGTTTTGATCGCCAGGGCCGAACTCCCCTTCTCGTCCAACTGCTGAACCAGCTGTTGCTGTGCCCTGGGATCATCCTTGATCGGATACAAGCTGGTCAAGAGCAAATCTTCACCCTTCAACCATTGGATCGTATCGGGTACTTCCATCACCGTCACATACTGAATCTGACGGCTGTCCCCCTTCTCTCCCGCTATGATTCTGCATCTCGCCAGTCCGCCGATCATCATCGCTTCCTTTACACTTACCCCAAAACGCCTCCCCCCTCAGGTACACATCGTTTCCTACTGTAAGAATCGTACTTGCATCTTGTGCATGACGAGACCGATCACGATCCGTAGACGATGTCAGGTAACAAGGTGCTTATTTGCGGGATGTACGTGATGATCAACAAGGCAACCAACGAGACAACCAAGAACCGGGTGAGTCCGGGCACAGATTCAACCAACTTCATCTTGGTGATGCTGTTGGCCACAAATATATTAAGTCCAAACGGCGGTGTATACATGCCAATCGCCATGTTCGTAATAATCAGGACCCCCAGATGGACCGGATCGATTCCCATCTGTACAGCCGTAGGATAAAGCAGGGGAGCCAAGATGACGATCGCAGACGTCCCTTCCATAAACATGCCAACGATCAGCAGCAGGATGTTTAGGAACAGCAAAAACGTCCACTCCGTCGTAAAGTTCTCAGTCAGAAAATGAGCAAGGGACTGCGGAACCTGGCCTACGGTCAGCAGCCAGCCAAACATGGAAGCAGCCGCTACCAGAATCATCACCTGGGCTGATGTGATCGCAGAAGAGAGACATAGCTGGTACAATTTCTTGAGGTCAATCTCCTTGTAGACGAACATCCCGACAACGATTGCATATACCGCTGATACTCCGGCAGCTTCCGTAGCAGTAAACACGCCGAGATAGATCCCGCCCAAGATAATCAACGGAACCATGAGTGCCCAGCTGGCTGTTTTCGTGCTGGTCCACAGTTCAGCCCTTGTGGCCTTTTCCTGCCGGGGCAGGTTGTTCATTTTCGCATAAATCCAGATATAAAAGAGTCCAATACATCCAAACACAATCCCTGCCGTCAGTCCTGCCATGAACAGGGCACCGACCGAGGTGTTGGTAACCGTTGCATAAATGATCAGGGTCAGACTGGGTGGAATAATCAATGAAATAGAGCCGGTGGAGGTGATCAGGCCACTTGCGAAATGTTTGGCATACCCTTGGCGCAGCAGTTCCGGATACATGATCTTGCCGATCGCAATGACAGTAGCTGGTGAAGATCCGGATAAAGAACCGAAGAACATGGAGGCGACGTGGGTGGTCATCGCAACCCCGCCGCTGATATGTCCGACGAGCGCCCTGGCCCATCTCAAGATCCGGGAAGACAATCCTCCCACGTCCATTGCGTTTGCAGCCAAGATAAAAAACGGCATCGACATCAAGGTAAATCGGTCAATCCCGCCAAACAGGCGCTGCACCATGATCAACGGATTGGTATCGGTGAACAGAAGCATCGCTGCAGCGGTAGCCAAAGAGACGGCAGCAAAAATGGGTACGCTTACCAACAAGAGAACAAATAAAGCAATGATAAGAAAGAACGTCACATCATTCACCTACTTTCCCGTTCAGTTCAGGTTCAGCTTCTGCCGGCTGTTTGTTCCGCCACGCATCAACGATATCGGCCAGATATCTAATCACCATCAGGAGCGATCCGAGCGGCAAACACAAATAGACCCAATACATCGGTATTCCCAGAGCAGGGGCGGTCTGCCCGTTCTTATAAGTAAACATCGTCAGTTCCGTACTGTATTTGATCAACAAGACGAGGAACAAAATGACGATCAGATTGACCAGTACCCGCAACACCCATCTGAATCTGGCCGGCAGAAACTCCGGCAGCAGTTCGATCCCGACATGCTCCCCTTTTCGAACACAGATACTTCCCCCGATAAAGGTAAGCCAGATGATCAGATAACGGATCAGTTCTTCAGACCAGGTGGTTCCGGCGCCAAAGGCCCGCAGAACGACGTTGACAAAGACGAGTACCGTCGCCAGAAAAATCGTCAGCACAACAAATACATTTTCCGCTTTGTCCAGTATTTTCAGCACATTTCATCACCTCGGTAACTTAAAAAAGAGTTAGTCGTTGTGAAGCAACTAACTCTTTTTTTGATCAGCACTGTTTACTTTTGTGCTTCTTCTACTGCCTTATAAATGGCCTCCAGAATTTGCTTTTGCCGGTCTGTCTTGCTGAATTCCTGGTGAACCGGCAGAGACAATTCCTTGAATGCCGCTTTTTGCTCGTCTGTCAGCTTGACGACCTGCATCCCCGCTTCTTCAAGCTTTTTCAGGTAATCCGCTTCCGCATCGATCGCCAATTTGCGCTCCAGTTCCCTCGCTTCTTTTTCCGCCTCGACCACGACCTGCTGCAGTTCGGGAGACAAACCGTCAAAGAAGGCTTTGTTCATGGCAGAAATGTACGCAAGGTAACCTTGATTCGCAACCGACAGGTGACTTTGCACTTCATAGTACTTTTGCAGGTAAATCGTCTCCAGCGGGTTTTCCTGGGCATCCACTACGCCCTGCTGCAGCGAGTTGTACAATTCGGCAAAATCAACCGGTACCGGATTGGCTCCGTAGGCTTCATACTGGGCGATCAGCAGAGGGGAAGGGATCACCCGCATTTTTACCCCTTGCAGATCCTGCGGTGTTTGAATTGGTTTGTTGGCCGTAATCGATTTAAAGCCACCGGCCCAGAATCCGAGCCCCTTAAAGCCAGCCTCACTCATGGAGTCCAGCATCATCTGCCCTGGCTCATCATCAAGCACTTTCCACAGTACTTCATTGTTAGGCCATAAGAACGGGTAGTCCACGATCTGCACATCACTGACAAATGGCGTCATCGTCGAGATCGGCTGGATCGTCATCTCGGCAGAACCGAACTGTACGCTTTCCGTCTGCTCCCTCATCGAGCCAAGTACGGAATTCCCAAACACTTCTACTTTCAGCGCTCCGTTGCTGCGGCTTTCCACCAATTCTTTAAATTTGTTCGCCGCTTGATCAACTGCACTATCTGGCGGCATATTGTGACTCAAGCGAATCACTTTTGCTTCAGCGGCCGGCTGGTCGGATGAATTCCCCGCCTCCTGCCCTTGTCCAGATGTACCTCCAGCGGCACCCTCGGTACCTCCTCCACATGCCGCCGCGATCATGGCAATCGCGATTAATAAAACAGTAAGCGATAAAAACCTTCCCTTTTCTCTTTTCATCCTGATCCTCCTTTTGTTGTTCAACTGCTGACCTTACAAGCAAAACATGTAAGTCACATTTTTTGATATAAATGTAATTACCCTAGTTGGCAGCTGTAAAAACCAATTGTAAGACGTGATGATCGAAAACTTGAAAAGGAAAGATCACGCATACAACAAACACGTTTATTTCCCATGCACGTATGGCTTGACCCAGTCAGATCCTGAAATAAGCCAGCTCGTTAGAAATCAGGCAACACAAGACGTGTTACATAAACTAACATGAATACAGTATAACGGATGGAACATCCTCTGCCTATGTCTAAATCGACAAAAATCAACATTTTTTTTAGTCCTTTTTGCTATTGATCACAAAAAATTCTGTTGACATTTTCATCGCATGGCGAGATCGAGCGATTCCTATGCATCAAGTACGCAACGACGATAAAAAAAGGGCAGACCCGTTCAGATAGGTACTGAACAGATCTGCCCTTTGGTCTTGAACTAGCACCCGCTCAAGCCAACTGCCGGCCCTTCGCGATACTACCGCTCCACCTTAAACATTTTGTAATCATCCAGTATATGTTGATACCCTTCTTTGACAAACGTTTGTGTAACCTGTATCCAATCATTCAAGTCCCTGTTTCTCAACTCATGGTACTGTTGGTTCAATCGATAATTGAGGTGTTTGGCCAGTTTTATGTTCGGTATCACGTCATAGAAATCATAGGCATCGGTAAAGGGATTTGCCGTTACATGACTGATCAGTCCCATTTCGTGCGCCTGGTGTCCGTAGATCAGTCCGCCTGTCAGATTAAGCAGTTTCGCCCTGGCTAATCCTACCTGTGACGCCAAGTAGCTCAAGCCGCCCATTCCTGCGTACAAATTTGATTTAATCTCCGGCACTCCCAGCTTGATCTGGGGCAAAACAAACTGAAAATCGCAGGAAAGCAGATACTCAAATCCTCCTCCCTGAGCCGTACCGGCGCAGACGGCGATTCGCAAGGGATGGTTCTCTGAGAGATGATCCGTAAAGATCGGCTTGCATGCTTCAAACCATTCCAAAAACTTCTCCTGTCCTTTTTCATCAAGGTTGCTTTCTGCAAAAAACAAGCGGTCACCGCCCAACAAAAAATGGGAACCATAGTGGCTAAAATACAAGATCGGCACCTGTTCCAGCTCCACCTTTTGTTGAATAAAGGTATGCAAATGAAGGATGTCTGCTGCCGTCTGTTCTCCGATCACTTTGGTTTTGAAAAATATCCAGATGCAGTTTCGTTCATCAAGCATCACGTCTAAGGTTTGAAACCGGGGAACGGTGGTCCCTTTCCCGATCAAGCCACGCTTGTGCCATGCTGTTTTCGAGAGCTTGGTCATCCGACGCAAAATCTGTTGCCGTTGTTCTTCCATATCCTGCTCAGGCTGCGTCACGGTGGCGGGACTTTCCCTTCGCCCGACAGATAGCATGCTCTTGCTATATCGGGGTTTCTCCCCATCATCTCGTGCAACCATCGCGCGAACCGTCTTTTCATCTGCCTGCTCTTCAATCAGTTGTACAATCTCCTGTAATGTAACACACTGCTTCAATGCTGCAACATCCAACAAGGGAATATGCTTTTTCAAGTTTCGATACAGATCCATCAAAATGACAGAGTCCATTCCATAGTCTGAGAACGGTACATCCATTTGGACCTCTTCCATCTTCAGTTCCAGTATCGAACACAGTATCTCTTTGACGAACATCTTTGCATCAGCTGCTGCTCGCTTTTGCCATTGTTCGTCCGGTATGGTTTGCGTTGTAGGGGCAAGCTGCTGTTGATCTATCATTTTTGCGCGAATCCAGTACTGCTGTTTTTCAAAGGGATAGGTGGGTAAGCGAATCTTGCGAACGCTTTGGCTGTGGTACAGAGATGTCCAAGGGATATTGACACCCTGCACCCACAGTTGCGCCAGTTTTTCCGGTCTGTTCTCTTCCAGCAGGATGTTCACCAACATCTCCCCTGTTTGGCCGGAGAGGAGATGGTTCATCTCTTCATTGCTCTCTTTATCCCCTTGGAAAATAGGGACAGCGTTCTCTTTTTTGTTGTCCACTGTCTCACCCAAGTACTCCCTAAGTTCCTGGATCAGTTCTTCTCTACTGCTTGCGACAATGGCTAGCCGGAACGCCATCGCTTCCCGCCCGACTTGCAGCGTATAGGCGAGATTGGGCAGTGAGATCTTCTCTCTTTGCTCAAGGAACTGGAGTATTTGTCGAACGATCTCCCGCAAGCGATCAGCATTTCTGGCTGATAAGACGATAATCTGCGGTCGGGCTGCAGGACTGGTCGAGGCCTGTTCTTCCTGTACAGGAATATATTCCTCCACAATTAAATGGGCATTTGTTCCCCCCGCCCCAAAGGAGCTAATCGTTGCCCGGCGTGGAATCTCTCGTTCTTCCCCATTGATGGTGAGGATGGGCCGCTTCCACTCCTGTCGTTCTTTTGACAAGTAAAATGGACTGTTCTCAAAACATATATTTGGGTTTAGAGATTCAGCATGGATGGACGGCACCAATTCCCGATTTCGCAGCTGCCAAACCACTTTTGTCAATTGAGACATTCCCGACGCTGCTTCCAGGTGCCCGAGGTTTGCCTTGACGGAACCGATCGCACAAAAATGTTCGTCCTCTGTGTACTGTGCAAATGCCTTCTTGAGCGCATTTATTTCGATCGCATCTCCCAAGTTTGATCCAAATGCAGCCGCTTCCACATAACTGATCGTTCGCGGATCGATTCCCGATTTTTTGAAGTTTTCCAGCAATAAGTCTGTCTGGGCATTCGGATTGGATACCATATACCCGTTGGTCTTGCCATTATGGTTGATCTGGCTTCCTACGATGACCGCATAGATGTGGTCGCCATCTAGCTCCGCTTGGGAAAGCGGTTTGAGCAGCACACACCCCACTCCTTCACCGGGCACAAAACCGTCCCCTCCTTTACCAAAAGCTGCAGATCGATTCGTCGTGGACAGCATGTGCCTCGAACAGAGTCCGATATAGCTGGAAGGATGAAGATACAGATTGACTCCGCCGGCAATGGCCATTTCACATTCTCCACGGTAAATGTGTTCGCAAGCTTGATGAATGGCGGTTAACGACGAAGAACACATCGTATCGATCGGCATACTGGGCGCCTGCAAATCCAATAGATAGGAAATCCGGTTGGCCACTGAGCTAAACGAGGTATGGGGAAACAGTTTCTCACCTTGGCTCCACAATTCAGGGCCATATAAATCAAAACCCGTTTTGGTGATCCCTACGAACACACCAACTCTCCGATTGTACTGCATGGCAAGCTGTTCTCTGGTGTATCCCGCATCCTCCAACACTTCCCAGCAGGATTGGATAAATAATCTTTCCTGGGGATCGATACTGATCGCTTCTCGGGGAGAGATATGGAAAAAGAGGGGATCAAAATCGGCAAAACCTTCTACAAAGCCACCCCATTTGCTGTAGCTTTTCCCCTGTTCCACCGCCTCATCGGGATCCGGGTGGTAGAATCCGTCAAGCGGCCAACGCTCTTCCGGAATCTCGGTAATACAATCTTTGCCTGCTTTCAGGTTTTCCCAGTACTCGTCGAGGTTTTTCGCCTGTGGGTAACGTCCACTCATCCCAATGATCGCAATCGGTTCTCGGGAGCGTGGCGGCTGCGATCCGTTCGTTCTGGGAGTAGGCAATGGATGCATCTGTCCTGCTTTTCTTACGCTGAGGTCGGGGCGCTGTGGAGATCGACGCACAGGGATCGCCTTTTCTCTTACAATCTGCCGATCCAGGTTCCCTTGCGGCAATCCTACCAGTTTGACCAACGCGTCCTGCTTTGTTTGCATCAGGTGCTCTGTCAATGCGTCAATCGTTTGGTATTCAAACAGCAGTGTACTGCTAATGTCATCGAAAACTTCTTGTAAGTGGTTGGTGATCTGAACCGTGATAATCGAGTCAACCCCGTATGTTTCCAAATGCTCAGCAGAATCGATCTTATGACTTGGAATCTTTAGTACTTCACCGACCACTGTTTTGATATACTCGATACTCTTCTCCCGCAGCAGATCCTGTGAGATTGCTTCGGAATCGGTTGATGCTATTTTTTGTGCAGGTGGTTTCGCTTGCTGCACCTCCGGACGGTTCTGTTTTTTTCGATGCACCGTACTGGTCTTCTGCTCTTTTGTTTGCCGGACGATGCCATCGCTTTGGGCAATAATAATCTGCTGTCCCAAATCATGGGCTTGCTGGGCGGGAAATAAGACGGACGGAAACCCTTCGCTTTTTAGTACCTTTTTCCAGGTTTCGGGAGACAATCCAGGACTGCCCGGAATACGTAATCCTGCATCTTCATACAACCACCATCCCTCCAAAAGCCCGAAGGTGAGGTGAGCAAATATGGAAGGCATGCTGATCTCATTTAGCAGAAGCAAGCCGTTGTTCCGCAGAAGCGCTTTGGCGTTGCGCAAGGTATGTCGAATATTTTTGGTCGCATGAAGGACATTGGCTGCAATCACCAGATCGTATCCACCCTCACGGATCCCTTGTCCACTGATGGGCTGCTCTACGTTTAATCGTTTATACGTCAGATAAGGATTTTCTGAGCCGTACTCTTTTTCGGCAAACAGGAGAAACGATTGGGAGAGATCGGTATAGCAATATTCTTCGATTGACTCCCGATAGGAGCGGAGTTTTTGGAAGACCATGGCACTGGTCCCTCCGGTGCCTGCCCCGATTTCGATGATTCGAATCCTGGCAGAAGGGTCACGTTTTAACCGATCTCGAACATAGGAAGCAACCGTATTTGCCAGCACTTCATTAAAATAATCAGATGTCGGGTTGTTTTTGTATACCCCTTCGACCAGTTTCATCGAGGAATGGGGAAACATGATCTCTGTGGCCGATACTTTCCCCGTCAGGATCTCCGGCAGTGCCCGCATCGTTGTCTCAACTAAGACGAGGTGCGCTTTCAAACTGGAATCTCTCAGCCATGCCATCTTCTTTTGATCCCACTCTCTCCACAACTGATCCATATCGACCGTCGTCGTATCCAATACCGTGCATGACTGGCCGTCATAGCTGAGATAACCGTTCCGTGCCAGTACGGTCAAACTTTCTTCCAGCCATCGATCGTATAGTGGCAGCAGCCCGGATTTTGCTTTTTGCTCAGCGATGATGGAAGGTGTTGCTGTGCAGATCCCGATAGACTGCAGTTGTCCCCCTAGCAGCCGACAGAGAAGCTCATCTACCTTCTTCATTTACCACGCACCTCCTGATCCTTCTGTACCGGCATTGTCTTGGTCGTCGACGAGCGAAGCGTCCGAAAAATGAAAACGGTCTGTCTCCAACCCGGGAGGAGACGTTGCCCCTCGAGGAGACGCTGCGGCAACTTCACCAGGCAAGGCGAGGGACGGAAGCATCTGCTTGATGTTTTCCAGACTCGATTCATGCCTTTCCCGGTGAATCGATATCTCTTCCCCCGCTTGGAGTCCCTCCATCTCCAAGGGCTTTGTCGTCTTCATGAACGCCAGTTGATCCACTGGTCCGGTTAGCAAGACTTCCAGTGCCTGCATCCCATCGGATGGCTCAATCGATCCGATGCCGGCTTGTGCCAGCCGATTCTTAAGCGTATCGGGAATCACGCTTGCGATGCCCACACCATCCCAGTATCCCCAGTTCATCACTTTCACTGCGCAAGGCCATTCGTGAGAAAGTTGGTGGGCAAACAGATCGCCAAATGTGCAGCCGGAAGCGTAGCTGCTTTGACCAAGTCCTTTGCCAAAAGCGCCAAAAGAAGAGAAGAACAAGACAAAATCGAGCGGTTCCTTTGCAAATACCTGAGCCATCCGCACACTGACGTCTACTTTTGCTGAGAGCCCGGCCCGGAATCGTTCCTCTTCCATCTTGGCCAAGCTATGATCCAAGACGCCCACTGCAGAATGTACCACCCCGTTTATCTTTCCGTACCGCTGCTTCACTTCTTCATAAGCATGGAGCAGTGCTTCTTGATCGGAGGCATCGGCGGAGATGTAGCAGGGAGCAGGCTCCCATAACAGCCAGCTTGCCCATCTTGTGCTGAATCGTCTCGTCTATCTGGCGTCTGCCCAGCCAAACGATCTGAGCCTGATAGGTACCAATCATATAGGCACTCCAAGCTTCGCCAATGCCGCCCGCACCTCCAATCACTACATATACTCCCCCCTGTCGATACAATGTCAGATCATCAGATGGAGTGTAACGTACGGGGATTAAATGTTGTCGATACCATTCCCGATCTCGATAGACCCAGGCGTTTCCCTGCGGATCGGTGGGCAGATGGAAGAGTTCAGGCACCGGCCAATCACAATACGCCTGCAGATCAACCAGTCGGATCTTCCAGTTTGGATATTCCTTGGTCATCGAACCAACAAACCCGTGCAGACTGGAGTGGGTCGGGTTCACCATCTCGTGCTTATGGATCGGCTGGGTCTGTGTGGTAATCACACTCCACTCCATCTGCTTGCTGCCATATCCGGCAAGGAGCAGCGCTTTTACCACCCGAAACATCAGGAGTACCCCTTGTTTCTGCTCTTCCAGCACAGCTTCCTCTGCAAGCGAATTCAGTGCATGGTAGGGAGCAATCCATACGATCTGATCGATACGGCCAAGACCAGCTATTTTTTTGGCGATCACTTCAACTGTATCCTCGGATTCCATCTCCAGGGTACGTGCGCCGGGATATCGTCGTTTGCACGTGCGCCTATTCTCTTCCGTTCCGCCGACAATCACGACATGTTCGGTGGGAGTGGGAACGGTCTGATCCCACTTAACCGATACCACATCCCATACGGGGGTGAGCATCACATTTCCCACAAGGGGAGCAGCCACGGTCTCGGAAGGGACCTCGTGCGATACTGTGCTGGTTTGAAGCCCCGGATCCAACACCCTCGATGCAAATCGCCTCATCCGCACACAAATATTCCCCTGGTCATAACACAGATCGATATCCAGCTTTTGTACTTGTTCTCCTGCCGCACTGCCGTCGCTGTATCGAATCAGCGCCCACATCGTGGGAGTACAATCGCCGAATATCTCCAGTTCTTGCAAAGAAAAGGCCAGCGCTGGCTTGCCGGTGCCCGCCGTATCTGCGGAGCTTAACAGAAAACCTGCCGATCCTTGCACGGCAGAATCGAGTAAACAAGGATGCAGGACAAACTGATCCTTTGTAGCGACAATCGAAGTCGGCAAAGAGAGCCTCACCAGTAGCTGCCCCTGTCCGACCAATACCCGCTCAATCCCCTGGAATGCTGGGCCGTAATCAACCCCGGCTGCCCGAAAGGTATCGTAGCATTGGCTGGACTGAAGAACACTTTGATTACACTCCGCTTGCAAGGCATTCAGATCCAGGGTTGGTGCTTCTTCGGCTGGGGAACCAAGCACCGCCGTTCCTTGGCTGTGAATAACAGGATCTCCATCCTCCTCGCCGGGCCCGCTGCAGATTTCGTAGGCAATCTCGCCGTTCTCCTCCGCGAAGAGTCTGATCTGTATCTGGACTGGCTTTTCTTCCACGGAAATCGGTCGCACCCAAACCACGTTTTTCAGTTGAATCTCATAATCTTCTTTGCCGGCTTCCACTACTTGTTCTACTGCCGCCCGTACCATCTCCAGATAGGCGACACCGGGTAGGATCCGCTGGCCGTTCACCATATGATCCGCCAGGAAAAACTCTTGGCCCGTAAAAGTTGTTCGAAATCTCAAATGAGAAATGGTCGACGTATTTTGATGCAGCAGCGGATGAATCGAGGCGGTCGGGGCGGAGCCCGCTTCCATGCTGCTTCCTGTAACCTTGCTTGCCTGCTGCGGAAACCAACAGCGTTCTCTGGCAAAGGGATAGGACGGCAAACTGATGCGGCGAGGGCTGAGGTCCCCGTACAGCTTGTGCCATCAATCGGAACGCCCTTCACCCAAAGCTCAAGAATTTTTGCGTACTTTCCTTTGGACACCCAGGCATCCATCATGGTTTCCATATCCTCATCCGCCGCAAATAATGCGGCGATCTCTTTGCCGGCTTTCACCTGTGCCGCGATACAGCTCTTCTATCCCCTCCTGCCCCTCCAGGTGCCGCGTCAGCTTCTCCTCCAGTTCCTTGATCGAACCAACGATCACCGCCAGGCGTTGGTCCATCGCCTCGCGTCCCACCTGGAGTGTGTAGGCGATATCAGCCAGACTGGCATCAGAGAAACGCTCCCTGTCGACGGCGCTTAACAACCGCTCCACCTGCTCGCGGAGCCGCTCTTCATCCTTCGCGGATAATACGATCAGCGCCGGGTTCTGTGCGCTAATCGCAATCTGAGGTCTGTTCCGCTCCGGTGGGATGTACTCCTCGATCACCACATGGGCATTCGACCCTCCTGCACCAAAGGACGATATCCCGGCGATCCGAGGATATTCTCTGGTATCGCCATTGATCCCAAGCAGCGGCCGTTTCCACTCGGCCACCTCCTGCTGGACGAAAAAAGGGGTCGTGCGGAAGTCGATGTTCGGATTCAGTATCCGGGAGTGGAGAGAAGGCACTAACTGGCGATGTTTGAGCTGGAGCAAAACCTTGGTCACCCCGGCGATGCCGGCCGCACTCTCGCCATGCCCGATGTTGGACTTGACCGATCCGATCGCACAAAACTGTTTATCGTTCGTAAACTCCTGAAAAGCTTTGGTCAAGCCTGTTATTTCAATCGGATCCCCGAGAGAAGTCCCGGTGCCGTGTGCTTCTATATAACTGATCGCCCTCGGGTCGATCCCCGCTTCTTTTAAAGCTTTTCCAATCACACTGGCCTGGGCACGGGGGTTCGGAACGGTGTAGCCGTTCGTTTTTCCTCCGTGATTGATTGCGGTGGCCTTGATAACGCCATAAATCTGGTCCCCGTCGGCAATCGCTTGCGACAGGGGTTTCAGCAGCACCGCTCCCACCCCTTCGCCCGGCACATAGCCGTCACCCCCTTTGCCAAAACTTTCACAACGGCCTTTGCTCGATACGAACTGGAACTTTGATAAGTACAGGTATTTGTTTGGATGAAGCGAAAGATTGACACCACCGGCGATCGCCATCCTATTGACCCCGTGCAGCAAGCTTTCGCAGGCTAGATGAATCGCCGTCAGTGAGGATGAACAGGCGGTATCTACAGTTAGACTGGATCCCTTGAAGTTAAAAAAATAGGATACCCGATTGGCGATGTTGTGGGCATTTGTCGATAAAATCGCATCATTGTTTCCGTCAAAAAAACCGGAATAGAGTTGGTATTCTTGCCATGTTGCCCCGACAAAAACTCCCACTCTGTTCATTTCGTCATCCGCCTGACTAGTTTGGAACATATTCCTGGTGTATCCCGCGTCCTCCATCACTTCCCAGGCCACTTCAAGAAACAAACGCTCCTGAGGATCCATTACTTCTGCCTCCCGCGGAGAAACGGAAAAAAAGAGAGGATCAAATCGATCAACATGATCAAGAAAACCGCCCCATTTGCTGTAGCTTTTTCCCTCATCACCAGCCTCATATCGGCCAGGGTGAAAGTATTGCTGCCACTCCCAGCGATCAGGCGGTATTTCCGAGATACAATCCTTCCCTTTTTTTAGGTTTTGCCAGAACTCATCGATATTGGCTGCTTGCGGGTAGCGTCCCGCCAAACCGATAATCGCAATATCTTTGGAAGCGGCTGTTTGTGTTGAGGCTCTTTCGTTCATGTTTTTGATTTCATAACACAGCTCTACACCTGCTTCCTTGGGGATGGAACCCTCTTTTACCTTTCTCAGAACGGATCTGATCACGTCTTGTTTCACGGGTTATCCACCTTTCTGTCTACAGTTTTTTCAGGATCATTTCTGCAGAGATTCGATCGGATAAGATGGCCTGGGTAAGATCTTCAATCATATCTTCGTCATCAGCTTGCTCCCGTTGATCCTGTCCCTCGCTTCGTGCGGACTGCGCAACAGCAGAGCGAAGCGGGTGATTGACTGGATCCCTATCTTTTTCCCGCATGATCATCGGGATCTTATCCCGATATTCCTGGACAAAATAATCGATTACCTCTTGGATCGTCTGACACTCAAAAAAGAGTGTTTTCGGTACCGTACCAAAGTAGTTTTCCAGTTCGTTGGCAACGGAAATAACCATCGTCGAGTCAAAGCCGTATTGGTCCAGTGGCGCAGACAGCTCGATGTGATCGGCTGGAATGTTGATGATCTTCGCAAATACGTCCCGGAACAGCCCGTCCACTGCATGACCTGTTTGGACAACATGATCGGATTGCCGGTTGCCATTGCCTGCCATAGAAGTGGTGCCATGTGCCGTGTCAAGTCCGTCTACGTCTCTAGGCATTTGGGCCAAATCACCGATTACCGTCCTCGTTTTTGTCATCGAGTGGTTGTGATCCAGTATAGGCGATGCCGGTTTGGGGATCGGAAACGATTGTTGTTCAAAACAATAGGTTGGCAAAGGGATTCGCCGGACATGAAATGGGTGAAAGAACGATTCCCAAGAAATATCGATTCCATGAACCCATTGTTTGGCGATATCATGCCATGCCTGTTTTTCGAGACAGCTTTGGATTCGCGCCTGATCCTGATCGCTTGCTGCTGGGAGCGGGCTCGTCGCATCTTTTGCAATAATATCCGGGTGACGTTCGCCCCTTAGATAGCGATGGAAATGTTCCACCAACGTTTCAAGCCGATCCACGATAAAGACTACCCGTTCTGAAAAGGCTGTTCGTCCCGTACAAAGCGTAAACATGATAGGGAAGAGTGTGTGGTCCCCTCCTTTCGCAAAAAACCGCCGTTACTGCGTAAAAAATTGAATGTATGCCTTGATCGTCCGTCGTAGTTGATCGGAGGTTCTGGCAGATAGGGGGATATAGTAAGTGTCAAGGGTTTGCTTTTCAAAATGGTCTGGTACGTGTTCCTCCAGGATCAGGTGACCAAGGCTGCCGCCCGCACCAAAAGACGATACCGTAGCCCGCCGCGGTAGAGGGAACGATTGGTGATTGATTGTGATCGCAGGTGGTTCCCACTTCTGAGTGGTTGTTTGAAAGTAAAAAGGAGAGTTTTCGATCCTGATATGGGGGTTTGTTTCCTCTCCCTCCAGGAGTGGGAGCAGCATTTTTGATTGAAACTGCAGCAATACTTTGGTCAACTGAAGTAGGGTAGAGACCCCCTCCCCATGGTAACCGCAGCACGTCTTTCCACATCCCATTCGGTGGAACGGGGGACATCAGAACAGCCGCTTTGATTTTGTCCGGATGCAGATGAAGGATCTTTTGAACCACGGCCGCTCCCATAGAATGGCCGATCAAAACGGGTTTGTTCTGGATGAGCTGTATCGCTTGCAGTACGTCGTCCACATAGTCACGCAAGGAACATGTTTGAAGCTGTTCCATGCTCTCGCTTTCCCCGTGTCCCCGGAAACTAAGCGCGTAGGAGGGGAAACCTTTTGCAGAAAAATAGGGGAGAAACTGTTCCTTCCAGCACCACGCCCCATGGAACGACCCATGAACGAAAAGCAGGGGAGAGTATGTGAATTGGATTGTGGATGGGTATGCCGCCAATTCCAATCTCATATCGCAGTCACCCCCATCGCAGTCTTCCCGGAAGCTTTATCCTTGTAGACAGACAGGAAACGCTGGTTCATCAATTGCGCAGTCTCATTCATCAGCTTTTCAGCAATCTGATCGACATGCCGGTTTCTCCAATGCTCCAGAGAAGTTCCCTTTACCCATTGATTAAACGCACCTAGCGCGGGACCGCAGTGAATCTGATAATTCACCTGATGCCTGGGACTGCCATCCATCGCCAAACGGGTAGCGTAATTAAAATACCATTTGAACAGCAAGGCCATCTTCTGTTTGGGATTTCGTTCCGCCCTTTCGATTTCCAGCGATGGCAGGGAGGCTTTCAGTTCCTCATAGGCCTCTTCAAAACGCCGATGTAAATATTTTTCCTCTATTGTCTTTTTCGTATTTTCGTCGATTTCGTCCAGCGTGTTGTATTGCCGGTAAAGATCGTACAATTTATTTGCTCGTGCGGGAAAAAATACGCCTTTTCTCAGCACCTGAACCTTGGCTCCCAATTCAAACAACTCAGCGTCTGGCGCATAACAGGTGTCCTGCACTTTGGCCTGCTCCAGCAAGTCTTTGACTGCATCGCTGGTATCCGCCTCAACCGTGCATTGATTGATAGAACCCGTTACTAAGAAATCAGCACCCAGCATCAGAGCGGCAACGGCCGCTTCTGGCGTTCCGATTCCACCTGCTGCTCCGATCCTGATCTTCTTGGAGTACCCATACTTTCTCATCATCTCGTCCCGCAGTTTGATGATCGCCGGTATCAGCGCATAGGGGGAGGCTTGTTCCGTGTGCCAGCCGGAATCCGCCTCTACGATGACATCATCGGCCATAGGAACTGTGCGCAGCCATTCCGCTTCATCCAGCTTGAGCTGATCCTTCCCTACCATTTTTTCGACTATATGCTTAGGTGCCGGGCTTAAAAAGGCTTCAGCTGCCTCAGGTCGTGATATTTTTGCAATGATCCGGTTGCGTAGCGCAGCCATCCCAACACCCCTGCTCAATCCCTGAGCGCGATAGCGGATCAACGCAGGGGTAATCTCCATAAATGCTGACGCCTCGATGATCCTCACATCGTGGGTCAGAAAGAGGTCTATCAGTTCTTCTTCCAGTTGTGGGTGGGTAGGGTTGTGAGTCAGATTCATTCCATATGCTTCTCCGTTTTTCAGTTCCCGTTGGATCGATCGGATCGCTCTCTCAATCCGCTCTGCACTCATGCCGGCCGTGCCGTAAAATCCCAGCATGCCTGCTTTCCCGAGCTTAACCACCATTCTTTCGGAAGCGATTCCCTTGTACATCGCTCCTGCCACATACGCATAGGTCAGGTTATAGTCCTTTTTAAACTGTTCGTCTCCAAGCGAGGCGCCGGTAAGTTCTCGTTCTCCCTCTACTCGCTTTTCGTCTTCTACGTCCACGTTTTCCGCATCGGTAACGACCAGTGGTTCGGCTTCTTTTCGGATGGTATCGACCAACTTGGTCAGCACGTTTCTGGGCCCGATTTCTATAAACTCCATCTCGCCAAGGCCCATCAGATACCTGATGCTATCCGTCCATTTGACAGGGTTGGTGATTTGTTGGATCAAATATTGGGGTATGTCGGCCTGTTTATAGGGTTTGGCCGAAATGTTTGCGATAACGGGGATCGTGAGAGGAGAAAATGTAAAGCTGTCTACATATTCTGCAAAATGTTTTTCTGCATCGCTCATATACCGGGAATGAAAAGCTCCACTCACGTTTAGCGGAATGTACATGGCGGCTCCTGCCGCCTCGAAGAACGGCTTCGCATGAACAATATCGTCTTTTTGCCCGGCAATGACGATCTGCGAGGGGGCATTGTGGTTGGCGATATCGATGCCGCTCAGCCCATTTTCCACTAAAACGCGGTTCACCTGCTCCCCGCTAAGGCCGATCACGGCAGCCATACCTCCGCCCGTCGCATGGCTCATCAGTTCTCCTCTTCTTATCACCAATCGCAACCCCGTCTCGAAATCAAACGCACCTGCAGCAAACAAAGCGTTGTATTCCCCCAAACTATGCCCGGCAACATAGTCTGGTTTTTTTCCTGTTTCCTTGATTGTTTTCAGATAGGTAAGGGCATTGACCACATATAGAGCAGGTTGGGTATATTGGGTTTTGCCTAACTGCTGATTGGGGTCATCCAAACACAATTCCTTGATGGAGTAACCCAAGAGCTCGTCCGCTTTAACCGTCAGTTCCGTAAACTGATCAAAGAGATCCCCTCCCATTCCTTTATGTTGGGAGCCCTGCCCCGGGAACAGATATGTGGTCATCTTTCTACTTGCCTTTCTGCTCGGTTTGAGCCGGTTCTTCGAACATACGTCCTTTACCTGTTGCAAATGCTTTTGATCCTGATGGAACGGAGACAGGATCGCATGTGCTGCGGAATCGGACCCTAGGCTTGTGATTCGTTTTACACCATTGGCAAGCGTTCCCGCCGGACCTAAATCCAGATACGTATGATGCTGGTTTCGCTCCAGTGCCTGGACCGCTTTTGAAAACTGGATCGGCTTTCGGACTACATCCCAGAAGTAATCCCTTGGGAGTTCCTCCAAGATCTCACCGTAGAGGCCAGATACAAAAGGAATGGTCGGCCGCTTGAACTGCTTTCCCTGCAGATACTCCCTGTAATGCTGCTCGGCTGGATCGATTCGTGAGGAATGAAAAGCATAGGAGACCGGTAAAGTTTGAGAGGCGATCCCCTTGCCTTTTAAAAATTGCCCAATGTTTCGTAATGGCTCGCTCTCTCCCGAAATGACAAAGTGTGAATCTCCATTCACTGACACCAAATCACTCGCTTCGTGCAAAAAAGGTTCTTCCTCATATAAAGAAGGATTGTGGAGAACGGCTGCCATCGCTCCTTTTTGACAATGACCTTCTATCAGGATGGCTTGTTGAAGGAGCATTTCTAATAATTCTTCTGCACTCATGATCTCGGCAACCGCCGCCGAAACAAACTCCCCCATACTGGTCCCCAGGACATAATCTGGCCGGATGCCACTAGCCAGCAATAGCTGCGCTAACGCATACTGAACCATAAAGATAGCAGGATGGGTATATAGGAGGCGATCAAACGCCGTCTTTCCGCTAGAAATAGAAAATCCGATTACTCGATGATTTCATGAGCAATCGGACAGATGCTGTATTGTTAGGAAGAATACACACATCCGTTTCTGTACCATCCCTGTCGCGCTTACACAGGCATCATCGCTTTTCTGGCGATGATCCGTTCGATATCGGCGAGCAACCGGCCCACAGCATCCACAGCCAACGATGTTTTTTTCGGGTATGTGATCGAACATACATAATGATCAAAGAGATATGAATCGGTATAATACTGAGGAAACGAAGTGAAATAGCTGCGGGTACTACTGTTCAATACATCCATTGCACTGATTTCAAACAGTGTAAAGGGCGTTGTTAGACCCGTTCTGAGGATTTTAGACAGCGCTTCCTTGGCCGTCCATAAAATAGTAAGTGTTGTTTCGATGGAATAAGGCAGCCGTTTGATCAACTCTTTTTCTCTATCAGTCATTTGTGTTTCCAACACCTCTGTATGATCGGTCCTTATTCTTTCTATATCAATTCCCAGAGGGAGTGCTTCCGGAAAAGAAACGGCGGCTGCGAGATCATCGCAATGGGTGATACTCACTTGAGCATTGAGACGATTGGGGTGGACTACTATTGGCTGTTGCAGAATCCCCTGTTCAATTAAGACCTGATCAAGATGTTCTTCTCGCGTAAAGAACGAAACGGATCGTTTAGCCGCATATCTACCGGCCAGGTAGCTTTTCGCTCGCCGCTCATAAGTAAGCGTGCAATAATACTCCAGCTCTTTTGGATGAAGGAATGTCACGGTCTCAAAATACGAAGCAAGGGAAGGGGCATAACATACGCACATTGATCCCCTATACGTCATATCTGTTCCTGTAAAAACCAATTCAGCAAGCGACGTTTCAGGCAAACGTTTCGTGATCATCGTCATATAGGGCCTCCTCAGAATATGATCTCTTCCGAACCTTACCTTCCAAGTATAAAAAAACCTCGGCTAAACACCGAGGCCATGCAGCGCCTGAACGAAGATTATATAAAATGAAAAACGCCTCCGAACATACCCTTCCCATGTCATCTGCAAGCATACAGACTACCGAACCTGTTTTGTATGATCCGTTAAGCGCTTCCAATGAGCCGAAACATCAATTGGATTTACTTAAGGATTGTACTACTCACACATTTCATTTGAGATGGATTCCTATTCCTACCTCAATTTAGAGGTAATCACAATCTATAACAAGCGTTGGCGAATACAATGATAACTCCATTATTTACAATTTGTCAATAATCGATATTTTTTAAAAAATCAACATATTTCGACACATTTTGCAAACGTCAATATGTACAATGACAACAAAACACCATCATTTAGTAATAACTCTTGCTTCTGGATACGCTTAGGGGTCCTCAACAGGTTGGTTGGAAGTCGGAAACTTGCAAATTTCCTAACTGGGAGGGATACCGTAATCATGGATTGGTATGCACTGTTTGTCCAGACCGGTAAAGAAGAGACGGTTCAAAAACTTCTCCGACTGCACTTCGATGAACCCTCGCTATATTCGATCGTGCCGAAAAGAAGGCTTCCTGAACGAAAAGCAGGCAGGGTTCATCACGTTGCAAGGAAAATGTTCCCAGGTTACGTGCTTATTAAAACCAACATGAATCCTGCTGTTTTCTATAAAATCAGAAAACTTCCAAAAGTCTACTATGTGGTTCATAACCAGGCATATTCTCATACAAGTGAAACATATTATCGAAAAATTGATGAACAAGAAATGGCGACGATCCTGCAACTCCTCGGTGATGGCGAGATCGTCGACTATTCAAGGGTTTATCTTGAAAAATCACAGGTAATCATTACATCCGGCCCCCTACAGGGGTTGGAAGGCATCATCAACAAGGTAGACAAACGGAAAAACAGGGCCAATATCTTGGTGAACTTCATGGGGAAAGAGAAACATATTGACGTAGGGATTGAGATCCTCTCAAAAACGAATTAGTTGCACCTGAGATATGGAGATTCGTAAACTCGAATAAAGAACCGCCTAGAGTGGTTCTTTTTAATGAAAAATACACCTGTTTAGGTGCTGATTTACTCACCTGTCTCATAAAATATTGCTTCAGGCATGATGTAAAAACTGTTATCATAAAGTTGGTAATGTGTGTATTTGAACAAAAAATCTTGTCTATCATTTGGCGGTTCAATCTTAAAACTTGCATCGGCGCTCCTGAAAGAGGCGTACTGAATATAAGAGGAACATGCTGGCTTGATCGAACCCGTAAGGACAGCCAGTAACATAAATAACAGAAGGGGTGTTCAATGTGGGTAATTTCCCTGAAGTAATCAAGACGTTATCTAAACGGGTCCAGAAGATTAAAAACAACATAGCCACAGAAGAAGCTACTAAGACTTCTATTATCATGCCCTTTTTTCAAGCTTTAAACTACGATATTTTCAATCCAGAAGAATTTTTGCCTGAGTATGTAGCTGATGTGGGAATTAAGAAAGGGGAGAAAGTCGATTACGCAATCTTGAGAGACGGTGAACCCGTCATCCTAGTCGAAGCGAAATCAATAAACGAGACAATTAATAAGCATGATTCGCAATTATTTCGGTATTTTGGAACAACCAAGGCAAAGTTTGCCATCCTAACGAACGGAATACATTATCGTTTTTATACAGATTTGGAAGAACAAAATAAAATGGATAAAACGCCGTTTTTCGAGTTTAACTTGTTAGAGATTCGAGAGAATCAGATCAATGAACTATACAAGTTCCGGAAAGAAAACTTTGATATTGAAAACATCTTGACCACCGCATCGGAGCTTAAGTATACCAGCGAAATCAAGCAGTTTCTAGCAAAACAGTGGGAAAACCCAACTGATGATTTCGTTTCTTTTATCCTATCTGATATCTATCCCGGCAAGAAAACAAAGCAGGTGTTAGAGAAGTTTAATGGAGTAGTCAAAAAGTCACTCAAACAGTTTGTTAGCGATATGCTTAACGACAAGCTTAAAGCCGCCCTTGCGAACACAGAACCCGACTCAGTAAGCGAAGAAGATTCATCGAACGACAACGAGGAAATCAAGAACGAACCACAAATTGTTACCACGGAAGAGGAAATCGAGGGTTATGTTACGGTAAAGTTGTTGTTAAAGGACAATGTTGAACCGGAACGGGTGTTTTATAGAGATAATCTTAGTTACTTTAATGTACTGCTGGATAATAACATCCGAAAGTGGATCTGTCGGTTAGGTTTGAGTGGATCCAACAAATATATCCAGTTTAATGATGACAGCAAAAGTACCGTAAGTATTGATCGGGTTTCGGATATACAGAACCATAAAGATAAACTCATCGAAGTAACCAAAAAATTTATTTAGTGGCCCTGTATGGGGCTTTTCTTTTCCATATCTTATCAAACGTACGTTCGGAAATCTCTTTTAGGTTTTAGGTTCACCTACCTTTCTTGAGTTGGATTCTCCCGTATCTTCTAAAAGGTGAATTCAATACTACTTCTAGAAATCGTTGGATGTCTGTATTTCTGCGCAGCATTGTGCCGCTTGCCGAACAATAGTGGTTTGACGTGAGGGTAAGTCCGTTGTCAATCGTCTACATGGGGGCATAAACACACCCCCAAGTAAGAAATGGTAGTGACAAAAAGAACCATCCGATTCACTCCACTCACGCAACTTGCTGTGAGACGAGATCGAAATCCTTTGCATTCTGCTTCTTTGATTCATAGGGCCAGCTCCGGAGTCATCACGGCTGCATCTTCATCTCCGTACTGATTCCGATCCGCTCCTTCATCGTCTCACACCTATGCTTACTGAAAGATCTTTCACGATCATCTGCACGATCTCTTTATACCGTTTATGAAGGAAAAAATGGTCTCCCTCATACATGCGGACAGTGCCCGACCTGGCCACCAACTCTTCCCAGGCCGCCAAGTCTGCCACCGGTATTTCCCCGTCCTGCAAACCGCCAAAGATTGAAATGGGGCAGTCCAAGCGTAATCCCGGACGAAAACAATAGGTGTCGCACACTTCAAAGTCTGCCCGCAAGATTGGTTCGTACAGTTCCATCAATTCCTGATTTTCAAGTACTTCTTTTGGGGTTCCGTTCAGGGTGTAGAGCTTCTGTATAAATGCTTGATGGGGGAGATTGTAGACCGGTGGCTCTGTCTGCGCGATCTGGGGAGCTGCTTTCGCAGAAACGAAAAGATGCACGGGATGCGTGTCGTATCTCTCTGCTAGTTCACGAGCCAGCTCATAGGCGATGAGTGCTCCCATGCTGTGTCCGAAGAAGGCAACGGGTGTGTCGAGATAGGGAATGATCGCTTTTGACAGACCTGCGATCAACTCGTCTAGCGAATGACAAGCTGGTTCGGTGAAGCGTTTTTCACGTCCCGGCAGCTGGGCAGCAAGCAATTGGATCTCGGGTGGCAATTCTTCCTGCCACCCCTGATATACAGCACTTCCACCCCCGGCATAGGGGAAACAGAAGAGCCGAAGCTTGGGCGGCTGTTTCGACTGCTGACTCACAAACCAGGAAAATTCCTTTGACAGGTGCAACACGCAAGCCTCCTCACTTCATGAATATATGCCGATCATATAGCAAGTTGGGACGAGAAGTCTTTGCATACAACATAGATAGCGCATCCCTCTTCATTATTATGTATTTACTGTATAAAATTTTCAATGCGTTCTTTCGATTCCCGCTACTAAACTGGTTCTGCCTCCCAACAGCCTGCGCCTATCTCCTCTAGCAAAAAGAAAAAGCATGGCTCTCCCTGCTTGGTGTGTACTACGACACATCATCCGCTGTAAACGACCTGTTGATAGATTGCAACAGAAGAGCAACCATCCGGTAAATCCAAATCAATGCAAAACGAGCCCTTGAATCGCTTCAAAGGCTCGTTAGTTTGAGTGATCGTAACCAGTTGTTGGTAACACCAGGGTCTAATGCCCCTACCTGTTTTTCAGCGTCTCACGGTAAGCCTCCCGCACCAGAGCAGACATCTCCTCCACAAAATACTGGAGCATTTTCTCTCCTTTTTCTCTCGTGGCCAAGGTCGCATCGCCGTAGACACCGCTTTTGCTCATGCTGCCCAGCGAGATCGTCGATTTTCCGTAGAGCGCAGGTTTCTCCGGATATTCGCGAACCGCCTTCTCCATCTGCACCCATTCCGGTTTTAACGCCAGCATCAGCGAGGTCTCAAATTCACAGGCATGGATCATTCCATGCCAGGTGGGGGACTGGCAAACCTCGTCCAACATTCGCTCCATCCCCGGATAAAACAGGTACACAACGGGCATCTCCAGCTCGTCCATCAATTCGCGCGCCGCGTACTTCATGGACGAGTTGTTGGCATCATGTCCATTGACTAAAACCAACAGCTTGATTCCGTAGCGAGAGACGCTGTGGGCTACGTCTTTGATCACCATCTCCACATGCTCTTGTCGAAGTGATACGGTACCGGGAATATCCCGCCATACCCAGGAGTAGCCGAACGGCATCGTTGGAAGCAGCAAAGCGCCGGTTTGCTCGCACACTTTGCGGGAAATCCCCTCCGCCAAAAAGATATCGACACCTAAAGGGAGATGATGACCGTGCTGTTCTGTTGCGCCGAGCGGCAATACGGCAACAGGGAATTCCTGAACGGCTGCCGCAACCTCATCCCGCGTCATATGCATGAGTTCTTTTACTCCCATCAGAAGTCACCTCACTTTTTTAGCGTTTGCACCAACTTCATATACTCAGCCGCATTTTTTTGAATCTGCTCCAGCTGCTCGCCGGTTGCCCCCCTCGGCACCAGATCGCTGCCAATCCCGAAAGAACGGCAGCCCGCGGCATAAAAATCCTGTAGGTTTGACCGGTTGATCCCGCCAACTGCCATCAATTGCAAACGAGGAAACGGTCCAAACAACTGCTTCACAAAATCGGTCCCGAGGGAACCGGCCGGAAACAGCTTGACGACGTCTACCCCGTCTGCCAATGCCTGCATCACCTCTCCAGGCGTAAACACGCCAGGAAAGATATCGACACCTTTTGCCAGCACATACCGGGTCAGCTCTCTATCCCACCCTGGCGTAATGATATAGCGAGCACCTGCTTCGATGGCCTTGTCTGCTTGCGCCGCCGTCGTCACCGTGCCGACTCCCAACTGCAAGCTGTCGCCAAATGCGGCGGCCAGCGTACGGATGCAGGCAAGCCCCATCTCCTCTTCACTCAGCGAAACCTCCATCCAAGAGATCCCTTCATCCAGCAACACACGGGCGATGGCAGAGACATCCTCTGCCGCGACGCCGCGAATGATCGCAACAATTTCACCTTGTGCCAGTCTCATTGGATCCCCCTTTAAAACGCCAGCCAGCGGGCTGGATTTTTCACGAAGATCGTATCAATCTGCTCTTGCGTGATGCCCTCGTCAAGCAGCCGGGGGATAAACTTGGTCTTGATATATTTGAATCCAGGACCGCCGCCATATGCATGCAGGTAGCTTTGCCGTCCCATGTCGCCAGAGATCAGCAGCTGCTCCAAAAATCCGTTGTCGATCATGTTTTTAATCAGAGCGACACGGGTACTGTCCGGATAATATTTCACCTTGCTCACCCCGTCGAATTGGACATAGGCCCCTCGCTTCGCCAACTGCAGGTGGTAGTACGGATCAGCATTGCGGTCACTATGTCCAACCGCAACCACCCTCAAGTCGACTCCTTCTTCTTCCAGGATGTCTAGCATCTCCATCCCCATCGTACCCGCTTCCGTATGCAGCCAGATCGGCGCATTTGTTTCCAACTGGGCGCGGGCAACGGCACGAGTCACTTTCTCTTCCAGCGGGTGAATCAACTGCAGCCAGGAGCCCGCTTTGAGAAAGCCAGCCTTGGCATCACTGCCATCCATTCCAATCGTTACATCGTGCACCAGTCGATCTTTGATTTGTTCAATGCTCTCTTTTTCCACCCAATCCGGGAAATAGATATGTTTGTTAAACCCGGTGGTGCCAACGACGTGGACACCGGCCGCTTCCGACATGCTTTTCAATTTGCCGCCATCGCGGCCGTAATCGAGCGTAGAGGCATCAACCAGAGCCTGACCGCCAACTGATTTGAAATGAAGCAGTTCCTGCAGAGAAGCATCATAGTTGGTCAGCTCCAGATCACGATCCTTTTGCGACGGAGGCGGGCAGCACCACAAATGTTCATGCGAATAGGTAAAGCCCAATTCTTCAGGTGCAATGTCACCCAGTACGGTTCGAATCTTTTTCATCTCTTCCACTCCTTTTATTTATCTGAAAGTGATGGCCTCAACCGCTCGCGATAACAGCGCAGCCGGCAGAGGCCAGGAAATCACAGGTGCCGCTTCAGGCGAAAACGCATCGCGTTCCACCGATTACATGATTTGAAATCGCAAGCCCCTCGCTCTTAGACCCCAAACAGCATGCCAGCCAAACGCATGATAATCACCACGATGACAGCATCGGGGGAAGCGAACCACAAGCCTTGGATGCCGTATTTGCCAACGTCAACCAGAGGATAAGCCAAAGCGATCAAAAGCGAGAAGGTGAAGCCGAGGAAAAATCCGCCGACCACCGCTCCCCGTCGTCCGCCAACAGCGTTCCCGAAGACACCGGCCGCACCTCCCATAAAGAAGAGGCCGATCACGGATGGCAAGACCACTACCGGCAGCCATTTGGAGATAAACGTGACCAAGAGACCACCCACCATCGCTGACAAAAAGCCGATGGTCACAGCGACAGGTGCAAACGAGTAGAAAATCGGCACATCCAGCGCGGGCTTCGCCCCTGGGACGATTTTCTCACCCACCCCTTTAAACGCCGGAATGATTTCTCCCAGGAACATCCTTACCCCTTGCAGCAAAACGAGCACGCCGGCAACAAATGTTAAGGCGGTGATGATCGCAAACAAGAAGGTATTTTGACCATTGGTAATCTCAGCCATCGTCGCCGGGTCAACAAACAGTGCGGTAATCACGTACACCAACACCATCACGATCCCCATCAACACAGACATATCTTTCAAAAAATCCAATTGTTTCGGCACTTTGATATCTTCCGAACTTTTTGTTTTATCGCCTACTAATCCACCTACCCAGCCAGAGAGACTGATCCATGAACTGCCCCAGAAACCGAAGGCGACATTGTCATTGCCGGCCACTTTACGTACGAATGGCTGGGAAATCGCGGGGAAGAGAACCATGGAAACCCCTTGTACGAGTGAGCCGATGACGATCGCCTGCACACCGGTAATTCCCATCTGGTCCAGGGTAATCGCCATCGTCCCGGCAAAGGAAAACATCATGTGCCCAGTCAGAAAGATGTATTTCCATGGCGTGATCCGGGCCAGTATCAGGTTAATCAGGAAGGAAAAGACCATGATTAGTGCAGTCTCTTTGCCCAATACGGTTTGGACCGCGGCAACCAGCGAATTGTCCTCTGCTACAATCCCGTTTAGGCCAAACGCGCTGGTAAACATGGTGCTGAAGGGAACCAGCGCGTTGACGATGATTCCCGCACCCGCCTGCAAAATCAGAAAACCAAACAGCGTCTTCAACGTCCCCTTAATGATGTCGGAGGTTGACTTGCGCAACGCGATCAAACCGATGGCGGAGATAATCCCCAGGATAAATGCGGGGTTACTTAAAATCGCGGTAACAAAATCCAGCATGTTTATGCCCCCTTGGTCTCTGCGATTCGTCTGATGACAGGCATCACTTTCTCTTCAATCTCTTGTTTGTCCAGCAAGTTGTCGATCGCTACGACTTCAACCGATTCGCCGTCCAACTCGGAGGCAATCTCTCCGGAAGCGACCATAAAATCGCAGTCCTTCCCTTTTGCCGAGCCCAGGTCAACCGCCTCGCCATCAACAGCGAAGCCGTGTTTCTTCGCGATCGCCTGTACCTCCATCAGCAACATCAAGCTCGTGCCAAAGCCCATACCGCAAACCGTTACCACTCTCATGTGAACCCCTTCCTTTCGCTTGTAATGTCAACCTGCTCTGGATTTACTGCATGACTTGCTGCAATTCCTCATAACTGGCAGCAGCCAAGATCCCCTCCAGCTTGCCGGAATCCCCCAGCACGCCAGCCAATTCCTGCAGCATCCCGATATGACCGGTATCGTCTACCCCGCCGATCGCGCATACCAACCGAACCGGATCGTTGGTGGGATGACCAAACGCTACAGGTTGGTTCAGACGGATCAGCGAGACACACTGTTCCTTCACCCCGTGCTCTGGACGAGCATGCGGGATAGCAATCCCCGGCGCCAAGACAATGTAAGGCCCAATATCCTGATAGCCTTTCACCATCGCCTCTACGTATTCCGGAGCCACTTTCCCCGCCTTTACCAGCAAATCACCGGCAAGGCGAATCGCTTCTTCGGCACTGTTCGCTTCAGCATCAAGCAGTACAACATCTTGGCACAACGGCAGCATACACATCTGTCCTCTCTAGTTGAAATCGATAACCCTTTGTTTTCTGCGACCATATAAAGAGATGCGGTATTGATAACGGTCGGCGCGGCAAATCATCTCCACTCGTTCGATCGGGGTCCCATCGGACAGCATCGAATGGCGGGTGATATGCAGAACCGCCGAATCAGGCGGGATTTCCAGCTCAAACGCTTCCAATTCAGAAGCTTCCCTGGCGCGGATCAATTCATCGGCCCGTTCGATTTTTACACCGTAAGTCGTCTCCAATTCACTGTATAACGATTCATTGGAGAGACCTCGCTCCAAAAATCCAGGTAAAAATTTGGCCCGCAGGTAGTTGATCATGATCGCGATCGGCTCTCCGTCTGCGCAGCGAATCCGCTTGATGCAAATAATCGATTCGTCGGGATCAAGCCCCATCTCGGCAATCATTTTTTTGGACGGGCGCACCTCGCTAATTTCCAATCCCCTCGTACCAGGTGTTTTTCCCTTCTGCCTCATCTCTTCCGTCCAACTGGTGATGCTCTCCATATCCTGTGTGATTTTTTGTTTCTGAACAAACGTTCCCCGCCCCTGCTGCTTCACCACCAAGCCTTCCGCCACCAGGGAGTCGATCGCCTTTCGCACGGTCATCCGGCTCACCTGATATGTTTTTTCGATTTCCGGCTCGGTGGGCAACATGTCGCCCGGTTGCAAATGTTCTTCAATATACTCGCGCAGGCTTTTTTGCAGCTGCACATATAACGGTTCATGCGACTCTTTACTTAGCAAGGCACATCAACTCCACAATTCATTATTATGTTTTAACGACTTTATATTCACGATCTATACTTAAACATTACATCATCATAATGAATTTTTCAATATATTTTCGGAAAATTTCCTCTTACCATGATTTTCTCTCTGTAAAACACGTATAAAACTTGGTTTTATGTGTGTTCAGTTGCTTTCCGTTCTTCATGCAAACCAAACATCCTGATATTCATTATAATGTTTTTGTCGTAATTGGTTATAACCTTACCTAATTCATTGGAAACGGATAGAGATCGGTAACGCAACAGAAAGGCGAACACCCGTGACAGGCCAGTGACGGACCAGCGTTGGAGGACGGAGGTGATACTAGATGTACCAGGAGAAACGAGGAGGAAAGCTGCATCGAAGAGACTTGTAAAAAGAAAGTCCTGCAGCCGTCCCACTTCATCTGGACGGCTGCAGGTACTGCGTAAACGACTTGTGAACATTGACGGAATCAGCACCGGGGAACTTCCAGCTATTTTTCGCGATCTCGCGTCGCCAAAAGCGAATTCAACTGTTCCAGCAAATTCCCCCCGCCTACTAACGAGACATTCCCAATTTTTTCACATATCTTCTCCAAAAACTCCAACTCTTTTAATCGGTACAGAGTTTGATTCTCATCCATTAATTTCGCGGTATTTAAGAGACTTCTGGTAGAAGCCGTTTCTTCTCGACGGGTAATGATATTGGCCTGTGCCTTCTTCTCGGCGAGCAGCACCGTATTTAAAATTTCTTTGACATCCCCAGGCAAGATAATGTCCTTCACCCCGGCGTAGATGAACTGCACGCCAAACTCCGCGCTTTTTTCATTTAAACGGGATAAGACGAAGCTTCCAACTTCCTGCTTCATTTTTAATAGGTCATCCAGCTTTAAGGTGCCTACATACTCTCGCAGGATCAGCTGCAGGAGAATGTAGACTTGCTCTTCAAAATCCTTGATCTCCGTTATTTTCAGCGGATTTGTGATTTTGTACTGACACACGAAATTGAGGCGGAGTGTCACTTTGTCTTCCGTCATCATTTCCTGCCCGGTCATATCCAATTGCTGCTGTCTGGTGTCAACTGTCTTGACCTGTACCGATACCGGTCCTCTCCAGAAAAAATACTTGCCTGGAGGCAGCTCCTTTTGCATCGTATGGTTGTAGTAGAGGATACCCGTCTCATAACTGGCTACTTCAAAGGAGGAATAGTATCCAAACATATTCGAGTGTTGAAAGATGGATCGATCAATCTCTGAACTTACCTCTGGGTTGCGAATGTCGACCCTGACAAAATCGTGCAGGTCAATCACATTCCAAAACGCATACTTGCCAGACGTGTAAAGATTGGCAAATCTCCCATCTTCAAAATGAAGAACGTATTCATGATCGGGTACATCGATCACGACTAGATCTTTTAGCAATTCTTGATCATGTAAAAACAAGTTCAGGTTTTTACCGGGCACCTCAAACGGCTCGTTGATATCTAGTCTTTCTGCGTGATAGCCGACAAAAGGAGGAAACAGATAACTCCCCGGCCGCAGGTATTTGATATAATTGCCGTTCCTAAAAAGAAGGCCTCTCTCATCGTTTGCAATCTGCACCTTTTTCATCTTTAACTCCCCATTATTGTACAAGTCTAAAGAAGCGTGGCTGCATTTGTTTTCCCGCCATCCTTTTAGAATCCTCCTGAATCAGCAGCGGAGTCTGGCTTGAGGTAGGGACCTCAGAGCTGGGCAGAAAAGCGGAGGTCATCTCAACCATTTCCTAGAGAGGAACCTAATCTTTTCCGTGCAGAAATGAGGCAACCCCCCGGTATCCGCCAGCCTGCAGAGCGGCCGATTCAGTGCGCATGTCCGAGACGAACACCGCTGAGGATTCAAAAGGGGCGTTTGCTTGTTAGTTTCCCGGCGACAGCCGAGTGCTCATTGAGTTAATCGCGTGAAAGGCGATTGAGGATTCGAACCTCATCATACATGTCCCACACATGTCGAGTGCAAATGCTTTTGTCGCAGGATACTTGGTTCCCATCGCGGAACAAGCACTGTTGGACCATCCGGAAATCCAAAACAGATAGCACATGCACGAATCTATCATATCAATAGTAGTCTGGATAATAAAGGAATACTTTCTAGTCGGCCAAGCACGGGCATCCAGTTGTATGCTGTGCCACGAAAGTCGAGTTGGTTACATGTTTATAACAGAGCGATTTCGCAACTTTCAACCTGCTAAATACGTAAAAGAAGGTAAGACCGGAAAAGGGAGCGATGAAGGTGTTAAAAAAGCTGATCAAGAGTCTGCTGGGCAGCAGTTCAACGTCTCACAAATACCGTAAGTACAGCAGCAGCGACTACACGTACATGAAACGGCACCATCCGTCCAAGCATCATGGGCATTCTTACTACGGGAAAACCCACTACAAGAAAAAGCATTCCAGCGGCAGTTTTTTCAGCAGTTAACTACAGGTTGTCCGCCATCTACTCTTGCAGCTCCGCTAGCATCGAAGCGGAGCTTCTTTTCTGCCACACCTTCCTATTCTGATCATTGGATACTGCATTGAGAGGCAAGGCTTTACCCCATGAATGTTCTATGCTGCTGCCTTCCATTTAGAATGTCTGATTCAGCGACTTTCATGGTATAATCGGCTGCGAGGTGAAATCGGATGAGAAGCAAATCTGTGATCTGGTCTATTGTTTCAGTACTGGTACTCGTCAGTCTGTTTATCGTAAAAGTGGACGTCGGTCCTCCCGCCGACACTCGTATCATCCTGGAACACACGTATCGCACGTTGATTTCCCCACCTTGTTTTGAACAGGCGGAAAAAACCAACAATCTGGGAGAGACAACATGGTCAAAAGCACAGCAACTAGGGTATAAACCCGAGTCAAGCTGCACAGAAGACTCGCTGAGGAGTGTGAAAGAACCGCTGATTTATGTCATTGCCTACCGATTCAATCTGAAGGAGAGCAAGTGGGATTGGTAGTCTCCGAAAAAAAGACGTCCGATTGAGATAACTCGGACGTCATGCAACAGCGGGACACGATCGGGATCTCACGCTTTCACTGCCCTGATTATTTGCGGTCTGTCGAGAAAATGGTTCATTTGCGGCGTTTCAGATTTCCATAATCAATCACAACGATCCTACCATTGGGCTTGAGACGTATATTCCGTTCATTCGGTCTTCCATGGCGTCGCACAACATCATACAGAATGATGCCGTGCTGCTTAAATCGGCTTACCAATTCAAGAAATTTCCGCTGATATTCTTTTGATGCAGGCAGTTTCCGAACGTATTTTTTCATGATTAACATCCGGTAATCGTCCCGATACGCTACGATTTTGCCAAGATGCTTTTTTATCTTATAGGGAGAAGATCTGTATATCTTCACTTCTCTTCTGTTGCACCTTCTGCCGGGTCTGGATTTGGCTGCTTTTAAGACATAACCATTGCCTAGGTCATAGACACGTCGATAGACGCCCTCTCCGATCGCTTTTTTTCTCCTGATATTTCTCAATAGGGATCTGAATTCAATGATGGCCCACCCCCTCGAACCAGTATACACCGTTCGTTTTTCCGCTCCCCTGTTCCTGTCTCTCCTGATTATTGGTGGTCATAATACGATATGCTTGGAACGGAACCATGCTTATTCGTGTGCCTATCTTTGCACAAACACAGCCTGCTTAAGAGCGAAAGCCCGACACCTATCTTAGTCCGGCTATCACGCCACCAATAGTGTCGGGCAGAGTTGTTTGCGTCCTAACTTACCTGTTTGCTTGCCGTATTTAGGAAGCTTTTGCTTACCACGTTCTGTACCCAGGCGATCCGGGAGCATGCTGAATCATATCAAGCACCGGTACGGTATACGCCAGCAAGATCAAGACAGCGCAAACGCTGATCCAAACCTTCCAGTTATCAAGAACAGCAGGCGGCCTCTCTTCCTTATTTTCTGCTTCAGAAACAGGGAATTCCTCGGCGTTCTGGCTCGTAGCTTTGGGGGCGAGGCAGGCCAGATAGACAAACAGATAGACCATCAGCATAGAAGAGAGGAAAAGAAAGAACGCTCCGATCGGCAGATACAACTGGTTGGCCACGATACCGCGGAACCAGTCGAGCGCAACAGCATGATCGTTGTACATGCTAAACGCCGTTCTTCTCGGTGCTCCATACAGTCCCAACACATGCATCGCAGTAGACATGATGAACATCCCGACAGCCCATAAAACGATTTGGAAAACGCCTAACCGGTTCAAGGCTTTGGTCAGCCTTCTCCCTGTCAGATAAGGAACCAGCCAGTACGCGATGCCAAAAAAGCTCATCACGACAGCGGCCCCTACCGTGATATGGAAGTGTCCCACAACCCAAAGCGTGTTGTGAACAACTTCGTTTAATTGATAACTGGTGTTGATAATCCCCCCGATTCCCGCCGGGACGAAAAACAACATGCCGAGGAAGGGAGCGAGGAACCGAACATCACCGTAAGGCAGCTTGGTCCACCAGCCCAGCAATCCTTTTGCCCCTTTGTTTCTGCCAGCCGATTCAAAGGTGGCAAACATCGAAAACGCAGTTAGCAGAGAAGGAATAACGACCATCAGGGTCAGCACAACTTGGATCAGCTTCCAAGACTCGTGGATACCCGGTTCCATCAGCTGATGGTGAAATCCGACGGGGATGGAGAACAGCAGGAACATGACAAAGGCTAAGCGAGCCAGGCTGTCACTAAAGATTTTGCCCCCCACAACCTTCGGCACTGAAACATACCAGTACATATAGGCGGGCAGCAGCCAAAAGTAGACCAATGGATGTCCAAAATACCAGAATAGCGTTCGGCTTAACAAAATATTGATTTTATCGGTCAGACCAAAAGACCACGGGATCAACTGCAATAGAACGGTTGCGGCTACCCCGAGACAAGCGATAATCCACAATAAGATGGTGGCTACGGTCATAAAGCCGAACAATGGCGTGGTTTGGTTGGGATGTCGTTTCTTCCACTGAGCATAGTGTGCGATCATGGAGATTCCACTTACCCAAGACCCAACAACAAAGAGCGCCAACCCGATATAAAAGAAAGGAGAGGCCTTTAATGGCGCATAAAACGTGTAGAGTACCGTTGCTTGATCAGATGAAACCATCACCACGGCCATCAGTGTTCCGATCAACATCATCCAGAACCCTGTCCAGCCGGCTGTCCGTACCTTTGCAGACAACTCTCCCATCGTTCTGCGTATTCCAGCATAAAAGAATCCGTAGATAAAATAGGTTGTGAATAAGAGTGCCAGAGAAATACCATGTGTCGTCAGTACCTTGTAGTAATTCAACCAGTAAGGAAGCTCAATCAATCCGCCGCGAACCAGGCCTTGAAGCAGGCCGCAGATGGTTCCGATAAAAAAGAACGCGAACGCTGTAGCGACAAAGGCAAAAGCGAGCTTGTTATCTTTATTGATGGTTGGCATGCTCTACCACCTCAATTTCCATTGTCATCATATGGTGCCCTGTGCCACAATACTCATTGCACAGTACGAGATACTCCCCTGGCTTGTCGAAGGTGTGTTCTCTTTCACTGATATGGCCGGGGACGATCTGCATGTTTACATTCGTTCCGGGAATGCTAAAACTGTGGATCACGTCTTGACTGGTCACCTTGAAGTGAACTTTCGCTCCCTTGGGAATTTCCAGCTTGGCCGGATTGTAGCCAAAAGCCATAGCGACAACGACTGCTTCGTACGTGTTCTCCCCCACTTTTTTAAGACCCGGCTTGTCAAACGGAGGTGTCTCCGCTACTTTCTCCGGATCAATCACCTCCATGCCGCCGGCCGTGTGGTGACCTGTGGAAAATGTCATGACAAACATAAACGCGATAAAAGTTACAATCGATAAAAAGCCAAAAACCAGCCAATACTTTTCATACCGGTGAATATGCATACGATCGCCTACTTCCTTTATTGTCTGGACAGGTAGATAGCCAACATGCCGAACCACGAGGCGAGAATGAGCAGACCCAGGGCAAAAACACAAAGCAAGGTCCCCTTTAGATTTCTGCTATCTTCCCTTTTGTTTTTCATTGCACGATCCTCTCCTTTTTATCCAACCGAAGTATCTCCATGGAAATCCAGAAGATCAAGGCAGCCAGCAGAAAGTAGCCCGCATAATGAACTTCCTTATAGGGATAGAACAAGCTGGGAATCCAGGCAGCCGACGTCAGAAACAGTGCTGTCTTCAATGTGGTTAACGGTCTGCCTATGGCGTACATGAACCAAATCACAACCAGCACCGCACAAGCCAGAAAAAAACCTGCTTGCATCTCCGAACACCTCCCTCATGTGGTCATCTTCACCCTCAGAATAATGCAGTTCCCACGCTTGCCTTGTGACATTGCTCACACAAATGGTGACGCTTTTTTGTCAAACGAAGAAAATCGAGCAGATCATTGTGATCTTCGTCACACCATCTTGCTCCTGCACCGACTACAATAGGAACAAACTCGTCACATTAAGGTAAAAGAACTTCCTTAGGGATGCTTCTGAATGGCAGGTTGCGTACTTATGAGCATGGTAGGAATGACTATATTAGAATGACCACCTCAGATGGTATGCTTGGATGGTATACTATGGTTGTCATGTATTTTCCACTGGGAGTGAAGCCCGCATGAATGGCAACAACTTATCCTTTGCAGAACAGGTCTCTCCCGATTTTTTGCGATGTCTTGAAACACTGGCTGCCAAGAAAACATGTTTTCCAGGTACCGTTTTATTTTTAGATGGTGAAAAAGCGGATCAGGTGTATTTTGTTCAATCAGGCCAAGTGAAGCTGACAAAAACCACCATGGACGGCAAGGAACTGACCCTGCAGATATCAAGCGAGGGGGACCTTGTCGGTGTTACCGGGTTGTTCGAACAAGAACTGACATACAATCTCACTGCTTCCATGCTAAAGGTGGGTGAATTGTGGATGGTCCCCCGCCAAGGGCTGGAAAAAATGTTGATCAAGAACAGCCAATTTTGTGTAGAGTTTCTACGTTGGTTGGGCATGATTAACAGACGGATGCAGTCAAAATTTCGCGACTTGCTCCTCCACGGAAAAATAGGAGCCCTCTATTCGACGTTGATTCGCATGAGCAATACGTACGGCAAACCTCATCCGGACGGAATTCTCATCGATCTCTCCATGACCAATAAGGACTTGGCCATGTTAATTGGCCTGACGAGGGAAAGCGTCAACCGGATGCTGCAAGAGTTGAAGAAGCAAGAGGTGATCGAACTGCTCCCCTATGGACAAATTCTGATCAAAAATCTTGCCTACTTGAAAGAAGCCATTTATTGTGATGACTGCCCTCCGGAAATCTGCCAAATGTAAAAAACCTTGGAGCGGCGCGTTCCAAGGTTTCTACTTGTTCGGTTGTTCAAGAGCGTTTGATTGGGGTTGCCTCTTCCTGTCGTTTGGCTGTTATGTCACTGAACATCCCGATATAATATTTTACCTCACCCGCGTCGTCGCGGATCGAGCTGATCGTCAGCCACTCCAGATACGTTTCCCCGTTCTTGCGTCTGTTCCAGATCTCTCCCTGCCAACTGCCGGTCTCCCGGATCGATCTCCACATCTTTTCATAAAATGACCGATCCTGCTCACCAGACTTTAATATACGCGGGGTTTTCCCGACCGCTTCCTCTTCTGCGTACCCGGTGAGGGTGGTAAAAGCGGGATTCACCTGGCGAATGACGCCGCGGGGATCGGCCAGCAATATCCCTTGTGTCGTACTGTCTATGATTCGTTTGGACAACTGCAGCCGTTCCTGGTAGTACAACCAGGTCGTCAGAATCAGGCTAGCCAGAGCAAGCTCAGAGAGAGCCATGAATCCGATCGCCATCTGCCCAGTGATTTGCTCAACCAGCTGCAGCAGCAGCGGCGGAAAGAAGCCGCCCAATCCGCCGAACATGGCGACGATCCCGTTGGCAATTCCGGCTTGCTGCAAAAAATACTGCGGAACCAGTTTGAAGATGGCTCCATTGCCAATCCCCGCACAGATCGCTACCAGCATGCACCCCGCTGTGTACATGATGATGGAAGGTGAGAAAGAGAGAATCACGCCGGCAGCGGTAAGGCCGGCAAAGACAACCATCAGGACGACGAACGTGTTCCAGCGGTCTGCCAGCCACCCTCCCACCGGCCGAATCAGCGTGCAGAGGACAATGAACCCAGCGGTGCGAAACCCGGCATCCACCTTGTCGAGATTAAAATGGCTGACGAGGAAGTTCGGCAGGTACACGGTAAACGCAACGAATGCTCCGAACGTAATAAAATAGAACAAACTGAGCAGCCAGAGCTTCGGATTGCGGGATACGCTGTGCAGTTGAGACTTGAGCGGCGTCAGCACTTTTGGCTCGTTACGGTCTCCCAGCAAAAAGTTGAGCAGGGCGAAGAGAGCAAGCAGCCCGATCATCAACTGAACCGTCGTCGTCCAGCCGAACATGTTGGCCAGAACCGGTGCCATAAACGACGTCACGGCCGTACCGATGTTTCCCATCCCGTACACACCGTTTACCAATCCGTGCTTTTCCTTGCTGTAATACTTGGGAAGCGATGTGACACCTACCGAAAAAATGGCTCCCCCGATCCCGAGAAAAAACCACTGACGATCAAATCCCAAAAGGCATTGGCCCGACTCAGGTAAAACACAGGTGCGATTAGGAACAAAAACGAGATGACGAACATGGTACCACTCCGTGCGTCGAGCGAACCACCTTATCGTGCTGCCAGCGGGAACGATATCCATCCTCCCACTCTCGCCCGTACGGAGACATTTCGCTCCAACCGTCCGAGTAGCGTTCACGCTTCGTAAAATATTTCAGTTTGTCTAGTGCAGGTAAAATTCTTTTCATTTCACTCACCTTTCCGAGGGTGACGTTGTCAACTAAAATGTAATGGCTATCGCTCCCCAGATAAGTGATAAACTTCACATTCTTATTTACAAAATGGTGACCACTGGCCACGACCGCCCGTTTCGGACTGGCGCAGCGGACAGTCCCGCTTCCTCGCAGGTTGGCAACGGAGCGACTGGAGGAAAAGAGCTGCTCTCCCCCACGCCGCTGCACTTTGTCTGCAGTCTGATGAGACCGTCCCGTGCGGACTCTCTCTATCATAGGGCGTGATGTTCCTCACTCCATACAAGAGTCCATTTCTCTATAGTGAAAGATAAACAAACAAGATGGGAGGAAGTCGCTGATGATCCATAGCGATCTCAAAACAACCATAGAGAATACATTCTGTTTTTCTGAAAAGGTATTTTCCAAGCTGAAGGAGATCATGTCTGAAAAGTTGTTCCCCGCAGGTACCCACCTGTTTTCAGAAGGCGACCCGGCAGATAAGCTGTACTACCTCTCCCAAGGAAAGGTTCGCATAACGAAAGCAGTTGATGATGGGAAATCCCTGATTGTTTATCTGTATCACGAAGGAGATATGTTTGGTCAGATTGACCCATTTGCAACATCAACTCATTACTTCGGAGCGGAAATAATAGCGGATGCTACTGTTGGCATTGTTCAGCAGCGTGAACTGGAAGCATTGCTGCGGCAGCATGGCGATCTGTCTGTGGAGTTTGTGAAATGGATGGGCCTGATGCATCGACTGACCCAGACAAAATTGCGCGATCTGATGTTGTTCGGTAAGACGGGGACGCTTTGTTCGCTGTTGCTGCGCTTGGGGAATACCTATGGGGTTGAAAAAGAATCACAGATCCTGCTCTCACAACGATTCACCAATACAGAATTGGCAAATATGATTGGCACGACAAGAGAGAGTGTGAACCGCTCTCTTGCCAGTCTGAAAAAAGCAGGTGCGGTTTCTTATGAAGACGGTCGTATTGTAATCCTGGACCCGCCGTACCTGCGCCGAATCAGTCATTGGCAAAATGGCCCGAGAGAGATCTGTCGCATCTAATCACAATGGCGAGCAAACGGAAGAAGATCAAGTGATCAATCGTTCCATTGCGTGAGTGTTTGCTTCAGCTTCTTTTTTGCTTCCACTACGATAGACTCAATCTCCTGCTTAGACGGTTGATCCAGATGAATACCTACCAGTACAGCAGCGGTTCGTCCTAACCTGCGGCAAGCCATCTGGGCTAGTTGGACAGCTAGTTCCCCTTCCCGATGGCCAGGCAGCGATATGACGTGCGTGCAAATGTCCGCTTTTCCGAAAAGAAGGCCGTTGCTGCGGCCCCGATATGAGCTTCCCCCCCTGTAACGAGGAATACGGCATCCTGCCCCATGGTATAGGAGCGGATTTCAACCGTGTTTGCTCCAGTCGATGTTATGAATTGATCCGGCATACCCTCCGCTCCCCCCTGTCAATCAGATGATAGATCACTCTGTGTATCTCGGCTGGACAAGCGATCGCAACCTCTGCCACACGCCCTCCCAGGTCTCCTATCATGCCCCTGAAAGAGTGAGTACGGCCTTATCAAATGGATCCCACCAGGGGCGATTGCCCATTTGCCGCAGAAAATATGTCAGGACAGGCCAAACGCACGGTTTAGCTCCTCTTTTTCTTCCGTGTTCAACATGTTTTCCGCCATCGGAAAGAGTACATTCTCTTCTTTCATGAAATGATCTGTTAAAACAGCATGGGCTTGCAGGGCATATGAAGCAATCTCTTTGGCCCGTGCGGCATCTACCGGTTCCTTGAGTTGTTCCACCGCTTCTAGAAACATCTTCAGGTACCGCTTTGCCAGTTCGTGTTCATGCTCCATCACGGCAATCGGCCCGCCCTGCCAGCCAATGTACTTGGCCATAAGCGGAAAAAGAGTTCCTTCTTCCCGCTCGGAATGAGGTTCCAGCTCTTGCACAAAGGCATCCACTTTTTCCCTCAACAACCAGAGCCGCTTGCCCCAGTCTGTTTCGGCCTGATCCTTGTCAACTACAGCTGCCTCATCGGCAAAAGCATCCATTTGTGCACGTAGCGGTCCATGCTCCCTCTTCAGTTGGGCCAGTGCTTTGCAAAGTCTCACCTGTTCCCCCTGCCCCGCCATCATGCCGCAGTGAGGTATTTGGTTCATCTCAATCACTCCTTCGTATCATCTCGCCCGATCATTCCGGGGCACATAAACGCAAGATGGGTCACTCTCCAGTTAATCGCCGGTTACGGCATACGCCCTGGCGCGTGAACCTCCGCCTAAATCCTTGAATTCGCACACGCCACATTTTCCTTTCAATCGCGACTTGTCCCGCAGTTCCTGCATGATTGGAGAGGATCGATAGATCTCCACCAGAGAGGTCTCGCGAATGTTCCCGCAAACTACCGGTAAAAAACCGCTTGGATATACCTCCCCGATGTGGCTGATAAAGACGAATCCGTCTCCGTCGTTCACTCCTTGGGGTGCCCGGCCGAGCAGATCTGCACGCTTCGGAATCGTTGCTCCACCCGCTCCCGTACCTTCCCGCTCCTGCAACAGGACACGGCGATAATGCGGAGCCTCGGTTGCTTTCACACTGTATGGCAAGTGGGGTCCCATACGGCATAACCACTTCATCACGGTTTCGTGCTCTTCTGCAGAGATCATATCCTTCTCCATACCACGACCGGTCGGTACAAGGAAAAAGAGACTCCACAGCACGGCACCCATTTCCTTCACTTTCTCAGCGATCGCTTCCAGATCGTGCAGGTTGTAACGGGATACTGTGGTGTTGATTTGCAAGGGAATGTCCAGTTCCTGCAACCAACCAATCGCACGCATCGTCAGATCGTAGGACCCCTTTGTACCCCGAAAATGATCGTGAATCCCGGTGCAGGAACCGTCCAGACTAAACGCCCAGCGTGACAATCCTACCTCCTTGGCCTGGCGAATTGCTTCCCGCGTTACCCTCGGGGTCGCACTAGGTGTCATGGAAACCGACAATCCTTTTTCCTGGATCGCATATTCAGCAAGATGAAACAGATCAGGCCGCATCAGAGGATCGCCTCCCGTAAAGACAACCAATGGATGATCCATCCTGGCGATATCATCAAGAAGGTTTTTCCCCTCTGCGTATGACAGCTGCCGGGGATCAGCCTGATACTGCGCTTCAGCCCGGCAATGCAGGCACTTTAGAGCGCACGCCCGCGTCACCTCCCAAATGACGATAAATGGATTCTCGCGATAATCTCTCTCCTTCATAAAAGGCAGCATCATCACTTCCCCTCTCCCTGGATCGACCGCCGAATCTATCCTAACCCAGGCGACAGGCACAAGATGTGAGAGCTGTCACACATCTGCCGCTTTTGCACCTGAGGTCACCATTTTGTCAAACTTTTCTTCCGATCCGTTCTCCCAGCAATGGTGGCAGGTTTGTTGCATGTGGTACCATATTGCTAGAGCTTTGGACGGTGAGAGATAAAAAGAGGAGGATTCAGATGACAAAGGAAGGGACGACCACATTTCTTCAACAGGTACCCATATTCCGCGATCTGAACAGGCAGGAAATAGAACGAGTAGAGGAAATCACCATATCCCGGTATGCTTCGAAAAAATCGGTCATTTTTTCAGAAGGGAGCGAGAAGGAAGCTGTCTTCTTCATTCGGGAAGGGTTGGTCAAAACGTATAAAACGGACGAAGACGGGCACGAACATATCGTCTCGTTTTTAAAGTCCGGCGACATGTTTCCACATACCGGCTTTTTTAATCAAGATCCCTATCCGGCAACGGCGGAAACCATCGTCGATACGCAGCTGTTGGCTATTCCGGTGCGTTTGTTTGAGCGTTTAATGCTGCAGACCCCGCCGATCGCCATCAAGTTAATGCGTGTGATGGGAGATAAAATCAGGGAGCTTCAAGAAAAGCTTCAAGTGTTGTCTGGACAGGACGTCAAACATCGCCTGCTCTCTTTCTTGTTGCACCTGGCCGAACAACACGGAGAGATGAAAGATAACAGAATCACGATCAACCTGCCGATGACGCACCAGGAATTTGCCAATGCTGTCGGCACGACGAGAGAAACCATCAATCGGCTGCTGAACCAACTAGGCAAGGAAGATATCTTGAAAGCAGATCGAAGCCGCATCGTCATTATCGATCTGGATGCGTTAAAACAACAAAGGGAACTAAAATAAATAAAAAGCAAGCCCCGAAACTGGGAATCCGTTACGGGGCTGCCAAACAAACGGCTTTTCTCGTCTTTCCATTCCCCCTGTCACACCGCTTGTTCCTCAATCCGGGGGAACAAAATATTGTTCTCCAGATGAATATGCTGGAACAAATCCGATTCCAGCTCCACCAGTTTGTGAAACGTGATCGTGTATGTTCTGCATGCATCATGCGGCAAGGCATATCCTTCTGTTGCAGCTCTCATCTCCTGCAGATAGTCGCCCACTGCGCTGTGATCGTTTTCTACATCCCGCAGTCCTTTCAGGGTTCTCTCGAGCAGTGCCCGAGATGGATGAGTCGCATATTCCTTCATCAGCGGAAAGAGCGACTCCTCTTCGATCATCAGGTGCTGCTCCAGTTCGATTTTCATTTGATGGAATTGTCTATGCAATGTGGAAAGCTCGCCGTGGGTGAGACCATGAACCCGAAGCAGCTTCGTAATGAATTCACTTAACAGAGGAAGCTCTACTCGCAAGTAAGCGTGATGAACATGGATGATGTGGTCAATCAATTCTGAGATGGGGGCTACCCGCCAATCCGTTTGGTCATGTGCCTCTTTCTGTTTCCATTCTGCAAAGCTTTTGTTCAATCGACGCAACACATCCCCTTCATCCAGTTTCCTTTGGCGGATTGCATCCCCCAAACTGCGGTTGCCTCCGCAACAAAAGTCAATCTTCAGTTCTTTGAACAAGTTGCTTGCTCCTGGAAACTCAGAGACAATATGACCAATCTTTTCTTCTCCAGAATAGCGTTGCTCCATTTCTCATCCTTCCTTTCTATTCATAGTGTGCTTCCATCTAAAGTATATGGGGTATCATTTCTATCCTCTGTGATGCAGGTCACCTTCATCACCTGTTCCTGCAGTGAGTTAGGTCACACTCCGACGCCGTACGCATTTATATACTTCTTGAGACGGCTCTACCATGCAGGAGATTTTTTTGGACAACTGGACCCTTATCGCGATACCGTGCATGGCTTTTCCGCGCAAACGATTGGACCATGCAAGATCGGCCTGATCTCAAACAGCGACTGGAAGTGCTGTTATAGCAGGACCCAGGTTTGGCGATTGATTTCATACTTTGGATGGGATACATGCACAAATTGACGCAAACAAAATTTCGGGATCTGATGATGCACGGCAAGCCGGGGGCCCTCTGTTCCACTCTGATCCGGTTGTCCAATACATACGGATTGGCTACTGATCAGGGAATTCATATTCCTTTGAAACTGACGCATTCCCAATTGGCCGACTACGCTGGACGCGCTCGTGAAAGCGTAAATCGGACGCTGAGGAGTTTGAAACAAGCGGGAGCAATTACGATCATGGATGACAGAACCATGATGATTACCGACTTGGACTATTTGCAAACGGCTTCAAATGTGAAGTATGTCCAAAAGAGTTGGGTCGAATCTAGCAGTAAGCCATCCCCCACCTGTACGACATTCAAACTGGTATGAACGGAGCAATCGGGTTTTCCGATACCGTCGGTTTTCTCAGGTGGAGCAGCGACTTCACGGCAAACCACGTCAGCGGAAATACACCGAACACGATAAAGATGGAATCGGGCACGAGACGCCACCAGAGCAGCATGTTCACAAGCGGGATCTGATAAAAGTCTGCAGAACGTGCTGCCCAAAAGCCATGTTCATAAGCAACTTTTAGTTGTTCCATGCCCACCGGCAGCAGGGTAACGAGAATCATGCCGGCCAGCCCGATGTTTAATCCCCAGCAGGAGACTTTCAACAGTTTGTCGTTCCATTTTTCCGGTTGGACGATGTTTCGCAAGGAGAACAAGAGTACGGCAATGGCAAACATGCCATATACGCCCATCATGGCCCCGTGTCCGTGAGCCGGGGTCAAGGTTGTGCCGTGCTCAAAATAGGCGACAGCCGGCAAGTTGATCAGGAAGCCCAGCACGCCCGCGCCAACCAAGTTCCAAATCGCAACAGAAATAAGAAACCAGAATGGTGCTTTGTAGGGGAAAATCTCCCCTCCATCCGTCAACATTTTATACTGGCCGTACGCTTCTAGGATGAGCAATGTAAGCGGGATGACTTCGAGAGCGGAAAAGACCGCACCCAATCCGATCCAGGCCTCGGACGATCCGTTGTAGTAGTAGTGGTGTCCAATCCCGATAACCCCGGAACCGAGCAGCAGGATGAGCTGAAAATAGAGGGCACGAACCGTTGATTTTTTGGTTGTCAGACCCATTTGCACCATTAAAAACCCGATTACGACAACCGCAAATACTTCAAAGATTCCCTCAACCCACAAGTGAATAATCCACCAACGCCAGTAATCGGCAAACGTGAAGTGTGTTCCGGGATTGATCAGGAACGCGAACAGATAGAAAAACGGCACGGCGATTGCCGAGTAAAACAGCAGGTGGATCAGACCACCTTTATCTGACTCTTGTTTGAGCCCGTCCTTTAATCCCCGATATACGATGAACAGCCAGATCAGCATGCCGATTGCGAGTACCACCTGCCAGATGCGGCCCAACTCCAGGTATTCCCAACCCTGGTGGCCAAACAAGAACCAGGCGTTTGCGAGATAGCCGTTGATGCCCAACCACTCGCCAATCGTACTGCCAGCGACAAGCACGACCAGTGCCCAGAACAACATGTCGACAAGCAGCCCTTGTTTTTTTGGTTCTCGTCCTCCAACCAGCGGAGCAACGTAGATGCCCATGCCCAACCAGGCCGTTGCGATCCAGAAGATCGCCAACTGCAGGTGATACGATTTGGCGATGCTGAAGGGGAACCACTCCGCTACCCAATCCGCGCCGAAGAACGTATCTGGCTCCAGGTAGTAGTGAGCCAATAGCCCGCCGAGCAAGGACTGAACTAAGAACAGCAGGATGACCACTGTGAAGTATTTTCCCGTTTTCCTCTGGGACGGCGTGACCGGCAGTAATTTCAGATTGATGACGGGGAAATGGCCCGGCTGGTACGCCTCTTCCATGTCAAAACGGTAGCCGTGGTGGATGTACAAAGTGATGCCGATGAACAAGATCAGCAGGGTTGCACTTGCCCCGCTCCACCACAAAGCAGAGTAGGACATCGTGTTTCCAGCCTCCTCGAAATAGGGCCAGTTGTTGGTATAGGTGATATCTTCACCAGGCCGATACGTACTGGACAGCCAGGCGGTCCAAAAAGTCGGCGATTTGCGTGATCTGATCGCCTTCAGCCACGTACTGGCGTCCGTTTTCCGGGACATCGGATTCCTTGATCAGACCGGGCAGGATTCCGTGTCCGTCCCCTGCTGTAAACACCTGGCGATAGAACTTTCGCACATCATCCAGTCCAGAGACCTGTGCCTCGGTTAGATACAACGTTTGTGAACTCGGGTCATAACGGTTCTGCTTGATCTCCGCAATCACTGCTTGCTTGATCTTGTTTTGCTGCTCGCTCGTCAGGTGGTCAAACGGCATCGCGTACTCTTTTTGTGCGTAGTAGGCGTGCATGCCGTCTACATACACCTTCAAAGCTTCTGCCGTGTAATCGGGACCGAGATACGAACCATGTCCCAGTACGGTGCCGTAATCCATCAGACCGTATTTTTGGAAAACGGCCTGACCTCCTATCAGGCGCTCTTTTGTAAAGAGGACATCTCCGGCAGCGCTGACAACCTTCTCGGGACGCGGCGCTTGGTCTTTGAAGATCCAGTAACCGCCCAGCAGCAAAACAGAGAAGCTGGCAATCAGCACAAAGACCAGTACTGATTTGAGCAGAGCATTTTGGGGCCCCGGTTGGGTTCTTCGTTCGGGTTGCAGCATATAACCCTTCGATGGTTCGGCAGCCATGTCATCTACTTCCTTTCCGTTTGGTTTGTATTAGGCAAGTAAACGATACATCGCCACCAAAACGGATAAAGTGATGCCCCTCACAAACCAGAAAAATGAAAAGTTAATTGCGAAAAAACTGTGACCAAACCAAAAATCCAACCGAGTTCCCCTGTGTTCCCCTCTCCTATGTCAGGTAGACATACAGCACGGAACAGGTGATTAGAACAGAGAACAGAATCTCCAGTATCCCGACCTGCTTAACCGTTACTCGCATTCGTGGAGTCCAGATCGCCCGACCGAGCAAAACGGCGAACGGTATTAGCAGCCCGAGCGGAAACCAGATCGCCGTCATGACCAGGATAGCGAGGTGATAACCGATAGAGTAAAAATAGTACTTCTTATTGTGTTTTTCGCGAATGATTGTTTTTACATAAAAAACCGTTCCCGTAAAATACATGAGACTTATCGCGAATAACTCTGCGGCAACTTCTCCACTGCTTCCTCCTCCTGCCTGCTGCACGACAAAGATGATCAAACTGAACTGAACGACAGCAGCCAGATCATTGATCAGCGAACGTTCCTGATTGATCCGGGCATAATAGCAGTTGACTAGAAAGAGTGGAACGAACAGGGGGACCATCCAGCCCAAAGCTGGATGGATAACGAGCACGGCCACTCCACTCGGTATTAGCAAACTTCCGTACAATAGCATGGGCGTCCCGTAGAGCGCTGTCCTACCGGTTCTGATCCACTGAAGGAACGGATATGAAAACAGGTATACCAGCAGCCAGACAAGAAACAGCGGTGCATGAAGCCAAACAGGCTTTGCTGCGATCATGCCGAATAGGAACGGAATGATCAGCATCGCCCAGGCACCATGTTGGTTAGGGAGATATCCTTTTTTCATCGAACCCTCCTTACTTGTCAGAGTATAGCAGGTAGTTCATCACCTGCTCTGCCGCTTCTTTTCCCTGACGTACACAATCAGGCAAGCCAATGCCGTGGAAAGCCGCCCCGGCGGCAAACACCCCAGGGTACCGTTCGGACAATACTTCATGAATACGGGCAACTCGCGCTAAGTGACCTACTTCGTACTGCGGCATCGCTTTCAGGTGACGATTTACTTCTGCAATAATCGGCTGAGCCCGGACCCCTATCGTTTCCGACAACTCGTGCATGACACTTTCTATGATCTCATCATCATCCATCCCCATCCATTCTTCATCTCCCGTACGTCCTACATAGCAGCGAAGCAGCACGTGCCCCTCACGTGACGTATGGCTCCATTTCGACGATGTCCACGTACAAGCGGTGACGAACCTTCCCTCACAAGGAGGGATGACAAAACCCGAGCCGTCCAAAGGATGCACGATCTGCTCTCGCTTAAATCCCAGCACCACATTGGCTACGGAGACGTACGGCATCCTCCCAAGTGATCGGATCGATGCAAGACGGGGGAAAACATGCGCCAACGCGTAAGCTGGCAATGCCAGAATGACGGCGTCCGCGGCAAACTCCCTGCCGTTCGAGGAGATCGTGCGGTACCAGATCCTTCCCTCCTCCTGTCTCACCTCAAGCTTCACAATTTTTGCGCCTGTCACCTGTTCCGCATCGCTTAACTGCTCCAACAGCTTCTCTACAATTGTATACAGCCCATTTCGGTAGGAGAGAAACAGACTGCCCTTGACATGTTCAGGCAGCCCGGTTGAAGAACTGGAGGGTGATGTAGCAGTGTACGCTTGCCCTACGCCTTTCATGATTCCAAGGATCAGACTTCGGTGTTTTCTCTCTATCTCCTGCAAATGGGGAAATGTGGCCTGAAGGCTTAATGTCCGACAATCTCCAGAATAGATACCCGCCAGAAGCGGCTGGACGACTCGATCCAGCATCTCTCTCCCGAATCTCCGTTCAATGAATTGGCCGATTGATTCATCTCCGTCCGCCTGTCTGCATGGCAGGATCAGGTCCATGGCTGCTCTCGCTTTTCCAAATGGTGAGATCAGGCCGGACGTAAGAAAGGGGAGCAGCCGGCTGGGGATGCCCATCACCAATCCCGGGGGAATGGGACAAAGCTTTTGCTTTCGGAAGATATAGGTTTTTTTCGCTTCCGGTCTGGTCGCGATAAGTTCCGACTCCAGTCCCAGCTCTTTTGTGACGTCCAGGATCGCCTTTTTTCTGGCTAAAAAAGAATCTGGCCCGCTTTCGATGACAAACCCATCTTTCCGCAGCGTGGCGATTTTTCCTCCAAACCGATCCTCCTGTTCAACGAGGGTAATTCGAACTTGCTCTCCTCGTTCGGTAAACCGCTTTTTCAGCTCATAAGCAGCGCTCAAGCAGGTGATCCCGCCACCAGCAATCAGCACGCGCTTGCCCGACTCACTCATCTTCGCATCATCCTTCTTCAGCCGCACGGTGAACCACTTCGGCCAAAAGTTTCATGTAAGCGGGGTCTGCATTCAGCATCTCCGTCCGTTCCAACTGCATGCCAAACGACTCCGCCAACTGTCTGCATTCGATATCAATGTCGTAAAGCACTTCCAAGTGGTCAGAAACAAATCCAACCGGACAGATTAGCACGTTCTTGACCCTCTCCTGGCGGCAGACCGTTTCCAACACGTCCAAAATGTCGGGACCTAGCCACGGCACATCGGTCCGTCCCGCACTCTGCCATGCGAATTGCCAATTGGTGACGCCCGACATTTTAGCGACCAGGCAGGAGGTCTGCATCAACTGTTCAGGGTATGGATCTCCTCTTTCCAGAATGCTTGCGGGGAGACTGTGATCAGTAAAAATAACGCGAACCTGAGGGTGGTCTGCTAGGGGGAAACGGTCAAGCCCCCGTCTCACCCGAGTCGCGAGCGCTTGGATCAGCAGGTGATGATCGTGGTAGCTTTTGACGAAGCGCATATCGAGGTGAAGTTCTTTCGCTTTCTTTCTGGCCCGTTCGATGTAGGCTCCAACGCTCAAGGCGGAATAATGAGGCGCCAGCACAATTCCTACGGCCTTGCGTATTCCGGCTGCCGCTATCTGTTCCACTCCTTCTTCGATAAAAGGAGGGGCATGCTTCAGACCTTGAAAACAGACGTATTCGGAGAACGAATACTCCCGATCCAGTGTCAACTGCAGCGCAGCAGCCTGTTCATCCGTGTTCTTTCGCAGGGGAAAACACCCTCCTGCTATCGAATCGTACCGAGAGACCAAGGCTGCCAGTTGTTCCTGAGTCGGCGGCACCCCACGGCGAATATGTGTATAATACGTCTTCACATCATCCAGGCTGGCAGGCGTACCGTACGACATAACAAGAACCCCGACGCTATTGTGGGACATCAGATCAGGCTCCCCTTCCTGCCGACATGTCTCGCAGCACCGCTGCAGGATAGTTGTGCACATATTCCGTCAAAGCTTTTAAATGATCCAGTGATGCTTCCGGAAAGACGCCGTGGCCGAGATTAAATATGTACCCTGGTTTTTCGACTCCCTGATCCACGATCTGCCTGGCGTAATGTTGAATAACTGGTATGGGTGCGGTTAGCACCGTCGGATCGAGATTGCCCTGTATGACGAATCGTTCCCCAACCCGTTGTCGTCCTTCGCGGATCGATACCCGCCAGTCCAATCCGATCACGTCCGCTTCTATTTCTCTCAATTCGCATAGCAGTTCACCAGAACTTACACCTGGATAATAGATCTTTGGCTGAGGAAGATCAGCCAGTTCCGAGAAAATGCGTTTGAGTGAAGGCAGGACATACTTCCGGAAGCCCCGGGGGAGAGCGCCCCTACCCAACTGTCAAACACCTGCACCGCTTTTGCCCCCGCGCCCATTTGCGCTCGAATGTAGGTGACAGCCATGTTCGTCAATATGTCCATCAGCGAACCCCAAAGCTCTGGCTCATTGTACATCAGCGCTTTTGTTTTTACATACTTCTTGGAAGACTTGCCTTCGATCAGGTAGCTGGCAATCGTAAACGGCGCACCTACAAACGAAATGAGCGGCACAGCTAGTTCACGCTCAAGGATCTGGATGGTCTGTAAAACATGCGGTAAATCCCCTTCCACATCGATAGGACGCAACTGCTCCACGTCCCGGGCTGATCGGATTGGATTGTGGATAACCGGGCCAACGTTTTTGACGATATCAAAGTCAATCCCGATCGATGCAACAGGATTCATAATATCCGAGTATAGGATGGCAGCGTCTACCCCTAGCTTTTTCACCGGCATCATCGTCACTTCCGCAGCCAGTTCCGGTATCGCGCATATTTCCAATAGCGAGTACTTCTCCTTGATTCGGCGATAGTCCGGGTCATATCTGCCCGCCTGGCGCATGTACCAAACCGGAATCGTGTCCACTTCTTCTTTTCTACAGCTTCTTAGAAAGTTGTCGTTGTACTTCATCGTTTTTTCCTCCTTTTTATGCCTGGAGTGGAGTAACCATGCCCTCCAGTGAGCAAATAGGACGGAAAGGCTACTCCACTATGGAAGAGCGATGGTTTTGTTTGTAATGATAGTTTTTTCATCCTATTGCTGCCGTGATTTTTATCACGTTTGTGTGAGGAAAAACAAAAACCCCTGATTTCTCAAGGGTTTTGGAACATCAATGTGGTTGTTGGTACGAACGATGCCTTGTTTTCGGCTTGCTTACCCTTTCTTCACCAAGAACCGGATCACACCGTTGTCCTCCTCTGCTTTTAGAAGCTCATGATGATTTTGTCGGGCCCATGCCTGAAAATCGTTCAAGGCGCCCTTATCTGTCGTTTCTAGTTCCATGATCTGACCACGTTGCAGTCCGTCCATCGCTTTTTTGGCCCGAACGATCGGCATCGGGCAGGACAATCCCTTTGCATCAACAACAATATCTGCTTTCATTTTCACTTTACCTCCTTGACTTATCTATGACGGGTTGATTTACCCATGATGGATAGCGCAGCGATTTGGTCCAAATTCCAGTTCTGTTGCTTTGTCCGGCGATACGTGAACAATCCCCCTATTGATCTGCACTATTTCCTCATAGTTTGGTGGCGTTGCTCCTGCTGTGTCCGCGACTAATTCCGTGAACTGCTCGCGGTTTTCGGTACGCATGATTTCGTTCCTTTTGCGGATCTCCCCGAGACGGGCACTCACGCAGCCGCCCTCGTTGATTTCCTTGATGTCGGCGTAGTGGGCCGGCAATACCAATACCTCGTCTGAAAGCGGGGCAATCGTTTTGAATACCGTATCGTAGAGAGATTGTGCCCATTCTCTCGCTTTACCGCCAAGGTCTGGTCGCCCGAGACCACCAACAAAAACGGTGTCGCCGGAGAGAAGGTATTTGTCATTCACAAGCACCGACACACTCCCCGGTGTGTGTCCAGGTGTCGGAATGGCAATGACCTGCAGCTGCACGGCACCATATTGTAGATTTTTGTGCTGTTCCAACGGTTCATAACGCAGGGAGGAATCCTGCATCTCGCTGGAGGCAATGTAATAGGTGGCCCCCGTCTTTTCCGCTAGTTCGGACCCACCTGAAATATGGTCAGCGTGCAGGTGAGTGTCGATAACATGAGCGATGCTCGCATTTTCCTGTTCTGCCAGGCGAAGATACTCGTCAACATGTCGATTGGGATCGACGACAAGTGCTTGCCCCTCAGAGATCACCAGATAGGATAGGCAGCCTTTTGCCAACCGATTGACTTGAATGATTGTGAACTGCTCTTCTGATACGACAGTCACCGGATGATAGAACTGACTCCACTCCCGCATCCCTTTCTCCAGGTAACTTACGTTGTATCCCTTCTCATCTAGGATATTTGCAACCATCTGAGCGCTTCTCCCTTTGGCACAGATGACGACGATTTCTTCACTTTGGGGAAGCGGGTCGAAAACCGCTTCATTATCATCCAGAAAGGTAAAGTACGGGATGTTGAGTGAGGTTAGATGTTCCCCTTCTATTTTCCACTCCTGGTAATCATCAGGGTTCCGTACATCCAGAATCACCACTCCCTGCTCCATTTTCTGATGAAGTTCTTTTGCGTTGATGGCTGTTGCTGCCATGTTGCTCACCCCTTCTATTCTGATTGTGTTTCCGGTCGGTCGCGACTACTTCCAAGACTTCTCCAGCCTTGGTCCATGGCCTTTTTGCTACAGACGATTGGCATCGGACATGCAAGTCCTTTGCAGTCAATGGAATCGATTTACCGCGATGTGATCCATATGAAGTACTCCTCCTTTATGAAGTGAATAGGTTCGTCCAGATTTTTATAGCTGTACCCAGGATCATTACCGCCAGAATCGTTTGCAGGGCCTTCGTATTGATACGCTTGCTAATCCGCGCTCCCAGAGGAGCTGCCAAAATGCTTGCCACCACCATAATCACCGAAGGCCAGAACAGAACGTCTCCTGCCATCACTTTCCCGATCGTTGTGCCGATCGATGAGAGAAAGGTGATTGCCAGCGAGGATGCGATGGTTACACGTGTAGGGATCTTTAACACCAAGAGCATAATGGGTACCAGAATGAAGGCGCCGGCTGCCCCCACAATTCCGGATGCCATCCCGACAGCGAGAGCGCTAAGGACAGCAATCGTTCGGTTAAACGTCACTTGTTGCAATGACATGTGATCGATGTCCACTTTGGGAATGAACATCATGATGGCGGCAATCGCTGCCAGGCTCCCATAGATCAAGTTGATTGTCTCTGGCGCAAGATATTTACCGCCGTATCCCCCAGCGAAACTTCCGAGGATAATCGCACTCCCCATGTAAACAACCAGCTTGTAGTGGATCAGATTATCTTTACGCAGTGCCCATACACCCGAAAGGGTCGCGAAGAAAACCTGTACCGCACTAATGCCGGATACCTCATGGGCCGTATAGACAGCAACCCCTAAGGCTGAAGGAATATATAACAACATCGGATACTTGATAATGGAGCCCCCGATGCCGACCAGACCGGAAAGAAATGAACCGACAAATCCGATGCAAAACAAGACGACCAGCAGTGATGATGTCATGCACTCCCCCTCCCCAGCAATTGAGGCAGGCGAGAGCCGATACGGCGTTCGACTCCCATCGTTCCTCATTTGTACATAGAAATAGCTGAACCATATACCATCTAGTTTCAAATCCTGGTCTACTTCTCATGAGAGTCTCCATCTCGAAGAGCTAGAGTGCGGCTTATTGCATCACCCAATGTTTAAATAAACAGATTGATGTTCGCTTGATCTGCTTCAGCGAGATAGGTTGCGACTCCGGCAAATTGAAGGCCATCTATCAGTTCTTCTTCCTTAAAGCCCATTACATCCATAGACATCGTGCAAGCGATCATTTCTACATCAAGCTCTTTGGCCATTTGCATCAACTCTGCGAGCGTAGCTACATTTTTTTTCTTCATGATAAACTTCATCATGTTGGCCCCCAGTCCGCCAAAGTTCATCTTGGAAATCCCCAGCTTTTCTGGCCCACGCGGCATCATCCAGGAAAACATTTTTTCCAGCAGCCCTTTTTTCACAGGAACGGCCATATCTTTCCGCAAAATGTTCAACCCCCAGAAAGTAAAGAACATCGTCACTTTTTTCCCCATGGCGGCTGCGCCAGTGGCAATTATAAAGCTGGCGATTGCTTTGTCTAGATCACCATCAAAAACGATGAGCGTTGTTTTATCTTGCTTGTTCATACAATCCTCCTCCCTATATACATATACCTGTATGGGTATTAACGTTTGTAAAAAAATAATACATATACCCCTATACGTATATTAAAAAACAAGTGCTTTCCTGTCAAGTTTATATTTTGGCCATGAAGATATCGCGTAGTGCCTTCCTTATCTGCTTTTTACCAGTAAGTAAATGGCTTCCTGCACAATTTGATCCGCATTCCCCCCCTGTTCGATCTCGTCGCGAATACAGGTGGCCAAGTTCTCAGCAACAATGACCGCAATGGTCTTGTCGATAGCTGAACGGATAGCTGCCAGTTGGCCTACGACATCCTTGCAATCTTTATCCGCCTCAATCATGCCAAGCACTCCTCGGACTTGTCCTTCAACGCGTTTCAGACGATTTTTTATGTGATCACCGTAATTCATGTGCTTTTCTCCTTTCTTCTACAAGCTCTCTTGTTGAGTATATATAATGTACCAACCTAACTGAAAATGAGCAACAAAGAAAGTGGCAATCCTACTCGCAGGATTGCCACATGCCTGTCCGGCAACCCTTCTTATCCTCTTGCAAAAGTTGGCATACAGCCAAAACTTGGGATACTGTCTCTCCCTGTCCAGGTTGTTCACCACCAGAGCGGTAAGAACGATCACAAGTGAACCGACCAATACAGGCATGATCAGGAAAGACCAGGTACTCCCTGCAAGGATGACCACGATCGGGTCTGCTCCGGCAGGAGGATGTGTCGTACGCGTGAGATGCATCAGCGCGATGGCCAGCCCAACCCCTAGCGCCACCACCCAAACCTCATTTCCAAACAGGTGATACATGGCGATCCCTACCGCAGTGGAGATGAGATGCCCCCCTACAATGTTGCGCGGTTGAGACAAGGGAGCATCCCAGACGCCAAATGCCAGCACACAGCTTGCTCCGAATGGAGCCATCAGCCACACGCTCGTGGTTTGGACAGTCAGATATGCCAAAATGCCTATCGAGATAAATCCACCCAGCAGCCCAATGAATGCTGTTTTGGGAACAACCTGTAACGGGCTGCTGCCTATTCCGCGCATTTTTGCAAAGTACGTGTAAAGCATCTCCCTCACGCTCATCTTCCTCTCTCCTTTTGGGCAACATGAACTGTTGGGTCCGTTGTGGTTGGACATTCAACTGATTGACGAACTGAACTATTTAACCGAATAACTAGGTATATGGTTATTTGGTTGTTTATGATAATATCCTAGTGAAAGTTCAGCTGTCAACACTTTTTCAAACACTTATTTTTCTTCTAGGGAGAAAGAGACATCGTGGTTGTCAAGTAGCGCGAAGGAAAGATGATCATTTTGACTTTTGCAATGAGATGTGTAGGTGTATAATATATACAAACCTATTACTCTAGGTATGGAGGTGGGATGATGGAAAAAGGAGTTGTCCTGCAAACTGATCCCAGCTTTACCTTTAGCTTAAATACACAAATCAAGGAACAGCTGAAATGGATGATTGGAATTGGCGCCATCAAGCCAGGAGAGCTTCTGCCACCAGCCAGCCAGCTTGCTGATAGATTAAAAGTAAACCGCAATACCGTAAACCTCGTTTACACCCAATTGCGTGACGAAGGCATTGTTGCCATTCAAAAAGGACGCGGGACACAGGTGGTCGATGGACCGATCATTGAAGCGTTGAAGAAAACGAGAACCGCGATGCATGCTCTTTTGGAGAGCATGTTTACGGCAGCAGAGGAACAAGGGCTCGACCTGTATGAGTTGGTTTACGCCAGCTGCGCATTCGTACAGCTGCATAACAACGCAGCGGTCCACAAGACACGAATCTTGTTTATCGAATGTCGGGAGCACGATCATCTCTTCTACAAACGTGAGGTGGAGCGCTGCACCCATGCAGAGGTTCGCCCGCTGTTTCTGGAAGACCTTGTGAGCGGCAACGTGTTGCTTGAGGAAGCATTAACACAGTCTGACGTTGTGGTGACCACGCTTAATCACGACGATGAAGTGAAAGCGCTGCTTTCCGCCAAAGCAAAGCCATTGTTCACGATTGGCGCAACGGCGGACATGGCCCCCTTGCTGGATATTGCCAGAATGGATGCGGGAAGTCGCGTTGCCTTTGTCTGTCTTGGCAAACAAGGCGGCCAATGGATGCTGCAGCGTGTAAAAGATGCCGGCATTCAGCATATTGAGAGTTTCCCTGTCGGCGCTGACAACAAAAGAGATCTCCGGCAAGCATTGGATGAGGCCGATCAAGTGTATGCCTCCTCGGCTGTATACCATGAGATGAAAAACATAGCCCCCAATAAAGTAAAGCTGTTCCCTCTTTCTCTGGAAAAAAGCAGCGAAAATCTGTTGAAGAATCTCTCCCACATGAATAACAACGGATAGCAACGACCAAAAAGCCACCAGCTTCACTCACAGTGATCGGTGGCTTTTCTTCTCCTATACGTCTTTAGCTTTGCTTCACATTCTATACACGATCAGGGGGGATTGACGTCCAGAGCATGGCCGGCGTGCTTCCTGCCGCTGAGATCAACGGAAATCGATACGGCAAGATCTTCCACAGGTGATGGATATGCCTTCCCATTCGTGTCACCCGTTAGCCGGGGCCTGTATACATCCATTACTGGTGTCCATTCTCCTTTTTAAACTGTTCGATTCGCTTCTTTCCCCATTCGTACATCATTTGAACAATAGGGAGAAGCGTCATACCCAGTTCCGTCATAGAGTACTCAACCCTGGGAGGAACTTCCGGATACACTTTTCTATAGATAATGCCATCTTCTTCAAGTTCTCGCAGTTGATTGGACAGCACCTTATGGGATATTTTAGGAAATAATCGTTGGAGATCACTGAACCGATGCGGTCCTTCTACACCTAGATGCCAAATAATCACGATTTTCCACTTGCCGCTAATGATAGACAACGTTAGTTCTTTCTCACAATGATAATCTCCATTTACGATTTTTTCTTTGATTTCCTCTCGCAATGCATCCGTCATCGAAATGAACTCCTTCTTTGTTAGTTACTTTCGGGTTACCTCCTTACAAAAAAGTGCATTCTTCACGGTAAAGAAAGCTCACGATACAATTGCTTATGTCGACAAGACAGGATGGAATATCGAGGAGGTAAAACATCATGACTAAGAAAGCTCTGTTTATTATACCACCAGATCGATTTAATGAGGATGAATTGTTCCAGCCCAAAGCAGCCTTGGAAAACGCAGGGGTTGCCGTTACGATTGCAAGTACAGCCGTCGGTGAAGTGACAGGCGACAATAACGGAAAGACGAATGTTGAGACGATCTTTTCTACGGAGTCGCCTGATGTGTATGATGTTGTTGGTGTCATCGGGGGATCTGGTACAATTGATCACTTATGGGGCAATCAAGAACTGCTCGACTTCTTGAAACAAGCCCACACCCAAAACGTTCTCGTATCCGGGATTTGCGCCGGCTCTGTGGTTGTGGCCAAAACAGGCCTGCTCTCTGGACGGAAAGCAACATGCTACCCGGTAGACGTGATGATTAACGAATTGAAAGCCAACGACGTAGAATACGTAGTAGAAAACGTCGTTGCTCATAAAGATATTATCACGAGCAATGGTCCAGACGGAGCCAAAGATTTTGGGGAAAGCTTGGTTCAAGCTTTGCGTTAACCACTCCATTACACAACATTGCAGCGTGTCTGTATCATTAGCAGTAGAGGGCTGGGTGAAATGACCCAGCCCTTCCTCATGTATGCAACGGTTCTAACTGGACTGAATCCGGGAAAGATCAGCCCTTCGATGGTTCCGATCATCAAACTATGCTTCTGTATTGACGAATAAACAGCGAGCTATTATTATCATTATTAGTAATAATAATATTTGGGTGTGGATCGCTGTACTTATTATTTCTGCATCCGAACGCAGGAGGAACATAAAAAGTGGAAATCCTTGCAGACCAAAGAAAACCAAGTCAAAGGAGAGAACGTCAGATGGACAGGGCCAAGCAACTAAGAGTCGCCTTTTTACTCGGATGTTTAAGTTTTGTCGGCGGTTTTACCATCTATTTCATTATCGATGACCTGCTTGGCATATCTGTCAATGAGATGATGGAACAAACGGGTCTGCCGCTTGCCGCCATTGCCTCGTTAGGCGGGCTGCAGGTAGCCATCCTCTCTTTTATCCTGGCATGGATCGGACTCAGACTAGGGCAGCAGATCGGACTCAAAGCACCCCTTCTCCATCGTTTGCTGTATCGAAATCAGGATCAAGCTCCCCCTCGATTCTCCATTTCCTGGGCTGTAATCGGCGCGATGGGAGCGATCATCGGCTCGCTACTCATCATGCTGTTGGATCGTTATCTGTTTTTGCCTTTTATGGCGGTACCTGAGGTAATGCAAGAACCTGCAGAGTGGTGGAAAGGAGTATTAACGATCTTTTATGGCGGGGTAGTGGAGGAGGTCCAAGTCCGTTTGTTTCTCATGACCCTCATCGCATGGGTCCTCATCAAACTATTTCACCGCCATCATACGGGGATGATCCCTTCGGTCTACTACTGGGTTGCCATCGTAACGGCCGCAACGATTTTTGGCTTGTTGCATCTTCCCGCTACCGAGCAAGCTTTTGGGGAGCTTACACCTCTCCTTGTCGCCCGCGGCATCGTCCTGAACAGTCTTTTGGGAATTTTTTTCGGGTATTTATTTTGGAAAAAAGGCCTGGAGTATGCCATCCTATCACACATGGTGGCTGATTTGTGTCTGCATGCTGTTTTCGTTCATTTCATCTAAGAAGCGTTGCAGTCCCCAGCACCTACATGACGCGTATCTCTCAAATCCGAGGTGGGAAAGATGGAACCTAGACACCTGGCCGTTTTATTCCTGTTAATGGGGGCAAGTACGATCCTTACTGCTGTTGGCGACCAACATCATGCCTCCATCAAGTGGCTGATCGGTGTTTTTTTGATTGGTGTAGCAACAAATTTCGCTATCGCAAGTGCCAAGCGCAAATAACATTTCCCCCCCTCTCTTTGAAAAAAAAGGGCTGCCTCACCGTAGGCAGCCTTATATCTATAACCTGGACGATTTGTAGGTTTTGATACGGAAGCATCAAGACTCCTGGCTGGGTATCGATAAATACGTTATCTGATTCCACAAGCCTCGGCCAATACTTCGACGATATGAAGCGCTCTCAGATTTTCTGATCGTTCCTCTCTTTCAACCCCCAACTTCATCTGAAGCAAACAACCCGGATTGGTCGTGACGATGGTCGTCGCTTTTGTATCTCGCACATTATCCATTTTGGCGTCAAGAATTTTCATCGACTCTTCAAAGTGCAGCAGGTTATAGATACCCCCAGAAGCGCAACAGCTCTCACTGCCCTCAAGTTCCACATAGCTTGCACCCGGTATGGATTGCAAAAGCTGACGGGGGGGCTTTACGACACCTTGGACATTGCGCAAGTGGCAGGAGTCCTGGTAGGTAATGATCCCCTCCCATGGCTTGCTGAAAGGCAGCGGACCGTACTCGACAAGCACCTCGGTAATATCTCTTGACTTGGCGACGAATTCCTTGGCTCGCTCTGCCCATTCCGCTTCGTCGGCCAATAGGTGATCGTACTCTCGCAGGATCGCACCACAACCACCGGCGTTGTTAATGTAGTAGTCGGCTCCCAGTTGTACAAAAGCCTCTATATTTGCCTTGGCCAGTTCCTTCGCCTGATCCGTCAATCCCTGGTGCGCGTGGAGCGCGCCACAGCAGTTCTGCCCTTCTGGAATAATCACTTCACATCCGATCAGCGAGAGCAGTTCAATCGAGTAGCGATTGGTCTGGTGCATCATCGCGTCCATGATACAGCCGGAAAAAAAGCTACTCTCGCTTTTTTCTCACCCTTGGCGGGAATGATTGTGCCCCACTTGTTTCGCTTGGCAGGGGACTCCAAGGGTGGAAGCACTTTTTCAAACTGGCCGAGGGGCTCGGGGAACAGTTGGGTCAACCGTGTTTTGCGCGCCAGTTTGTCGAACCCGAGCTTCTGGTACAGCCAGACGAGATTGCCCAAGGCTCGCAGCCTCCTCGGGTATGGAAAGAGATGAGAAAGAATCATCGTTTTTAGTTTGCCGCGAAGTCCTGTAGATGGCTGGCTCGAGTCCGCATCGGCGATTACCTCTTTTGCCGCCTCCAGGATGTGACCATATGGCACACCAACGGGACAAGCCACCTCACAGGCTCTGCAGCCCAGGCATAAATCGATCGGCTTGGCCAAGTCTTGCTGCACATCCATTTTTCCTTCTGCCGCCATCTTTACCAAGTTGATTCTGCCGCGCGGAGAAGCTGTCTCTTTCCCCATCGATTCATACGTCGGGCAAGCAGGCAGACAGTAACCGCATTGGACGCACTGGTTGGTGGCGTCATGTGCCAGATCGAACAATTTTTGCGAATGGGTTCCCCCTCCAACAGGTCGACTCATTCGGTTAACACCACCTTCGTCTGCCCCGGTTTGGGAAAGATCTTGCCTGGATTCAAAATATTGTTCGGGTCCCACGCCTGCTTGATTTTTTTCATCATCATCAGGCCAACTTCTCCAAGCTCCATCTCCATGTAGGGGGCCTTCATCGTCCCGATGCCGTGCTCGCCGGAAAGCGTCCCACCGAGGGAGACAGCGGCCTCAAAAATTTCGCTCACAGCATCCTCTGCCCGCTTCATCTCCTCTATGTTCCGTTTATCCGTAATGATATTGGGATGCAGGTTGCCGTCCCCGGCGTGGCCGAACACGACCAGATTCAACTGATATTTCTCACGTATCTTCTGTAGCCGCTTCATCATCGCCGGGATTTGACTGCGTGGGACTGTTGCATCCTCGGAAATTTTGGTCGGCCCCATTTGGGTAATGGCTGGGGATACCATTTTTCTTGCCTTCCAGATTTCCTGACGCTCTGCTTCGTTCTGGGCTACGCGTACGCTAACGGCGCCCTGCTCCTCACAGAGAGCGGCACATTTGACGATCTCTTCTTCAACCGCTTTGGGATGGCCGTCCACTTCGATGATGATGAGCGCCTCCGCATCAATGGGAAGTCCACAAGGGGAGTAATGCTCCACAGAGCGAATACAAGCGTTATCCATCAATTCCATCGCTGCCGGCAAGATGCCGGATGACAAAATCTTGGTAATCGCATGACCAGAAGCCTCCAACCGGTTAAATGCGGCCAACAGCGTTTTTCTCGCTTGCGGCTTGGGGATCAAGCGCAAAATCGCCTCGGTGATAATACCGAGTGTACCTTCGGAACCAACGATTAATCGGGTCAAATCATACCCTGTAACATTTTTAACCGTTTTGCCCCCGGTACGTATGATGTCACCTGTAGGCGTAACGACCTCCAGCCCAATCACATATTCTTTGGTCGTTCCGTACTTCAGTCCCTTGGGTCCGCTCGAATTTTCCATCAGGTTGCCGCCAATCGTTGAGACATGCGAGCTGCTGGGATCAGGAGGATAAAATAACCCTACTTCTTCCGCTTTCTTGTGGATATCAGCCGTTATCACGCCCGGTGAGACAATCGCCAATAAATTTTCCCGGTCAATGACTAATGTACGATTTAACCTCGACATGTCCAGCACCATTCCGCCTTCCACCGGAAGCGGACCACCGCTTAGCGACGTGGCTGCTCCGCGCGGATACAGCGGGATATGGTATTTGTTGGCCAGCTTGACGAGCTGACTGATTTCCTGGGCATCGTCAGGCGCGATCACCACATCAGGCAGATACTGGCCAAAGGAAGCATCGTAGCTGTAGGAGTACCGATCAGGCAAGTCAAGCAGGATCCGTTCTTCCGGTATGATTTTGCGGATTTCATCAAGCACATGTTGTTCCATCATCTCTCACTCCTTTGCTTCGATCTACAGTCCCAGGAGCGTTTTTGGATTCCGTACCACCATTTTTTCGATATCGGACTCAGAAATCCCGCAAGCCAGCATCTGCGTGACAAACTGGCTCAATGCTTCAACAGGAGGAATATTGTGAACCTGTCCGTAGTCTGTGACCAGGGCGCAGGCATCTGCCCCAATCTGTTCAATGCTTTCCGCCATTTCTTCCACAGTTAGATCCTGAAAATCAGCTGAGCAGGCGAGATAACATTTTTCCAGTATGGCACCTTTTCGAGCCAGCTCTTTCTGCAGCTCAAGCGGTATCGGGGCAATCCCGAGATCTGCGTGTTGGATCAGGATCTTTTCGATTTTATGCTGTTTTGCCGCTTCCACCAGCACCATCACTTCATCAGCATGCAAATGACCTGTCGCCAGTATAATATTTGCTTCCCCGATCAGGGCAAGGATTTCATGCACGTTAGGCAGAATGTTGTGATGCTCATCCCAGATTTCCAGACCATGATCGGGATGCAGCAGCGGCCGTTCACTGTTGAAAAAACGCGTCTGCTTTTTGCCGAAGTGGCATTGGTGCTCTTTGGAAGAAAACGTCGGCATCCAAATGATCTTTGCCCCCAGGCGGATTGCTGCGTCTACGGCTGTTGGAGAGAGACCGCCAGTAAAATGATTGCAGACAAGCCCCCCGTAGACGTGCAAGTCGGGCTCTTTCATACGAATCAAGTTGGCGCGATCTACTGTCTGCGCTTCATGTGCTTTTAGGACAACTCCAGCCATTCCGGCCGCTTTGACATCTTCGATTAACTCCCAGTCTGTTTGTTTTCTCGGGAACAGACTAGGATAACTGTGACAGTGTAGTTCAATCGCTCCCTGAAGCAACGGATGGAATAGACTCATGGTTTTCCCCTCTCAAAACGAATCATTGCATAAACATCCAACATAAGCAGGAGCCATGCCAAACAGCAGGAGTGACTCCCCCTTTCTGTGCAAAGAGAACGGGTAAAATTTTTTACGCAGGGACAAAAAATAGTTACTTCTGGAGCTTAAACCGTTGGACCGACTCGTACAACCGCTTCGCTTCCATTGTCAACTTCTCCAATGAGGCAGTCATCTCCTGTGTGGATGCGGTTTGTTCTTCGGAACCAGCCGATATGTTCTCCAGCCCTTCGTTGATTCCCTGCAACTCCTTCCACATCTGCTCAGATGATTGATATACGTCTTGACTAAAAACATGTATGTTCTTCACTGCTTCCTCCATAACTTGTATCTGTCGGAAGACGACAGCGAAGCTCTCCGTAATCATCCGGAATGTTCTCTCGGTCTGCTCTGCCTGATCGACGCCGCTGATCACTTCATCTTTGCTCACGTTCATCTGCTGATAGATCTGCACCGAGTTCTGCCGTATCTGACCAATCAATTCACGAATTCTCGCCGAGGACTGCTTGGAGCCTGCAGCCAACTTGCCGATTTCCTCCGCTACGACGGCAAATCCTTTCCCCGCGTCCCCTACTCTAGCCGATTCAATCGCCGCATTCAGAGCCAGCAATTGCGTCTGATCGCTCATCTCGCTCATGATTTGAACGATGCCCTCAATCTCTTGAGAAGACTGATGAAACAACTCCACCCTCTGAACCATTTCCCATATCGTTTGTTCGATCTTTTTCATCTGATCGATCAAATCTCGGATCTTGGACTCTCCCTGATTCACCGCTTGCACAGCTGTCCGGGAAGCGAGAGAAACAGCAGATGTCCCGCTTTCCATATCATCCATTCGTTTTGACAGTTGTTCCACATTGACCACGTTCTTTTCAATCCTAGTTGCTTGCTGCCCCATAGATGCAGACATCTCCAGGCAGGAGGACGCAATCTCTTCTGCTGATCGACTTACCTGCCCGGCGTTGAGCAGTAAATGCTCGGAAAAGTGGGCCACTTCTTTGGAAAAGGCAAGGATGTTTCCTAGCATATCGGCCAAATGATGCTGCATTCGTTCGAATTGATCCAACATATCGTCGATTTCATCTTTGAACCGTTTCTTTTTTCTGCTGACGCGATAGGTGAAATCGCCCATTGCCATATGATGTACGGCAGAACCTAACTTGTTGACGGGATTCAGAATCGATTGCCGAATCATAATAACCATCGTTACCATCGACAGAACACTGATGCCGAGCGAAACCGAAATAATTGTCAAGCTGATTTCGTTCAGCATGTTTTCTTTTTCTGCCATACCCTGTTGCACGAGTTGCTCAACCATGTACATAATCTCTGTGATTTCATGTTGGATGCTGCCAGAGATTCGATTAAAATCTTCTACAACATTGGCCTCAGCAGAAGAGAGCTGCTTTTGTTGCTCCAACTGATCGGCGACTTCGTTTAATGTCAACGTGTATTCAAAAGATAAGTCTTTCACGTTTTGAATGTGAGTAAGGATCTCTTGGTTTTCCGTTGATTTGATGATCTTGTCTAATGTAAGCGAAATCGTGACCATTTTTTGTTCCGCTTCTTTTTTGTATGCCAGGTCCTTTTCCCATAATAGTCGAACCTCATCCATCCTCGCTTCCAACATGCTCTTCTGAATTTCCCGCGCATGGAGAATCAGCAGATGATGATTGGCTATCTGCCCGTCTGCCAGGGATACCCGGTGTACCATGTATATGACTAACGAGATCACACTCGCAAAGCCGAACAAAATGATCAGCGATAAGATCCCTATTTTCTTGTTCAAGCCGAGGTGTCTGGTTTTCATGGATTGATCAGCCCTCTTTGTCACAACCAAATATTGTCCTACGTTTAAAAAATAAGCAGCGAGAAACGCTGCTTATTTTCTTTTATCCCAGATGCTGATGAAAGAACTGTTTCAATTGTGCGATCAATGCCTGGAATACAGGGTGTTCGTGATACATGAAATCATTGTGTTTGCCTTCGATCAGGTACAATTGCTTCGGCTCCTGCGCAGCTTCGTATAAAGCGAGTGACTCGTTTAGTGGGTGAAGCAAATTATCTTTTCCATGGGCGACGAACAGCGGGCGTGGGGAAATGTCAGCTACCACTTTCTCTGCGTTCATCGTCGCAATCGACTCCGTAAATTGCAGCTGCGTTTGTTTGCCAAACGGTGACAGAATGGCCAGTTCTTTCTGCACGTAGTCGTCTGTCGCCGGATCGAGCGGATAGTGGATAAACGGATCAGCCAACTGTGATTTCCCGGTTGTCACCCGATGAATCCTGTCCTCTTCGATCATCTGCACAATATTGTGCCAATCGACGTAAGAATGAATCGATCGGAGCCATCTCTCCCCGTCAAAGAATCCATTGAGTGCAGCCACGGCTTTTACCCGCTTGTCAGCAGCGGCGACCCGAACAACGTTAGAAGCCCCCATGCCCCAACCAATCAATCCGATTTGCTCCGGGTCTACCTCCTCCTGAACTTGCAGGAAGGTAATCGCGTTTTTGATGTCTTCCACCTGTTCATCCAGAATCACTCTGCCCTTTTCCCCTTCACTCTGGGCAAATCCGCGATAATCAAACCCGAGGCAGACATATCCGGCTTCTGTTAGATTTTTGGCAAACAGGCGAGGGTAGAATTCGTTAAATCCCTGGTACCCCGAATTGGGAATGATCGCTGGCCTTTTTTCACCCGGTTTATAATCGTCCGGCAAATAGACGGTACCGTCCAGTTTAAAACCTTCGCTGTAGAAATGAATGGAGCGCATTTGCATCTCGTTCGTCCTCCCTGCGGATCGTTATATGTTCAAATACAACTAATTTTTTCACTTAGCAACTTCTGTGCCAATCTCACTTTTCGGCCCCTGCCTGGTCGTCCTACGTCCCTGACCAATATGAATTCGTTTTAGCAATCCCTGCTGTCAGCAATCTGATATTGTCCAGTTGGTCAATCTGTTGGATCCGCTCAAACAGTTCCCCACTCTCGGCTCTCCCGAGGATAGGCTCGGTCAACCAGAAAAACTTGTCCCTTTTCTCCTCGCTGGTTAGGGGAAAGTCAAAGTCGCCTTTGGCCTGCATGGTTGGAGAGAGACAGCGATTGCCATCTGACAGATGGATCTCAACCTGACAGAGTGCTTTTTCCGGGAACGCTTCATCTAGTTGGGGATCGATGTATGTTTCCATTCGGGTCATCAGCTTATGCACATCATGGTTTGCCAACTCGGATAAAACCTGACGAGGCCCTACCTCACCAAAGACGAGGTAAGCTGCCACCGGAAAGTATAAGTTGTACTGAGCCTCTTCTGTGTTTGAAGGAGCACTCTTTAACAATTGCGCCGACTCTTGAAACGTATGGATGGTGATTTTCTCGATCATCGAGTGAGAGAACTGGTGACGCTCGACAAGATCTTTCACTCCCTCTACAGCGGCCTGCGCCCATCGACAGCATGCATACGGCTTGAAGTACAACTGCTGCAGACGATAGTGTTTGCCCAACTCCTCAACCAGTTCTGCTGCCTCTGCCGTGTGAAAAAGCGAAGGAATTCCCGTAAATCCTTGCTTGGCTAGATAGGCTGAGCTAATCCCGGTCATGCTCCCCCAACTGATCCCGTCTTTCAACATAGAGGGGTGGTCGATGCATCGCATCATCGGCGAATAAGTAGAATGATATTCGGCGATGCCCAGTGCATGCTCAAGCTGCTCAGCTGATGCCCCCAAGATCCTCGACACGCCGGCTGCCGCGCCGATTGCTCCCCATGAGCCAGTGCAGTGATATTCGGGCCGCAGCTGATGAGCCAGCATCCCCGCCCGAATCGCCACTTCATAACTGATGAGCAGGGCGGTGAGGAATTCCTTTCCTGTTGTTTCGTGTTCCTCTGCTGCCGCTAAAACCGCCGGAAATACCACCGCGCCAGGGTGCCCTTTTACTAGTCGATGTCCGTCATCCATGTCAAGTGCATTCGCCATGGTGGCGTTTACCAATGTGGCTCCTGTCGCCTGCAGGGTATGGGGCGACAGGAAAATGGAACTCTTGCCTTTCCCCCACTGCTGTACCGCGAATGTGTGAGCAATCCGGGCAACCTCAGTTTGGACGCCGGCGATGGTACACGCGATAATATCGGCAAGCGCTTCCTTGAGAGCACGGACGACGAGTTCGTCACACTGCTCAATCGATTCGTTTTGAACATAGTTCTTCATCTGCGAACCATCCTGTCTGATCCTTTTTTGGTGCAGACCATTGCCGGTCATTACGGTTTTACTTGATCAACTGCTGAGAAGTGAGCCACTCTCTCGCAACTTCGGCAACGTCTTTGTGTTCTACGTCAACAGTGTAGTTCAGCTTCATCATCGTTTCCGTATCCAATTTATCCGCAATTTGATTCAAGAGGTCAGCCAATTCCGGATACTTGTCCAGAACCTCTTGTCTTACCACTGGGGCGCCGTTATAGGCTGGGAAGAAGAATTTATCATCTTCTAACGCAACCAGATTAAAACCTTTGATTCGTCCGTCTGTGGCAAATCCTACTGAGACATCCACTTGCTTTTCCTTTAACGCGTTGTAGAGCAATCCCGAGTCCATCTTCACTACGTTTTCCGTCGGGAATTGGAATCCATAATGTTTTTCAAGGCCTTTGATGCCGTCTTCACGAGCATAAAATTCGGCGTTGGATGCGAACTTCAATGCAGACGGATCTGATTTCACGTATTTGGCAAGGTCGGAGATGCTTTTGATTCCCAGTTCGTCCGATTTGTCTTGGCTCATCAAAATCGCGTACGTGTTGTTGAAATTAGCCTTGTTGAGCCATGCCAGCTTATTCTCTTTATCCTTTTCTTTTACTTTTTCATACGCTTTGACTGGATCTGTCTCCACAGCCTGCTTCTGATAGATGACAAGCGCTGTTCCGGTGTACTCCCAATAGAGATCGATCTGGCCGTTTTCGAGAGCAGAGCGTACGACACTGCTTCCCATATTGCTCGCCTCTTCCACGTTATATCCTTTTTCTTTCAGGTAGATCGCTGTGATCTTCGACAAGAGATGCTGTTCCGTAAAGTCTTTGCCGCCGACCGTAATCGTTCCCTTCGCTTCGTTTCCACCGGCTTGATTCTGTTGATCGCCCCCTGCTTGTTCCTGTCCACAAGCAGCCATTCCTATCATCATGAGTGAGAGCAGCAATGAAATGATTGCCTTTTTTGTAAACCGTCTGTTCATCTGAATGACCCCTTTCTGTTTGACTACAAGGATTCCAGATTTCGTTGCAACCCTTTTGGAATGATCCATTTCTCCAATTTTCCCAAAACGAAATCAAGTGTAATGGCCAGCAAGGTAACGGGCAGTGCACCCGATAGCATAATCCCTGTATCGTACAGAGAAATGCCTGTAAAGATCAAATCTCCCAGACCACCTCCTCCAATCAAGAATGCTAATGCAGCAGTGCCTACATTGATCACGATGGCAGTGCGGATGCCCGCCAAGATGGCAAATAACGAATTGGGAATCTCCAGTTTCCAAAGAATTTGCGCCCCCGTCATCCCCATCCCTTGTCCAGCGTCAATGATCGATTTATTAATGCTCTCAATGCCAGCGATCGTATTTCGCAAGATCGGCAGCAGAGAGTACAGCCATAGCGCGAAGACGGCAGTAAAGTAACCGATTCCCAAATAGGTCATCACCAGCGCGAGTATCGCCAGACTGGGAACCGTCTGCCCGATGTTGGCCACATTGATCGCAATCCAATCGTATTTTTTTAATCTGGGACGTGTCACCAGGATGCCGACCGGTACTGCTACAATCACGGCGAGCAGAGAAGATAGCCCAACCAGCTTCAGATGCTGCTGGAGTAGATACGCCAAATCATCCGGATTGTCCATGATAAACTGAAACGCTCCAGAGATGAATGCCCATACAAGAAATCCGATCACGACCACGATCAGTAAAGCGCGGATCAATCTCTCAACGTTCTTGCCCCGCATCACAACTACCTCCTATTGAACCGCCGATTTCCGTTCGGAAGGGTGGATGCCTATCAACGTTTCCAAATCAGCGATGCTGACCACCCCGGTTATATGACCGTTGTCATCGACAACCGCCGCTTCTCCAGTAGGTGAAGACAGGAGCACAGAAAGTGCTGTACGTAGATTGGTATCCATATCTACCGAATAATCACGAAGCTCTCGATTGTTTGCCCGTTTCCGATCTGTAAAGTTCAACCTGCCAACCAGATCTCTCATGGTCAATAACGTCAAACGTTTCAATGCCCGTTCACTGCCGACGAATTCTGTGACAAACTCGTTCTGCGGATTGGACAAAATCTCGTCGGGCGTTCCGTGCTGCATCAATTCTCCTGACCGGAAAATCGCAATCGTGTCGCCCAGTTTTATCGCTTCATCAATATCGTGGCTGACAAACAGGATCGTTTTCCTTACATCGTTTTGAATGCGCAAAAATTCATTCTGAATGCGCTCGCGGATGATCGGATCAAGTGCTCCAAACGGCTCATCCATCAACATCACCGGAGGATCTGCAGCCAACGCTCTGGCCACGCCAATCCGCTGCTGCTGTCCACCAGACAGTTCCCACGGATACCGTTTTCGGAACTCATCGGGGTTTAATCCCATCATCTCCATCAATTCGTCATACCGTTTTTTCATTTTCACCCGGTCCCAGCCCAACAGGTTAGGGACGACACAGATGTTTTCTTCGATGGTCATATTGGGAAACAATCCGGTCTGCTGGATCACGTATCCGATGGACCGTCTTAACGCAATCGGATCGAAGGAATGGATCTCGCTTCCGTTCACCTCGATGGTACCGCTGGTAATCGGAATCAATCGATTCACCATTCGCAGCAAGGTCGTTTTGCCGCATCCGGACGGTCCTAAAAAAACACAGATCTGACCTTCCGCCACCTCAAAGGTGATCTGATCAACCGCTTTGACTGTTTTGTTTCCGCTTTCATAAATTTTCGTGACATCTTGAAATCGGATCAATTCATCTCACCTGCTTTCATGCTGATTTCGTCATCTGCGGAGAGAGTCTTTTCTGAACTCGCCCCAGTATATAGTCGATCATCAATGCCAGGACTGAAACGGCAATCGCTCCCGCTTGTACCATCGTTGTGTAGCTCGTCGAGATACCTCTTGCAATGTATTCTCCAAGCCCGCCGGCTCCAATGTAAGCCGCAATTGCTCCGATCCCGATGGTTAACACAACTGCTGTTCGGACCCCTGCCATAATCACCGGCATCGCCAACGGAATCTCTACCTTCCTCAGACGTTCCCATGTGGTCATCCCCATGCCAACGGCTGCATCGCGCATATCCGGATTCACGTTTTTTATCGCGATGTACGTATTGCGGATGATCGGCAGCTGTGAGTAGAGTACCAGCGCGAGAAACGCAGGCAGAAATCCGATTCCCTGTCCAATCGTGGACAAGATTGGAATCATGATGCCAAACAGGGCAATACTGGGTATGGTCATGATGATTCCTGCTACTGCCAAGACAAGGTTGGCCAAACTCTCTCTTTGCGCGATATAAATCCCGAACGGCACACCTGTCAGGATGGCAACACCGACAGCTAAGCCAACCAATTGGATATGCTCCCAGGTCAATTGCAGCATTTCCCGGAAATTCTCTTGAAAAAACAGGATAACTTCCAACACGATTCCCCCCTTTTCCCGTTAACCCGTATGTACTGAACATGTATTTGCAATCATCGTGCCAAACAGGAAAACGCAATTGAACCGTCTCAGCCCGGTTGTTTTCGCAAAATTTTTTTACAAATCGTAAAGAGATTTTTACAACAAAACAGGAGCATGGGTCCGCTCCTGTTTATGTCATGAAATATTTGTTCATTTTATAGAGAAGGCTTTGACGAGAAATCCCCAACAGTCTGGCTGCCGAGGCGGCCTGACCATTCGTTTGCGCCAGTGCCTGCTGGATAAATCGTTTCTCAATCTCATCCAGTTGTTCCGGTAATGATCTGCCCGGGTCGTAGGTGTAGTCGCGCTGATCGTCCGGTTCGTGCTTCACCTCTTTGATCTCCCGCGGAAAATCGTCGATAGAGAGTTTTTCACCGCTACACAGTACAACGGCTCTTTCCAATGCGTTTTCCAATTCGCGCACGTTTCCCGGCCAATCGTATTCCATCAGCACATTCATCAACTCAGGAGAGATTTCATAACGCTTGGCGTACCTCTTTCTCTGCTTCTCCAAAAATTGTTCGACAAAAAACGGAATATCGTCCCTTCTCTCTCTTAGCGGCGGAATAAACAGATCCACAATGTTTAGACGGTAATACAAATCCTCCCGGAACGTCCCTTGCTCCACCATTTTTTTCAGATCCCGATTGGTGGCGGAAATAATGCGCACATCTACTTGTTTGGGTATGTTGCTGCCCAAGCGCATAAACGTTTTCTCCTGTGTCACCTGCAACAGTTTTGCCTGCAGCGATGCCGATATGTCTCCGATCTCATCCAAAAAGATCGTCCCGCCATTCGCTGCCTCAAACTTGCCTTGGCGGCTTGTGTTTGCCCCGGTAAACGCCCCCTTTTCATACCCAAACAACTCGCTCTCCAACAGTTGTTCAGGAATGGCGGCACAGTTTATCGAAACAAAGGGTTCCTTGTTTCTTGCACTAAGATTGTGGATGATACGGGCTAACATACTCTTGCCCGTCCCGCTTTCCCCATGCAGCAGCACCGTTGCATCCGTGTTCGCCACCCGCTCGACGATTTGCAAGATCCGTTTCATCACAGGACTAAAGCTGACCATCTCATAGGCTGATGCTGTGTTTTCCAACTTCTCCTTCAGCAACTGGTTCTCATACTTCATCTCCAGCCATTCACTGGCCCTCTTGATCGCAATCTCGATCACATCCATTTTGGCTGGCTTGACAATATAATCAAACGCCCCCGCTTTCATCGCGGTAACGGCACTTTCCACATCCCCGTAGGCGGTCATCAGGATAAACACTTTCTGCGGATAAAGCGGGAGAAATTCTTGCAGCAGTTCCAAGCCTGTCGTATCAGGAAGCATTAAATCTAAAAAGATAATATCAATGGGATTAGCGCTGATCTGCTTGCTTGCCTCATTTCCATTGTGTGCGGTATAGACGCGGTAGCCCTTCTTTTCGAAGGCAGATTGCAAGATTCGCAGCAGCTTGCTTTCATCATCGATGAATAAGATACTTTTCATCTACATGCTCACCTCCGCCTTGGGGATCTGGACATACATACAGGTTCCTTTCCCTTCCTCACTCGTGGCGTATAGCTTCCCATCGTGCTGGAGAACGATTTCATGAGCGATGGACAATCCCAGGCCAGTACCCTCTCGTTTTGCGGAAAAGAAGGGGTTGAAGATCCAGGGCAGTTTGGATGCAGGAATCCCCTTTCCGCTGTCCTCAATCACCACTTCCCAATGTTGGCCGGCGTCTCTGGTCTGAATGGTAAGCGTTCCATCGGACTCCATAGCCTGAATGCTGTTTAACAGAATGTTGAGAAAAACCTGCGTCAAACGATTCCTGTCACCATAGATCGTGGCGGTATCCGCTGCATAACGGCGAACGACGGTAATTCCCTGATCATTGAACTTTTTGCGGAGTAGATGAAGCAGCTCGTCCAACACATCCGTCAACTGGACCGGCTCCTTCTTGAAATCGGTTTCATTCTTTGACAGCTTTAAGAAATCGGCGAGCAGTTGATTCATTCTCTCGGCAGAGTCCATAATATCGTCCGTCAATTCGGCCACCAGCGTATGTTCTGCTTGCTGATCGCTGCATTCCAGCTTGATTGCCTCCGCAGCAGCCAGGATAATGCTGAGCGGATTTTTGATTTCGTGAGCAATCCCAGCGGTTAGCTGACCAAGTGATGCCAGCCGTTCGTTTTGTTTGGCATACTCCTCCAAAACCTTCATCTCACTAACATCACGGATCACCGTAATGGCCCCGATAATCTCGTTTTCTTCCCCCGGAAACAGCGAGGAATACATTCTCACATCATGCTTGTTTCCCTCTCTGTCGAGAATATAACTCTCGATCTCATCAAACGCTTTCCCTTCCTGCAGCGTCCTCCACGCGACATACTCCTCTTTGTTCTCTTTGAGGGGGAGGTCAATGATGGATTTGCCCACCACTTCCTCTCGCTTGAACAGGGTTAGCGCTTCGGCACCCTTGTTAAATGTTGTGATGCGTCCGTTTTTATCTGTCGTAATAATCCCGTATGGAATCGATTCGAGAATATAGAACATCCTTCGTTCCTTGTCAGTCAACTCTTTCGCCATTTGTCCCATAACCAAAGAAAGATCTTGCAGTTCATCGTTGGTGAGGATCGGACGGAACCTCTTCCGTCTATTCTCCTTATACTCTTTTACCTGTGTGGTCAAATCCAGAATCGGCTTGACAATCCTGGAGGTGCCAAACAGACTGAGTCCGATGGCAATCAACAACACGACCAGAAATCCTTGAAACAGCACGATCATCACATGGTAAGAGGGTTCCATCGATTGATGCAATGGCTCTCCTACGATCAGACCCAACCCCCCTCTTGTCAAGGGACGATAAGCAACGATCATCTTCTGGTCAAACAATTCGCCTTCCCATAAACCGTATCTCTCTTTGCGCAAAAACTGGCCGACGGGATGGTTGGCGATGGTATTGGCGATGCTCCCTGGATGGCCACTGTGTGCTAGCACCCACCCATCCCGGTCAATCATCGCATTGATTCCTTCCTGCCCGATCCGCAGTTCTCGTAAATAATCAGAGATGGTGTTCAGGTTGAGATATCCAATCATTCCTCCCAGGAACCTGCCATCCCGGTCAAGGGAGGGGTACGCCACCGCAATGGTTTTTCTGCCGTCCGGAAGAATGATCATATCGGAAGTGTAATACGTTTTACTCCAACTCAGCCGGGTATAGATAGGCTCCATGTCCACAGGAGAAGGGAAAGATACGTCAGGGATCTGCACCAACACGTTGCCATCTTGATCAAACGCCTGGATGAACAAGTATAGAGGATCCCGGGAGACTAACCGCTGCATTTCTGACAAGTAAAACTGCTTGTCCTCTTTGGACGAGGTAGCGATGTAGTTGGAAGCGACTCGCATGTCATCGATCATTTTTTCCAGCAGAAAACCGATTCGCTTGCTCAGTGTTCTGGCGATCAGGTCATCTCTGTGTTCGATCTGTTCCTGAACGGAAACATCCATCACTCTTACTGTAAGCATATAAAGCATCGTAAGCGCTATCAAGATTACGACTACTGTGAGGAGCAGGTATCTTTTGGTGATTTTTGATTGCCAAGCATGCAGCATAACCTGATCACCTACCTTCGAGAATAACAGTATTCATCCTGATGTTTCGGTATGGCGGCAAACGAGCCTTTTGTACGCTCCCGTTCTTCTCGCCGTGATCAGTCTCTCTTGGTGAAACCACCAGTGCTGTTGGAGGGTGGTGATGTTCGCCACGACTACCTCTTCCTCCCTGGAAGAGGCCAGCACCGGCTGATCCAATCCGTACAGTGGGTCCAGCGTATACACTCCGCTTCTGCCCCGGCAATCCCGCCCTGTTGCAACAAAGCTGGCTACAATCGTATAGGCTTGCGCTCCGATGGCGATTGCAGCCCAATTGGCGATCGAACCTTGCGGGAAGGGATTAGCAGGTATCTGCCGGTTGATCGCAACCTCAGTGAAAGGCAGATTACTCCAACTGGAAGGGATGGCAATCAAATCGGCTCTGCCAACCGCAAGCACACCGACCACCTCCGGGAACATAGCATCGTACCCGATCATCAGGCCAATCCGGCCCAGGCTCTTGGAGTGAAAGACAGGTATCTTCTCTCCTGCAGTGGCCCATCGTTTGTCCGCGGGCCGCAGATGGGTTTGTCTATATTTGCCCTCTACTTGCCCATCAGGGCCGATCAGCACCGCCGTATTGTACAAGCAGCTGTCATCACACTCAATGAAGCCCATCACAATTGAAACCTGATACTGTATTGCTAATTGTCCCACGAATGAGACGGAAGTTCCACTGGATGTTTCCGATAATGAAGCACATTGATTGGGAGACAGTCGGTCAGCGGGTCCGGTAACAGAGAGTTCCGGCAGTACGACCAGATTAAGTTTGCTGGATTGTGCGGCCGCTTTCGTCGAGGCGAATCGGATCAGACGCTCAATCTGCGCGAGATTGGCCTGTTTGTCACCGATCACCGGCTCGTATTGGACAGCGGCCACTGTCAGATGTTTCGATTCATCACTTTTGTGAAAATCCCATGGCGCCTTGTACAGCATTAACTCCTTGTACAGCTCCGGTCTTCTCTCCTGTAGGCGAGCCTTCGCTTCATTCTGATACAGGGCTGGATCTATCAAACCGTATAGGATGGACGGCTCGTTCCTGTCCTCTGCTGTTGTCGGCAAGAATTCCGCTTCTGCCAGTTTTTCTCCTCGCGGTGACCAGATGGCGCTCGCCCCAATCATATGGTAGCCAAGCTCCGTATTAGTGCGGTTCGCACTGACGATATAGAGTCCATTTGTCTCTGCCCGTTCCTGCAGCATGAAGACCGATTGCGCCGTTGAATTGGTCGGAAAAACAAGGATGTCAGCCCCTTGCAAAGCTGCCAGGCGGGCTGATTCGAAAAAGATGGAATCCATGCAGATGTTGACGGCGATATTGCCCAGTTCCGTCGCAAATACGGGTATACCGAGATCACCCCATGCGGACCAATGCTCTTCGGCTTCCCACAAATGAACTTTGCGGTATTTTCCAACATACCCATCGGGACCAATCAGAGCGGCTGCATTATAATAGAGTCCCGTTTCCTGATCCACTTCCGGCATGCCGATCACCACATATACACCGTATCGACTGCACAGTGCTTCAAATCGGCGCGTGGTATAACCAGGAATCGTATCGACCAAAGGGGCGATTGCCTCTCTGCTCTCGTAATGATACCCAGTCGTCGCCATCTCGGGCGTCACGATCAGTTTGGCACCATTTTCTGCTGCTTCTCGAGTGACCTCTAGCAGTGCACGGATATTTCGATCCCTTTCTTTATGGATCGGATTAAATTGAATGCATGCCGCTGTAAATGGTTGTGAGATTGGTATTGCCGTTTTCATATCGTCACCCTTTCCTGCTACTCCAATGTCCTATGCGTTGATTTATGCAATTCGTTTGCCAATCCGGCAGAGCCAGTGAGACTGAGATAGACGCAGCCCGATTACGTACCGGCAGCTTCTCAGCAAAAAGCGATTCCGACCTGTTGCCCGTGATCATAAAGAAAAAGCGCCCGAATTCGCGTTCGGACGCCCCTCTGGAGAGAAATCTATTGAGTCCTTTAGCTAGGCACTTCTTGTTTCAGTTAGCAAGAATCCTTCCTCTTTTTATCTGTTCCTTTTAGCTATTACTTTTTTCAGCAGCCACACGATTTTGGTTATGCATCCATTCATCAAGTTCCTCATTTTTCATCGGTCTGCCATAAAAATAACCCTGCATGACATTGCATCCCAATTCCTTCAAGTATTCAATATGCTCCTGATTCTCGACTCCCTCTGCGATTACATCCAAATGGAGATTTTCGGCCATCAACATAATCGCGTTAACGATAGCCCGTTTGCTAGGCGTTTCTAAATCATTGGTAAACAAGCGATCTAGTTTCAGCGCATCGATCGGGATTCGGTCAAGCAATCCAATAGATGAATACCCTGTACCAAAGTCGTCCATTGATACCCGTACCCCTAAAGAGCGAATCCGCTCAAGCTGACGCGTAATATCCTGCAAATCGTACAACACCATCGATTCCGTGATCTCGAGCTCCAGTAAATTAGGATCAAGTTCTACCTTCTGCAAGACACCTTGCACCAGCTCTATTAAACTGTCGGTTTGGAAGAGACGCACCGAGAGGTTGACGGAAACGGGTTGATTGATCCCTTACGACTGCCAAACCTTACATTGACGACATGCTTCCTCCAGTGTCCATCTCGTCATCGGTACAATCAGTCCCGTATCTTCCGCAATCGGAATAAACTCTCCAGGAGAAACGACGCCCAGCCGGGGGTGCTGCCAGCGAATTAACGCCTCAAAGCCAACCAAACGGTTTGTTTTTACATTCCATTTCGGCTGGTAGACAATAAAAAACTGCCTATTCTCAAGGGCCCGCTGCAGATCCTTTTCCAATTCCATTTTCGGAATCTTGAATCGACCCAATACTGATGCCAATGCTGCCCGTGACATACAATTCATTGCCGTGGATACGATAAACCTTCTTGATGCTCTGTAAAATCTGCTTGGCTAAATGCTCGGCTCGCTCCTGATCACACTGTTTTACGATAATCAGGAATTCATCGCCGCCAATCCGAAACGCTTGCTGGTCATCACGTATATATTCACGCAGCCGAATGCCGACTTCCTGGACGAGTAAATCTCCAATATTATGACCTAATGTGTCATTGATCGCTTTAAACTGATCCAGATCCAGAAATAAGACTCCAATCGGTTCTTTGCCGATGTGCGTGTCAAAGAAGCGGTTCATTTCATTTCGGTTTGGCAAGCCGGTGATCGTATCCTGATAGGCCATTTTCTCCAGCACATGCCGGTCAAAGAACATGGCTCCCCAAGATACCAGTAAGATCACGAATATGGTAACGGTCACCCCATTCAACAAAAAGAGATCGAAGGCCGGATCTGTTTCGGTTATGACGCCTGTATGTTGATGAAACCGTGCCGCTTTCATTCCCGTGTAGTGCATCCCGCAAATCGCAAACCCCATAACGATGGCAGACAACCATTTCAGCCAACTGGTTGACGATTGGTTTCGGAAGCGCAGAAATAAAAACAGGGCGGCGTAAGAAGCAACCAGAGCAATCGCTGCAGATAATGCCCACAACACTTTGTCATACGATAATTCGACGGGCATGATCATCGCTTCCATGCCCATGTAATGCATCGTGACAATGCCGCTGCTCATAAAAAAGCCGCCAATCGCAATCTTATACCAATGAATGTTTTTAGGCATCGTGATATAAAAGTAATAAAAGAGGAAATTACGCTGGCTAACATGGAAAGCAGAGTAAGGAACACATCATAGTTCACCGTCACATGCAAGTGAAACGCAAGCATGCCGACAAAATGCATGGACCAGACACCGTTCCCCATCACAAAAGCGCCGGCTAGCAGCCAGAAGAACTTTGTTTTTCCGCTCGCTTGTGCTTGGCAGCAATGCTTAATGCAGAATATGACGCCAAAATCGCAATGAATACAGAGAGCGCCACGATATACAAATTGTAGCTGCCTTCCATATACATGCAATCCCCTCCCATCTCGTTACGTCCTGCTTATGTTATCGGGATTTTTCATCACTGTACTTTGATAACACAAGCTGCGGAATCCCCTAGCATGTCAACTGCTTGTTAGCCGCCCTCCCGTTCTTAGGCGAGAGAGACGGGCAGTTGAGCCGTTTTCACCGAACAGGATAGTTTATATACAAATTGCCGCCTTGCCGTATGGTAAGAAGGGTCTTCACCGTAAAAATTAAGCCACATTCGCTCCAATTCTTCTTTCCGATAACGTTCCAATGGCTTTACCTGCTCATCCCTTGTTCGGTTCTGGTTTTTTGCCGCCAGCAGGCGATCAAAGTTGGGGGAATGGGCCAACTTCTCGGCGATTTCTGCTATCTGACTGCAAAATGCCTCCCGATCATCACCGAAGGCGTCATCGATCAGTCCAATTGATTTCGCTGTGGTTGTGCCCACAGGCAAACATTCCTCTGTCAGTTGCATGGCTTTGTCCAGTCCAACCCGTCGGGGCAAGAGATAGGTCCAATACTCCGAACCAAACAAGCCCCCCATTTTCTTGTAGTACGGATTGAGCACGACACCGTTTCTAGCATATACTTGGTCAGCTGCGACCGCCAAAATCACTCCTCCAGCACCGACATTTCCTTGCATAGCGGAAATCGTTACCTGAGAGTCGGTCAGCATGATCTCGCGCACCAAATCGTTCATAGCGTGGATATTGGCCCAAGATTCATCGGCAGGATTGGCAGCATGTTCAATCACATTGAGGTGAATGCCGTTCGACCAAAAGTCTGCTCCCCCCATCAGCACGATCACGTTCACTTTTTTCTGTTTTACTGCTGCAAGGGCTTGTCTCAGCCTAATACACTGGTCTGTAGACATCGCCCCGTTGTAGAAGTCAAAACGCAAATATCCTACTTTGCCTATTTCCTCATAGTAGATTTCACGATACGTGCGACCCGGGTAATCTTCAAAAGGTGATAAAGGCATCTCCGGAATAGTGTTCAGTTTCTCATTCAACACCATGGTTGCAGGAAGTTTAAAGTACCCTTTTGGTTTCAAATGAGTAATCCAGACCGCACCGTCTCCGGTAGCTCGGCATATCGCTCCATCCCGATACGCCATAATTTCACCCGGCTTTCCTTTTAGAACATCTTCCTCGTGTGCGCCAAAGAGATAAACCGGCTCACCATATATTTCGTCCAACACACCAGGGTGACTATCCGCTGCCCGAATGTTTCTGGCGATCTCCTCGGTTGTTGCCGTCCAATCAATCCTGCGATTCTCTTGCTTGATCTTTGGATGTGCCCTTCCCTGAACGTCCGGTTTCGAATAGTCCAATGGCTCCGGACGAAACGTACTGTCTTCCATCGATTCCAATGCCTGAAGAACACAATGGACAGCAGCCTGGGTTACTTGATGACGATATAATTTGCTTTTGCTGCCCCTGCTCATCGGAAAACGAACCGATGCCCATATATCTCCCGCATCCATCTCTGCGTCGGCTTCCAGCAACGTAACGCCCCACTCTTACTGATTGTCCATAATGGCCCAGTCCAGCGAATAAGGTCCCCGGTCCCCTTTGATACCCGGATGAACAACCAGACACGTGTACTCCTTCCACACCGCTTCAGGAATATATGTCTTCAGATAAGGCGCGATAACAAGGTCAGGGTTGGTTTGTTCGACAGCTTTCACCATCTCTTTGACGAATCGCAAGAAAAGGTGTATCATTTCCGATCTCATCCGTTTTGCGTGTTTAAAAAAAACAACAGTATGTAATAAACTGATAGCGACCCGATCAGGAAATCTTACATAGGATTTAATTAAAATCAGAAAATAGGAACAATTCCGGAAATGAAGCGGTGAACTATTCCCAGAAAGGTTGCTTCGGTACGTATGATATCCAGAACAAAAATGCTCCTAATCGTCGTACTTTTTGTTATCGCAATTACCGGCATCCGCTTGACGTGGCTTAGCTTTCAGAAAACGATTGATCACCCGCAAGCAGTAAACGGTATCCTGGATCTTCGTGGTTGGCAGCTCCCTGCCGATCATACCATTCCATTGAACGGCCAATGGGAGTTCTTCCCTTCCCGTTTGCTCACACCAAAAGAGAGAACGATACAGCAGCACTCATCCGAATCGGAAAAGACCTATATAGAGGTCCCTGGTGATTGGAAGAATGCATTTTCCGACGGCAAAGATCCGTCGTTTCGCTATGGAACCTACAGGCTTCAGATCCTACTCGATGACCCTAGTCATCCGACCTATAAATTGCGCATCAACGAGATTAGGAATGCCTCCGCCGTTTATGTCAACGGTCGCTTATATGCAGAAGCAGGTCAGCCAGCAACAAAGCAAACGCTGCAGCAGGCGAGAAACATCCCTTACTCTGTCACCATCCCTGCAGGCGATGAGACCATTGAAATCGTAATTCAGGCCTCCAACCATGCCGGAAAGGGCGGCATCACACAGCCCATTCGATTTGGAACGATTGATGCGGTAGACAATCGAACCTTGCTTTCTGCTGGTCTGCAATTCATGTTGTGCGTGGTTCTTTGCTGCACAGCGTATATGCTGTTCTCTTGTACTTTCTGGGAGCGGCGAACAGAGGGTTGCTCTACTTCTCCCTCGTTATCCTCTGTGCCATTTTCAGCGTGTTGACCGCAGATGACAAGCTGCTTCTCGTCTGGGTTCCTTTCGAATACGAGTGGACGATCAGGATCACCTTTTGGTCGTATCTCGGCGTTTTAGCTTTCATGCCGCCTTTGCTCTATCACATGTTTCCGGAATACGGTAACAGGAGAGTGCTGCGCTGGTATGCAGCTTATTGCGTCTTATACGCCCTCTTTATCCTGGTGGCACCATCCCAATACGCGGTTGTAACAACCAAGGTACTGCTAAGTTGCTGGCTATTGTCCATCTTAATCTCGACGTACATACTGTATAAGGCAATCAGGGAGAAGGAGGACGTCATCTATTTGTTGCTGGCCTGTTCCAGCATCGCTGTTAATATTTTTTGGGCAGTCATAGAAGCCAGAATCTCAATCGAATTGATGCATTATCCTTTTGATTTGATGCTGGCCGTTTTAGCTTTTGCTGCTTTTTGGTTTAAACGTTTTTTTCGGACGAGTGCGCAAACGAAGCAGCTTGCAGAAAAACTACAATTAGCCGACCCACAAAAAGACGAATTCCTGGTCAATACATCCCATGAGCTGCGGAACCCTCTGCACGGCATCATCAACATTACGCAGACCATATTGGATGACAGCATCAACCCACCTCATCCAGAGCATAGAAAAAGCTTGGAGGTCCAAATCGCCGTAGCCAGACGCATGTCGCTCATGCTGGACGACCTGCTTGATATCACACGGCTAAAAGAGAAGACCGTACAATTGCAAGTAAAGACTGTGAGCGTGCAGTCAGTTGCCGGTGGCGTGTTGGAAATGCTGAAATACATGCTGGACGGAAAACCCATCCGCCTTCGTATCGAGATCCCCGATAGCTTTCCCGCTGTCATGGCGGATGAGAATAGGTTGATTCAAATCTTGTTTAATCTGCTCCACAATGCTGTCAAGTTTACCGACGAAGGAGAGATCACTATCCGTGCCGATGTCGTGGAGGGAGTAGCCAACATACATGTAGCAGATACCGGGATCGGGATGGATGAGGAAACACAGCAAAGAATTTTCTTGCCTTACGAGCAAGGAGATTCCAATGAGGCAAGAGCGAGTGGGGGATTTGGGCTGGGGTTAAGCATATGCAAGCGACTGGTTGAGCTGCATGGCGGGACATTACAAGTGAGCTCCGTACCTGGACAAGGCTCAGTATTTACGTTTACCCTCCCCTTGTCCGTTCATGCTGCCGTTACAGAAGACACCGCAGCCATTTCGCCCAGCGGTCATATCGAAGCTGCTGCAGGTTCCCAAACGTTGGATGAGACACCTGCATCAACTCCAGTTGCTGTGTCAAACAGACCAAAGATATTGGTAATCGACGATGATATCGTCAATCTAAAGATCGTAGTCGATATCCTCGGCACTGTTCAGTACGATATCACTACCGCTACAGGTGCCTCCGAAGCGATCGTCAAGTTGGAAACCGGACACTTTGATCTCATTGTATCGGATGTCATGATGCCTCATATCTCGGGCTATGAATTCACTCGTATGATTCGAGAACGCTTTACCCTGTCAGAACTTCCTGTCCTGCTGTTGACGGCACGAAATCGGTCCGAAGATATTCTTGCCGGCTTTCAATCGGGTGCGAACGATTATGTAACGAAGCCGGTGGATTCATGGGAGCTAAGATCCCGCGTACGTGCATTAACCGAACTGAAACAGTCGATCGACGAACGACTGCGCATCGAAGCTGCGTGGCTTCAAGCCCAGATTCAGCCACATTTCCTGTACAACACGTTAAATTCGATTGCCGCATTGGGGACGATCGATATCACAAAAATGCAGACATTGTTGGAAGAGTTCAGCCAATATCTGCGCATGAGTTTTGACTTTCATAACTCCGATCAAGTGGTTCCGCTCGCACGGGAGCTCGCCCTTGTACGCTCCTACTTGTTTATCGAGAAGGAACGGTTTGGAGATCGGCTGGTAGTAGAGTGGGAATTGGATGAGACCATCAATCTTCTGTTACCGCCGCTGTCCATCCAGGTTCTTGTTGAAAATGCCGTCTTGCACGGGATTTTGCAACGTTCCCGCGGCGGTACGATCAAGATCCGAATCATGAAAGGCGTGGGTGAAGTAGAGGTATCCGTACACGATAATGGTGTCGGGATGAGTGAGGAGAAGCGGAGACACATACTAGACAAGACGTCCGACGCAAGCAAAGGAATTGGCCTGCGGAATACAGACCGCCGTTTAAAGAAACTGTACGGTAGAGGGTTGCAAATCAAAAGCACTCTGGGTGAGGGCACCACTGTAAGCTTTCAAATCCTTCATAGTCCCCGATGGTTTCGGTGGTTATCGCAGGCCCTGCCTGAATCTTCTCTTCCCACACATCCACATCCAGAATTACATTTTCGAGATTCAGGATATATCCGTCCATCGCATTGGATATTTTTATGTAGTCACTAAACGGCTCCATTGTTTTTCGGATATGATAAATCGCCGTATACAATTGAGAGAACGCTTTGCTTGGTTCATATTCGGGCCAAAGCAATTCGATCAGAGCAGATTTGCGGACCAGTTGTCCTCGATGCTGAAGCAAATAGAGAAACAATTCCTGCGCTTTGGTTGTTCGCCAACGTACGGGTATAAACAGGTGATCATCGGTCTCAACGGAGACTTGATGAAACATATTCATTTGAAGCGTTTGTTTTTTCGGTGTCATATCATCCGAAGCTTCTCTTGCACGTTCCCTGATCCGCTGCATCGTTTTCAAGAGACGCTCTGTTCCAACCGGCTTCATCAGATAATCAAGCGCGTTCAGTTCAAACGCTTTAATCGCATAGTCATCATAGGCCGTCACAAACACAATATACAATTTCGGCTTGCGCTCAAGAATCTGTTCTGCCAACTCAATACCGTTGATTTCAGGCAGGTGGATATCCAGGAACACCAGGTCAACGTCTTCATGTAGGATATGTTCTTTTCCGACAAGCGGGTCCGTATACTTTCCTACTACCTCAACATCAGAAATTTTTTGGAGTTGATGTTCAAGATAATCTAAAGCGAGACTCTCGTCATCTAAAAGGATAATTCTCATGGATTACTCCTTAAACAAAGCATGTCGTTTTTCATTTTTATCTATATAATACATATATTTACACTTCTTATCTGTACAAAATCTGAACAGAAATGGTTGATCCGACCATCCTTCCTATCGTTATCATAGATGGCGATGGGTTTACTCAAGCGATATATTGGATGATATTCGCCTGCCTTCTATCTATACATACAAATATCCTTTTAATGCATTGGGAGGTCGATAGGGACCTATTGGCACTTGTATCAAACAGCTTTTCTTTGCACTAGCTATATTGTAGATTTTATCACAAATTCTCGTATCATAACCGAGAAGCGGATGGCCAGCCAATCCGATCGAGGCAGCTACCAACAGTAAGTTTTGTACAAGGATACCGGCCTCCATCTGTTGAATGCGATACCCTCTGTATCCCAGTTTATGTCTCAAGTAATCACGGTCCCCTACTACATGTATACAAATCGGAACTTCAAGCATATTGATATTATCTATCGTCATGGCCTCTTTTAATACGAGACGATGGTCTCCAAGACGAATCAGCCTTAATGTATGAGAAGGAAAGTCATAATAATAGGCGCCGGAAGGAATACCCTCCACGTGATGGAGGCAACAATACAAGGCAACGCGCGGCTCCACTTTTTGCTGCACTTTACGACTATCCATTCGGTCCAAATCATTTCGGTAGAAGAAAGCATTCGTCGCCTCATACAATAGAGTGGCTAGCTGCTGTTGACTCACCTCCCTTAATACGAAGTGTTCACCGGGTGAAAACCTCTTTCGGCACGCCTCCATAAAATCCCACTGCATTGGTTTTACGTCCGGCAGCGCAGTTGAATGCCCTTCATAATAGGCAGGCTTTTTTACTCCTCTTAGCTTTTGAAAATGATCAGTTGATTCCAGCCTGGATCCCTCATTCAACTTAATCAGCATGGGATAATGTCGAATCCTTCGAGAACGGATATTGTATGGATGCTGCACAACCGGTAACTTCCGATACAATTGTTTGTCTAGCACCGTTGAGATTTTTCCGCGCCTATCTGCAAACCAATTGGCATTTGGTTTTATCGAAAGGAAAACCATCGCATATACGCTTTCTTCCCACTCGGACAGCCCTAGCAGATGATTGACAGCTCGATCGAGGAATTGATAGGAAACACCTGTGGTAAAACCAAACCTTTTCGCTGCTTCTAGCAACTGGCCAATCAGTACCCCCGAATCTAAACCTTGGAGACGATATGACAGATTATGATACTTAAAGAAATTTTTCCAAAACATTGTTGATACAAATGCAACAGCGAAACACTCTGAGATGGTACAAGTATTACCTATCACCCTTGTCAAATACGAGTCAAACGTGCCTTTGCGCAATAGCGCCAAATGGTGATGGGCAACATCGTAATGGTACACGCCCGCCGGCACCTCATCTATGTTCACATACACGTACAATTCGTTTGGATACAGTCCTCCCCCCGATGGAACAAATCTTCGGTACAACTCCTCTGATCTTTGACCAAAAGCATTCCAGCTATATCCTTCATCAGACAATCTGGCAAGCCCAAATGAAAACCAGAGAAAGTGGCCAAGATCACGAATGTTTGGCTTGGATGGATGTTTCTGGGTGTCCAGTTTCAGTGATAGCGGGACTTCCAACGAAAGCGGTACGACAGGCAAGTTACGGTAGATCTTATACGGGAGAGGGGAATCTTCCCAATCAGCTTCCCAGTCGGCGGGAATTATTTTTTCAATGTCGTACAGCAGATTGTGCAGAAAAACATCCCGACGCATACGTTTTCCTCCTACATCACCCTATGGAAATGGGTGTGGATGGGGATTCAGTTGTTCGTATGTCAAGGGATGTTTCGTCAGCCCTAGCTGCATGGGTACGTTCAAAACCCGGTCCAATCCTGTTAGGCGAGTGAGGTGATAACCAAAGGTCATAGGCAACATCCCCGGAATCAAAACTTTGACACTATACAGTTCATTTCTGATCATCTCAGGTGTCGTTTGGTCAACCACGATCACTTCCAGATCTAATTGCTTAAACATTTGCAGAATGTCTTTCAAATCATCCGTCAGGTCATCATGACTTGCCGGCGGCTGAAATTCCTCGTCAAAGGTTCGCATTGGCCGATCATTTTGAAGCAAAAAATGCAATCTCTCTTCCGCTTCAGGCAAACTATACAGCATGCCATGGTCTTCCATGCTCTGCACCAGGTAGGGATCGTGCAGCATTTTCAGAAATTCTTCCCGATATGCTTCATATTTTTCATCTAGGGACAACAGCATGTCGGCCAGTTCATGGACCGCGGTTTTTACGGCTCGCAGCGGCTCTGGATGAGAGCCGGCTGCACAGACGAGATTCACTCCCCGCTGCTTCCGGTTTTTCGTAATCGCCCACACACTGGGTATCCCATTCTCCATGGTCGCGTTATACAGATATACATCATAACCTGCCACTGCTTTTATTCGTTCAATCATCAAACATAGTTCTTTGTCCTTGGCCGATTCGGGATCGAGTCTCGGCAAAGGAAGTTGCGCGTACCATGTCAGCAGAAACGCGTCGCGTTCCACCACTTCCAAGATGCCGTAGAATATCGCCTCCTCCAAACTCCTGCCTAACGCGCATCCATTCGAGTTTTCGTAGACAAAATCATCACCTAGGTCGTAGTAGGCAAGCGTTTCCGGAACCAGTATCGGCCTTTCTTGCAAAAAGGAGTACCCCCACACCCATTTGAGAGGACGCTTTGGATCAAATCTTTCAAAAGGGTAGTCAGGTTGTGCGTATTGTTCCTCCGAATGCAGTCCGATCTTTGTCGGGTCCAATGCTTGTTCTTTCACGTTCTCATAACGGTCGTAAACGACCGTTTTTTTGCCTCGTGGCTGCAGACCTGCGTATCGCTCCAATGCCTCCAGAATGGCTGTCAACTCACTCTGCTCATAAGAAAGAGTTCGCCCTGCTGCTCCTTCATCAGAAGTCATCATCGGCAGATTGACGCTCATGACAGCAAATGGCGTGAGGTGATCCTTGGTTTTTTGATTGATCATGCCAGTCCGAAAATCGACATATTCCGTAATGAGGATGTCCTTGAAATCATCTAGCGATGAGGTTCGATAACTGGTTGGGTGTGTCTTTGGCCTTGGTTGAAGAGTAATCCGTGCCGCCTCAGGTGTATCTTCTGGCAATCCTCCACAAACCGGACATGTTGGATTTTGTAAAAAGAAATGACTCGAGGTGGCTAACGTTTGCAAGTTTACCAAATATATTTTTTGATCTGTATAGGCACGACCACGCTGCAACACTCTGTGCCCTTCTGCTGCAATCATGTTAGCCAGTTGATACATTCCTGTATTGGATGCCCATGCATCACGATGCCCTCTCTTTTGATTTTTCAGTTGTTGTTGAATCTCCCACATCTCTATCCGGTGTTTGCGGGTCATCAGTCTTCGAAAGTCGGCGCACTGTGAACATCCTGGTGTATGTGACCGTACGAGTGGCCCTACTACACCTTCTCCAAATGAAACAAACCCTCTCAACCAAGGAATGCCAGCCGTCCTGAACGTCTCTTCCGCTTGCAGATGGATCGAAGGATACCAAAAATCATGCAGCACAAAAGCCAGTTCCACCTCTTTCGGAAGATCAGCGCTGCAATCAGGCTGGTGCACAATCTTGTATTGGCTGGACAGGTTGCGATACACGAAGTCGGCTAACAATCCCTCTCCAACAATCATCAGGACTCTGCTCATCAGCATTCATCCTTTCGTATCAGTACACCAAACACGCCTGCCAGTTCTTCCTTAAAGAAGGGGTCTAATTCTAATTCACAAATGCATAGCTGTCTACGGTTCTGTCTCAACGAGGACAAGGCAGCCTGCAAAAGATCAGAGTGTGTCTCCCCTTCAACGGCGGGTATCACCAGCGGATGTGGAAGCTTTTCTTTCACGACAATGGAGGACGGTTCTATCCCATACGTCGTTGTTTGGCTAAGAGCTTCGTTTTGGCACTCCCATAGCGCCTGTTGCAATGCAGTGCGCAAACCTGCAGTCAATGGCAGGCCCACGCTGTAATACCAGCGGTGATTTGTACCTACCCAGATTACTGGGAAGCCTGCGATTTCCTCTCCAAGACATATCTTCGGTTGGCCATTCAAGATGTTCAGCGCCTGTAAGTAATATAGAGAATATCCATCTTCGACTGACTGGAGCTGAACGGGATACATCACAGCTTTGCGCTGCTGAAGTTGTTTGCGGACCTCCGCTGTTAAACACTTTTGCAATCCACGGATCACCGCTTCTGGTACTGTTTCGCCCGCACCGATTCCGACAAATTCACCTGTCTTAAGCAGTGGACCAGCCATTCTCCATGCATACGCTTCGATCCCCGCTAATCCCGCTTCTCGCCTCGCTTCGTCATGCGTCAACCCAGAACAGATGATGTCAGCAAGCAACTCTGCCGGACCCTCCGAAAGGGGATCCGCTACGACCACCCGGCATTGTGCCAATGGAAGTTGTACCAACTCCCCCTCGTCCCAAGTGTGAAAAACCCCTGTTTGTTCAGACGTTAAGGCCTCAAAGAAAGTTGCTAAATCGGCGGAGCCTTTTTTTGGTTGATTTTGTTTGGCAAGATGATCAAGATCTTGTTCCCATTTGACGTTTGCAGTACCAGTCACCAGGGGGTGAGGCATAAACGAATGCCACTCCCCTTCCATTGTCTCTAGATTCAGGAGGAAGATCTGATTCTCATGGGCAAATGCCCCAGTAATGGTTTTTAACAATTCAAATACAATGATGTTTGCGACAAGTGCAGCGGAAATGGGCGAATCAGTATGTAACAAAGAGTTGGGAATGAGAGCGGATCGGTGGATTCGGCGCCAGGCTGATTCAAAGCATCCCTCTGCTTCCGGATGCAATATGGGCCCCACAATTCCTACCTGGTCCTGGAAAAAAGCTGGAATAAAAAGTTTCCTTTGTTCCTTGCAAATCGCATGAAGCACTCGTAATTCCTCAAGGTCCCCCTCTTGCTGTACATATAGGACGGTTTGAAACGTCTCCACAGCCTTTTGCAAGGATTCCCGGTCATTCTGTTGCAGATGAATTTCCTCCAGTTTTACCTCGCTATCCTCTCTACGGGCATGTGCAGCCAATTCCGACAATCGTGCTCGATTCGTCTCCATAGATTGGGGAATGGCTATGTATATGGCAGGCAATCCTGATTCCAACAATGCCGCAACCAAAGCAGAAAGAAGGGGACCTGCGCCGACTGCCAGCACCTTGGTTTGCCGGTACAATTGAAAACGATAGGCACCTGAATCGACAAAGCTGTTTAAAAACTGGATCTGACCAGCATACTTATCCGTGATGTCCTGCGGCAACTGATGTGGAAGCTGGCTGCTCAAATCGCGCAGAAAGCCGTTTTGGTACAATAGATTTGCAATGTGGTATACGTGATTTCTACGCGGTTCAGACAACCCGGCCGTTAATTCCTCCATAGTATATTCCCCGTTGAACATGGGCATCAGTTTTTCAATCCACTTGTCAATTCCCTTGCCTTCCATGTGAAAGGAGCCGAGATTGTTTTGAAAGTACACACGGCCATTCTGATCGGGAACATAGTACGTGTCTCCTTTTACCATAAGCCGCATGGATGGGGTGACAGTTCCCATTTTCCTCCTCCTTCCGTAACCTTTCCTGGGAATACGTCATACAACTATTGTGATCTTATGCAATGCCATTTGTCCTTCTTGTCAAAAACTGAAAAAAAACATCCCGTATCTCTATCGAAAGTGAGACGGGATGTTTGAATTGGTATTCTACCATCTTGAAACAGGGGACTTTGCATCGGAAAGTGATTTTGGAGACAGCCTCGCTCCGTCAGTACACCTTTATCTAATATCTATCCCCAACATCTAGGCCTACATCTGTCCCAGCATCTCGGTCTGCACCTGTCCCAGCATCTCCAGCATCTCGGTCTGCACCTATCCCAACATCTGCGCCTGCATCTGTCCCTGCATCCGCAACGATATTGGTATAACTCCCCACCATCAGTATTTTCAAAAAACATGCTGCTTGCATCAACCTCGGTGACATCCATGCTTTCGAGATCCCTCATGAAGTCACTGCTCATTCATTGGCCTCCTTTTTTTGATTGATAGTTGATTACTGAGTAACCTACTTCTCTCAAAGAAGAATCAAGAAACCAGCAAATAGAGTATGAAGAGTGACTCAGCAATCGTCTTTCTGCAACAAACTATTCTCATCACAACTCGCTCGTCACTTATTAGCCATAAATCAGGTGTTTGCCAGGCGTACAAAAAACGTTTCATGCAAAAAAAGTCCAAGAGGAAGGCGCTAGGAATACTAGGCTTTCCATTCTTGAACCAAATGAGGAGATTTCACATAAGTAATGAGTAGGACAGTGTATGGTAAGGCAAGACACCAGGGAAGAAAAGAGTGATCATCGATGTCTAACTCCTTCCTGACAAGGAGAAAAACGGCACGTTTCTCATTCAACGTCATAGTTCAAAAGGGTGCATTTGAACATTTGGATGTAGCCAAAGCAGTTGTGAGACAGGATGTGATCTACGCACAAAAATATTTCGATATGAACGCTGAAATGAATGGGTTTCCGTGGATAAATCTCGTGCTCAATGAAGAAAGGGATGTTTTTGAAAATGATAGGCTTCAACTATACCGCCATTCCTCTTACGATTTGCAGGATTTTTTTATTGATACCGCGCGTGCGGGAGGTTGGAAAAAAAGAAAACAACGGATGCCCTGTATTAACATCTACTATCTGACGACGATTCCGCCTGATGGCGTAACCGCTGGTGTGCACATACCTGGTGCCGCAACCTACTGCAATCGTCGAGCAATCCGCAAACTATCTTCGTTAGTACAGAAATCGGAGAGGGTTAACCAATCAGAACAACTTGAATTGTACAGTATTATCAAGCATCGCCCCTCTATTTTTATCAATGCAAATGGTACAGGACCATCTACACTAGCACACGAGATCGGTCACTTATTGGGGTTAGGCCACAGTTCAGATCCGAACAACCTTATGTACCCCACGTCCAGTGATCGGATGCGAAGCCAGCTAACCTACGAACAAAGCGTCTGTTTGAGAGATGGAATATGGCAGTACAGTCGCGGGTATTTTCCGTTTCTATGACAGCTCTATTTTTTTCTCTCATACCGTTCCCTCTCCCCTATTCCGCTCTCTAGCTGTAGATGATCACATGACCCTTCTGACGTTGTTAGGGAGTTTCATAGAAGACCCGAGTTAGTCGAACGAAGGCTCTAGTCACACCCACCTTCTCCTTCATCAGAGGACCCACTCCAGCCACTGGAATCACACGATCCGCCAGAACCATCGTTCCAACCGCCGGACGCCGATCCCCCTGACCCGCCATACCAGAAGCCTGATCCCGAGCCATGCTGACCTCCTGAAGCACCCTTTCTTCATATGTGCTTCTTCAAATCAATGATCGGCCCGCTTCCTAAAAGGGTTATTAAAGGAATAATTATGAAGAAGTCCACCCAGAAGAATGGTAATATGGTGAAGTGGGCTCAAGTGGGAAATGAACACAGCCGACTTCCAAGCATGGATCAAGTCCTTGTGGGGAGATGCGGTGCGCTGTGATTTCTTTGGGATCGGCGATGGCTAGACGGGATTCAAACGACTCAAGGTGTAGCGATTCGTAAGCAAAACAGGGAGTCGATGCTGACATGCTGATCAAAACGTCTCTTCATACTGTATTTCTTCTTGTAGGACCTACAGAGTGTGGAAAGTCAACGTTTAGCGATAAAGTTCTTGTACCACAGTTGCAGTTCTACGATCCGGCAAAGAATTATCGAACCAATGTGCAAGTGATTTCATCCGATGATATTCGTCGAGAAATCCTGGGATATGCGTATGACAAGGATGACGCAGTCATGATGGAAGCAAGTGAGCAGGCTTTCGACTTGCTAGAGTGCAAGCTTCGAGCAGTCACTTCTTTCCCGATCAATGCGGAGTTTGTCGTTGTCGATACAAAAGGTCTATCCGAGGAGTTTCGCAATCAGGTTTGCCACATTGCAGAACAAAACAACTACCATGTTGAAGTGATTCTGTTCGACTACAAGGATGCAGGAGAGTATTACCTGGAGGAGACAAAAAATCGCTCCCTGATTGCAAAGGATGTTCGCCGGTTGAGAATGGAAGTGATGCCAAGTTTGCAAAAAAACAATATCGTCAGATTCACCGGGTAAAAAGCAGGGACTTCCTGAACAAAGATTTTCAAGCAAACGAAAGCTACAAAGTAGAAATCGAAAACTTGGAAACATATCTCAAGGCGATTCTTCCCGTGGATGCAGAGTATTTCATTGTCGGAGATGTTCATGAAGACGTGAAAGCTCTCAAAAATCTCTTCCAGAAAAAAGGATTTTCTTTGGAAGGGGACAAGCTGATCCCGAATCCAAAACCCGGAAAGCGATTCGCTATTCTTGTGGGAGATTTCATTGACAAAGGAAACAACACCGAAGAGATCATCCGCTTTATCCATCTGAACAAGAATCTCATCAAGTTGGTAAAAGGAAACCATGAGAACTTTGTCTACAAAGTGTTAAAAGGTGAGTTGTCAACACCCCATCATGCTGACGGGCTGATTCAAACATATTTTGCCTCTATCCGTGTATTGGAGAAGAACGAAGAACTGAAGCAACTGTTCTTCCAACTTGTTGAGAATTCAGTAGAGTTTTACCGCTATGTCGGTGTGAGAAACAGCTCTTTCTACGTCACTCACGCCCCTTGCTCCAACAAGTATTTGGGGAAGCTGGATTCCAAGTCACGAAAGAAACAGCGTAATTTCTCGATCGATAGAGACAAGGATTTGCAAGAACAACTCAATTTCCTGCAAACAGAAGCGGTAGCGAATCATCCGTACCATGTGTTCGGACATGTTGCCTCGAAACATGGCATACGATTGAAAAACAAGTTGGGAATTGATACAGGAGCGGTATACGGAAATCGCTTGTTAAGCGTGTCCTTCGGGGGAGGAAAAATCAACTATACATCTGTAAAAGGCTCTTCTGCCGATTCGGTTGAATTGCCTGCCCTGTTTGACCCACAAAAACCAACTGTTTCTCTGGATGATCTGAGCAATGCATGATCGTAGCAGACAGAACTGGGACTAGTTATTTTTGATAGTACAAGCCAACTACACCGTTCTGATACGCTTTCGTACTCCTCAAATGGAGGGGAGACTGCTTCTCAGCAAGAGCAAACAATCTCTCCCCCCGAGAAACGATCACTGGATGGACGAGCAGCCACAGTTCGTCAAAAAGATCGTTTTGAATAAAGAGCTGCCACGTTTTCACTCCGCTCTCTACGGAAATTTTGTTTGCCCGCGTTTTCAGCTGTTCCAGTTCACGCTGCAGAGAATGAGCGTCTTTTACAACAAGCTGCTGTGAATTCCTCCATATTACATCCACTTCTGAGCGTGAAATCACCACTTTAGGGATTTCGTTGATGCGTTTGGCAATGGCTCGCTCCAACGAATCGGATGAATGCTCCGCTTGTTCCCAATACCGCGCCAATGAGGAGTAGGAATTGCTTCCAACGATAATGGTATCAACCGTTTGGTAATACTCCAAATAATCTTGGAGGATCTCCTCGCTTAACGTCATCCACTGATCTTCATCCGATACAATGCCATCCAGCGATATTTGCATGGTCAAAACGATATTTCCCATGGTCTATCAGCTCCGATCCATAATTATTTCACACTTAAAATTACTATAGCATGTCATCGATTCGAGCATTTCTTATAGATTGCTGACATCCCCCTTTACCGTTTCTTCAAATCGTCAAGGAGTATGCACCACTCCCGCATCCCCTATGGCATTCATTTATCAGAATCGAGTAAAGCCCATCAGAATAGCTGACACTTCCCCCGGTCTAGGCATAAGATATGCCAAACAACAATGAATAGCGGGGCGATTCGCATGAATGGTTATCCTATATCCAGATACCGTTATGAACTGGTGAGAATCCATCAAGCAGTTCTCGTTTCCAAATGATCCTACTTTGTTTTTGGGGGACTTTACCGGCGACAAAGTGGATGACATCTTGATCAGCCTGGACGCCGGAGGGAGCGGCGGCTACACGTACAACAACCTATATTCCTATTTGCGCAATCAGCCGCGGAAACTGTACGATAACGAATGGTTATTTCAGACCTATAGCAATACGTCAGTAGAATATCAAGATGATTACAAAGTGAAAGTGGTCAATCGTTCCTTGCGTAAGGAATACCTGTTAGACATCAGTCAGCGAGAACCGGATTATTTATCGCAGTTGTATGATGCGAACGGGAATAATCCTTGTGACATTGTTAGGAGGAACGGTTCATGGATGTTTCCAATGAGATTGAAGCTCTCTACAGACAGCTGTTAGAGGCGTGGAACAACCAACATGCTCGTGGAATGGCCGAGTTGTTCTTGGAGGAAGGTGAGCTTATCGGATTTGACGGGAGTCAAGCGATTGGGCAGGACGAGATTTACTCACACCTCAACCCCATTTTCCGAGATCATCCCACCGCTCGATTTGTGAGCAAAGTGAAAGGTGTTCGAATACTGGACGCAAAGGCAGCGATCCTGCGTGCTATTGCAGGTATGGTTCCTCGTGGACAATCCGATATCAATCCTGCGGCTAATACACATCACACCCTCGTTGTCCTGCATCACAATGGCAAATGGCGAATCCAGCTTTTCCAAAACACTCCGGCTCAGTTTCATGGAAGACCTGAGCTAGTCGAACAGATGACGGAAGAGTTGCGAGCATTATTGACGTGACCACTCGGCTCCCTTCGTGCAAGTTACGCAAAAGAATTACTAACGAGATGAAGCCAGCTAACAGATTCGTTTACGAAAACAGCAACCATTGGGGACTTTGTTTTCACGTCCCTCAACGGCCGCTGTTTCTTTTTTCGTATCTGGATCACGATGTCATTTCAGGAAGGTCTCCGCTTTTGGTCGCACGATAGATCATGGGCTTTGGTTGAAAACAATGAAACCGTCTCAGTCCCAATCCGTAAAAACAAGATAAGGGGGGATCATGTTGGGAATAAACATAACATCTTTTTTCGAATTCATGTTGTATCTCTTCTTTTTATTGCTTACCGGATTTATCGCTCTATATCCTCGCGCTATGTGGGATCATATTCATAAGTGGTATACGAAACGGGAGGAGCCCTCAGAGTTTTATTTCGATATGCTTCGCATCGTGTCCGCCGGGCTTTTTTTCATCTTGCTGGTCGGGTTGCTAATCGGCTGGTAAATCAGGAATCCATCAAAGGCGGCTGCCGGTCTTGGATACAGTTGTCACAGACATGGAGAATCACCTGTTGGCTCTCTTCTGACCGTGATTCTTCTTCGTTGCCGCAAACCTCACAAATTCTCGGCATAGAGCTCATCCTTTCTCCGCTTGCTCTTTACCCATATCGATTTTACTTTCCTCTACCTTGCCGTTCTCGGTGTAGATCTCAAATCCGCAGTCGAGAATCGCCTGCTGAAAATCCTCGAAAGAAGCGGCGTTTTCATCGTAAGTAAACGTCGCTTCTCCCTTGTCCAGACTGACGTCAACCTTGCGAATCCCCCAAACTTCACGGAGTGCATGGCTCACTTTATCAGCATCTTGTTGGTCCGCCATCCCCTGGACAACAATGTTTCGTGTCATCATCCTGATCACCTCTTTAGTGCGTTACAATCATTGGGCGGCTCCTTTCTCTTTGTTAAACACCTCGCCCATACCCTGCATAAAAGCGAGCATCGTGGATAGGGATGCACTGATATCTGGATCGCGCAACGTTTTTCCTAATCCCCAGAGGCTGACCTGCTTGTCGTCCTGCATGCGTTCAGCGGAACGTTCCAGTCCGCCAGTCACACCGGCCAACATCTTTTGCAGCTGTTCCGGATCCAGTTTTCACCTGTGGCTCCACTTTCAGGATTTTCCGCCCTTTGGTCCAGATCTCAAAGCTGCAGCCTACCCCGCAGTAGGTACACACCGTTTTTGTCCGTTTGATCCGCGACTCCCGCATCTTTGCTTCCAACTCGGAGAGGGTGAAAATTTCCTTATAACCAGGTTCCACTTCTTTGGTCAAATCGATCATCGGTTCCAATACGTCAAAGGGCATACCCGTCATGTATCCGGCTTCTCCCAGCATCGTCTTTTCCATCAATGCATTGCATGGACAAACGGTTACACAGTGTCCGCAGGAAACACACGACGATTGATCGATCGGGACATCATCATCCCAGATGACCCGTGGATGCTCACGATTCCACTCAATGCTGAGCACTTCACTTACCTGCAGATCTTGGCAGGCTTTCACACACCTGCCGCATAGAATACATTGGTCCGGCTCATAACGATACATGGGATGGGAGTTGTCCGGTGGATACGGTTTCGGCGTAAACTCATATTTCTGATGATCCAGCTGCAAAAATTCCGCTGTATTGTGAACCACACAGTTTCCGTTGTTGTTGTCACAAACGGTGCAGTACAGTTCATAGTTTTTCAAGATGCGGGACATGGCCTCAAGCTGCGCTTCCTTCGCCCGTTCGGTCAAGGTATTGACTACCATTCCGGGACGGGCTTCTTCTGCACAGGCTCGCTTCAGTTCACCGTCCACTTCTACAAAACAGGTGACACATGTCATGATAATACCGAGGTTAGCATGGTAACAAACCGCAGGTATGTAGTGGTCCTGAGACATGGCGACGTCAAGAATGGTCTGCCCTTTTTCTGCCCGAAACGCTTTATCGTTGATTTGAATGGAAAACGCAATCGCTCCCAACTGTTTGGTGCCGAACAAATCTCCGATGAAAGCGGGAAGCGATGCAAAGCCTCCACCGTATATCGTAAGAATGATGTAAATCAAAATTTGGAACAAGATGGCATGGGTGACAACAGGCAAGACGAGAAAGGCGATTAGCTGAATGATAAAAAACGTCAAGTAGACGTTCGCGCGACCGATGTAGTAGCTGCCCATCCGATCCGTCCACCGCCGTTAAAGATGCCCATCAACCCGACCATACTGGCTGCAGCAATGGCTGTCATTCCCACTTTTTCCTGTGCCATCGGGGATGCGACGGAGATCAGCATCATGCCCGCGGAAATGTTAATAAACATCATGATCCAGAGCATCCAAAACCGTCTTGTCCTGACAGCTTCGTTGGCGGTAAGCTGAGCCAAATCTGCTTGTACCCGAACACCGCCTGCTTCTTTCTCCTTTCTCATCCCTGCAGGCATCCACCCCTCCGGCGGTCTTTCTATGTAGAAAGCACCCAGAAACATCAAAATAAGGTAGGAAGATCCTAGTATATAAAAGGTGGAGGGAATTCCCACTCTCTCCATCAGAGACGCTGCGATTGGACCGGTAATGATCGAGCCTGCACCGAAACCAAAAACAGCCATCCCTGTCGCCAGCCCACGCCGGTTGGGAAACCATTTGACAAGCGTGGAGACCGGTGATATGTAACCAATCCCAAGACCCAAACCACCAAGCGCCCCGTAGGTGAGATAAAAACCCCAAAGAGATCCTGCCGCGATGGAAAGACCGGCTCCAATCGTTCCCCCGGCGAACAACACCGCCGCTACCAGGGCGGAAAACCGAGGTCCCCGTCTTTCGACAAACCGCCCAAACAAGGCAGACGACAAGCCAAGAAAAAAATGGCGATAGTGAACGCAAAGGCCACATCTGTGCTGTCCCAACCCAGTGCCGCCGTTAATGGTTTTTTATAAACACTGTAGGCATATACGGAGCCAATCGATAAGTGAATAGCCACCGCGGAAAGAGCAATCAGCCACCGATTTTTCTGTTTCATTTTAAACTCCCTATACTATATGATTGGTATGAAAGTAATATGGACGATCCGATTTATCCTTATGAAAGGAAGTACATGAAACGAAAATCAAAGGAAAAAAATTCCATCAGTATGGATGGAATCATAACGCCTTTAGTCCAAAAATTCTCTGAATCTTCCCGAAGAGACAATCAGTAGGAATGGAAGACCAAAGCATAGCGGACAGGATGTTTGTATGTATCCCTTCCCCACATGAGCGGTTCGCATAGAATGATATATGTGCCCATGTTTGGCAGCAAACGGATTTAATCCGAGTGAGAGGAATGAACCATTGTGTGGAGGATTCCTTGGATTTTCCCAAATACATATCCTCCATCATGCTAAGGAAGAGCCCTGAAAGGTGGTGATGGCTCATTTATGAGGGGCGCATCATATAAAACCGTACCAGAAGGGAGAGGGAAAAATATGGATAGAGAATCGTTAACCAAAGAACAAAGCAAGATTTCCTTTCGTTCTCTGTTAGAAGTATTGATCGTTTCGACAAGACTTGGACTCACTTCATTTGGAGGTCCTATTGCCCATTTGGGCTATTTCCATGAGGAGTATATTCGTCGTAGAAAATGGCTGGACGAGAAGAGTTATGCTGATCTCGTTGCTCTATGTCAGTTCTTACCCGGCCCTGCAAGCAGTCAGGTGGGAATGGGAATCGGTGTGATGAGAGCAGGATTGCTTGGGGGAATCGTGGCTTGGATCGGGTTTACCTTGCCATCTGTCATTGCACTTATCCTATTTGCGTTGTTGTTGCAAGGAGTTGATGTTGGAAACGTCGGTTGGATTCATGGGTTAAAGATTGTGGCCGTCGCGATTGTGGCCCACGCTGTATGGGGGATGGGACAAAAACTGACTCCTGATCGCGAACGAGCTACTATCGCGATTGTAGCCGCGATCATTACGTTGGTATGGACGACAACAGCAAGTCAGGTTCTCATCATTGTACTAGCAGGAATGATAGGTACTTTTCTTTATAAGAATCCAAACATTCCCGATCTTCCTGAAATACGTGTTCCAGTAAGCCGTTCTTTCGCTGTAAGTTGTTTAATTCTGTTTTTTGGGTTATTATTCTTGCTCCCCTTTTTAAGAAGTTTCTCCTCTTTTGAATGGTTAGCTGTATTTGACAGCTTTTACCGAGCCGGTTCTCTCGTGTTTGGCGGAGGACACGTTGTCTTGCCATTACTTGAAAGGGAGGTTGTCCCCGTAGGGTGGATAACCAAAGAATCCTTCCTTGCCGGATATGGTGCGACCCAAGCTGTCCCTGGCCCATTGTTCACCTTTGCTGCTTATGTAGGTGCCGTCATGAATGGTTGGGTGGGCGCATTCATCGCTACGATCGCGATTTTTTTACCAGCTTTTCTTTTAGTGATTGGTACGCTGCCCTTTTGGGATACACTTCGCAGAAAGCCACAAATTCAAGGAACACTGATGGGAGTAAATGCCGCAGTGGTTGGGATCTTGCTTGCAGCTTTATATGATCCGATATGGACGAGTTCCATCCTTGCTCCCATAGACTTTGCCCTTGCTGCTGTTTTGTTCGGGATGCTGGTTTTCTGGAAGCTGCCACCCTGGGCTGTCGTGCTTACCGGTGCATTAGGTGGAACACTGATAGCGTACATGTGATATTCCCCTCGAGGTCCCTGATATCAGAAAAAATGGATGAAACGGCAAGCCGGGACTCACTTTTTTGGCCAACTGATTGCATGATTTGCTTTATCTTCCCTGCTCGGTTCTGCTACGCTGACATATGATCTAATGCTCTCTCTTTTCGGCTGTTAAGCGACCATAAAACAACAGGTATCAGCAAAAGGGAGAGGAAGCCTCCTGAGAGGGAGAGGATTGAGAAGCTGGAATGAGCTACAATGATGCCGGAAAGCGCTCCACCCGATGCTCCAGCCAAAGCAACCAAGACATCAATCGTTCCTTGCGTCTTTGCGCGAGAAGCTGGATTCGTCGAGTCCACGATGAGGGCGGTGCCGCTGATGAATCCAAGGTTCCAACCAAGTCCTAACAACGCGAGGGCGATGATCAGTACGATCAGCGAATCGGCAGGCGCAAATGCTGCGACAAGGCCTGCAGCAAGTAGAGTAGCACCTGATGCAATTGACATTGCCGTTCGTCCTGCCTTGTCAACAAGAACACCTGTTACCAGTGATGGGAGGTACATCGCGCCAATATGGATCCCTATTACTAACCCTACATCACCCAAACCATGACCGTGATGCTTCATATGTATTGGAGTCATTGTCATTATGGCGACCATGGCTATTTGGGTTACAATCATTACGGTAGCCCCGACAATCAGTCCCCGGTTATTCACTTCCGGTGCATGAAGCTTCATTTCTGATTGGTTGTTCTGAGCTGCCTGTGTGTCGGCGATCGCTTTTGCGACAAAGAATGGGTCTGGACGGAGAAACACGAAAAATACCAAACCAGCAAGGATGTAAGCAGCGGCAGCTAATATGAAAGGACCTGCTAAGGCAGGGATACCGAGCGATTCCGCAAATCTGCCCATTACATCCACTAAGATTGGACCTGCAACGGCGCCTAGTGTAGTAGAAACCATTGCAATGCTGACTGCTGTTGCCCGCTGAGTAGGCTTCGCCAAATCTGTACCTGCATAACGAGCCTGTAAGTTGGTAGACGTACCTGCACCGTAGATAAGAAGGGAAGCGAACAGAAGTACTATACTATGACTTACTGCCGCACATACTACTCCAATGGCACCTATACCTCCTGCCAAGAAGCCTATCGCGAGACCCGAGCGACGTCCGTAACGTTGAGAAAGTCGCCCAACAAGCAGTGCGGCCATAGCAGAACCAAGGGTGAACAATGCGGTAGGAAGCCCTGTAAAACTGTCCGTCCCCAACATATCCTGAGCAAGAAGTGCTCCTACGGTCACTCCTGCGGCAAGTCCTGCACCACCAAAAATTTGTGATAGGACTACGATAAGCAAAGTTCGTTTATATAGGAGTTTCTGCAGATCTGGGGAATCAACGTAGCGTTGTAAATATCCTATTAATATGCTTTTGTGTTCACTTGACAACGTCAAAACCACCTTTCGAATGCTTCACAAAATGTTGCCATTCGTGCACGCCCTCCTCTAAGCGAGAAGCTTTCATGCCTCTGGTCCTCAAGATTTCAACCGCTTTAGCGGACATGAGACAATACGGACCACGGCAGTAAGCTACAATCTCCTTGTTGGCTGGCAAAGATGCTAGATGCTTCTCTAATTCTTTGTGAACGGCACTGTTAAAATCCTCAATAACGGCACTTGAAAATTCCCCACTTTCGGCAGAAAATCTCTCCCTGGAGGAGAGAAATATGCTAAAGAATGGGGAGTTTTACTTGATTAAAGACATGAAACAAAGAGGATGTAACCGCTAGAATATAGACAACAGAAATCGCTAGATAATAATGAACACTTTACGCTCCTTCCTCCCCTAACTATCATTCATCTTAGAATAATCATCATGGGTGAGGAAGAGTATGAAACGCTTAGAAAGGTGGCATATGTTTTTTTCCATTCATCAGATGAAAGCGAAGGGATTGAAGATCTCACAAATTGCTAGAAAACTAAATGTCTCGAGGAACACGGTGTATAAATACTTGAGCATGAATCCAGATGAATTCAAACAATTCATGGAAGGCATGGAGACAAGGAAAAAGAAATTAGACCCCTATGAGCAGCGAATCATTCAGTGGTTGAGGGAGTACCCCGACCTCTCTGCCGCTCAAATATGGGATTGGCTAAAAGAGCACCATCCAGACATTGAAGTTGGGGAAAGTACCGTGAGAAGCTATGTCCGGATGATGCGGAAGATGTACGGGATCCCAAAGAGGGTACAGCAAAGGCAGTATGAAGCCATTCCCGATCCTCCAATGGGTGAACAAATGCAGGTGGACTTTGGGGAGATGAAAATGAAGAACCTTCAAGGGAATCTAGTCAAGTGCTGGTTCATGACGTTCGTTCTCTCCCATTCCAGGCAGAAATTCGTTCATTGGCAAGATCGGCCATTTGTAACGAAGGATGTGATCGATGCTCATGAATTAGCTTTTGCATATTATGGCGGAATGACGAAAGAAATCGTTTATGATCAGGATCATCTGCTGCTCGTCAGTGAAAATTACGGGAATCTAATCCTGACCCACGAATTTGCGGTCTATGTGCGTCATCGAGGCTTTCATGTCCACATGTGCCGAAAACAAGACCCCGAGAGCAAAGGTCGCATCGAAAATGTCGTGAAATACGTCAAACGAAATTTTGCACGCCATCGGATCTTCATCAGCGTGGATAAGTTGAATGAGGACTGCTTGGCTTGGTTAGACCGGACAGGGAATGCGCTGATCCATCATACGACCAAAAAAATACCAGCCGAAGTGTTCGCCCTTGAGAAGCAACATCTTCGCCCGGTCCCAGAAAAAATGCAAACTCCTAGTACGAGTATAACAAGGACTGTGCGGAAGGACAACACCATTTGGTATGAAGGGAGTCGGTATTCCGTTCCCCTCGGGACGTATGATGGCACCTCGAAAGAAGTTGGGATCCGGGTCAATGAGTCCACGCTTCAAATCCACGATGTGGATACCGGTGAAATCATCGCTGAACATGAACGCTCACAGAGGCGGGGCCAGCTCATCCAGAACACGAATCACCGGCGAGATCGCCAGAAGGGCATTGCTGCTTACTTTGAAAGTGTGAGGAGACAGTTTCCTGATCCTGATCTGGCTTCATCTTATCTGGAAGAGATTCGCCGGCTGCATCCGCGGTATACCCGTGATCAGCTCCAACTCATTCAAAAAACGCTGGATCAGGCATTTCAAGAAGCCGTGGATCAGGCTCTCCGTTACTGTGTGGCCAACCGATTATACAGAGCCGTGGATTTTGCTGATGCCGTGAACCACTTCTCAAATTCTTGCGAAAAAACGTCATCGGATCGAAGCCATGTTACACAGCTGAGCGGAGTGGATCCGGCCAAATGGAAAGCCAAGCCTCAAATTCGTGATGTGGAGATCTACCGGCGCATTTTGAGAGGAGGCTAAACATGAACGAGACCATAACACACCTGAAACAAAGCTTAAAAACACTCAACCTCACGGAAGCGGCCCAGATCATTGATGAAAGCTTAATGGAGGCTGAAGAACACCAATGGACATGCAGTGAGTTTTTGCAACGGCTGCTCCGTTATGAATTAGTCCGACGAGAAGAAAAGCAACTCGCCAGACGTTATAAATGGGCGTCCTTCCCTGAAGTGAAGACGCTGGATGAGTTTCGTTTAGAAGAACAACCATCCATAAGCAAACGCCAATTTCAGCAACTACGGGAACTTCTATGGCTTGAGCAGAATTACAATCTCATCCTGCTCGGGCCTCCCGGGGTAGGGAAAACGCACATCGCCATCGGATTGGGCGTAGAGGCATTACATAACGGCTGCAAAGTGAGCTTCGTGCCGATGGATGGCTTAATTCACTTACTGAAGACACAAGAGATTTCCCGATCGTCCCAGTATAAGCTCCGGCGTATTCATAACTCTGATCTGGTCATATTGGATGACTTGATGTTCATGGCCATGGACCGGAATGAAGCAAATCTGTTTTTTCAGTTTGTGAATAAGCTGTACGGTCAAACTTCAATCATCCTCACCTCAAACAAAGGGCCGGAGGATTGGGGTGAACTGTTGGGAGATCAGGCGATCACCACTGCGATCCTGGATCGGATCTTGCATAAGAGCGAGGTCATCCAATTAAGTGGCGACAGCTATCGTCTGAAGTACCGGCAGACTATTTTCGCAAGCTAAAACTGTTCAATATTACTTAGCAATAATTGTTCAAAAGGGCTTGACGGTTACAGAGGAATGAGTACCACGCAAATTGCGAACGAATTAGGGAGGGATCGAAAAACAATCCGTAAGTGGCTGAAGAGAGATGAACCTTCGAAATACCAGCGAACCGTCAAAAAAGCAAGCATCCTCGATCCATTTAAACCCTATATCAAAGCGAGAATGGAAGAAGGCTGCTTAAATGCTGTTGTCTTGTTTGATGAAATTAGAGCCCAGGGATACTCAGGACAAATTAGACTCCTTCGTTCCTTCATGGAACCATTGCGCCCCGTCGTTACCTCCAAGGCAACGATCCGTTATGAAACCACACCTGGTAAGCAAGCGCAAGTAGACTGGGGACATTTCAAAGTGGAATGGAATGGTGGATATAAACGACTATACGCCTTTGTCATGGTTTTGGGATACTCGAGAATGTTGTATGTGGAATTTACGGAGAACGAACGGCTGGATACCCTCATCGGCTGTCACTTACGTGCCATGCAATACTTTGGAGGCAGACCGGATACATGCTTGTACGACAATATGAAAACCGTCATTGCAGGTTACGACGACCAAGGCCATGTATTGTGGAATGAACGTTTTTCTCAGTTTGCAAGTCATCACGGCTTTACCCTCCGGCGTTGTGCCCCCTACCGTGCACGAACAAAAGGGAAAGTAGAAAATGGTGTTGGCTATGTGCGAAAGAATTTTTGGCCTCGCGTACAGTCGTTTACCAGCCTGAGTGACTTGAATCAACAAGTACGCCATTGGTTGGATACGGTAGCCAATGTACGGATTCACGGCACCACACATGAAAAGCCGGTAGATCGATGGAAACATGAACAGTTGAAGCCGCTTAACCCGGTTCCGTTCGAAGAAGTAGAACGGCATACTCGAAGAGTATCCAACGATTTGCTCGTTTCTTACGGAGGAAGCAGGTATTCTGTACCCTATACCTATATTGGTCATACGGTACAGGTACAAGATCTCCAGAATGGTCATATCCGGATCTATCAGGGCAACACGATTATCGCTGAACATCAAAAAGCAGTTCGTTCCAAACAAGTCGTAACCAATAAAAAACACTTCGAGGGGATTCAAACCCAAAGTCGCGTGAAGGCTCCCCAACCTATGCCGCGTCTGGTTTCAAATCCAAGCCCTGAAGTGGTGGAACGTGATTTATCAGTCTACGAGCAGTTTGCTGACGAGGAGGTGATCGTACAATGATGCTCCAGTCCCGTTTAGAAGAAGCCTTTTCGCAAATGGGATGGGTACGAATCCCGGAAATTATTCACCACCACGCAGAAGAAGCTGCTGCTCAGAATATATCGTATTTGGAGTTCTTGGACAAGCTTTTGCAAGAGGAAATCAAGGCCAAGAGGGATCGATTTATTCGAATGAAGACACGATTGGCTCATTTACCCTACCATAAAACATTAGAGCAATTCGATTTCAGTTTCCAGCCTTCCGTAGATGAAAGACGGATTCGTGATTTGGCAACCCTCCGGTTTGTGCACCAACAGGAGAATCTCATTTTGCTGGGTCCGCCAGGAGTCGGAAAGACCCACTTGTCTGTTGCATTGGCTCTGGAAGCCATTAAGCAAGGTTTGACAGTTTACTTTACAACTGCTCACGATTTGGTTCAGACACTTCAGATTGCCCATCAAAACAATAGTATCAAACAAAAAATGCGGGCTTTTATTAAGCCGAATGTACTGATCATTGATGAAATCGGCTATCGCAAGATGGATGAAACGGCAGCTCATTTTTTCTTTCAAATCGTTTCGGAGCGTTATGAATCTGGTTCGATTATTCTTACCTCGAACAAGTCTTATGGTTCGTGGGGAGAGATATTTGGAGATACGGTACTTGCCACCGCCATCCTTGATCGATTATTGCATCACTCCCACACCATCAACATTAAAGGAGAAAGTTATCGCATAAAGGAGAAGAAAAAAGCTGGTTTCTTTCGACCAGAGACAATTGAAGATAAAACCGAATGAACGGAATTTTCCCGCCGCCAGCCCCCCTCGGGGGGCATTATTCAAACAAACCTATTGCCTAATATGGGGAAAATTCAAGTGCAGATAATGGGGAATTTTCATTTGCAGTTGACACCCACTTACAATTAGGAGCACTTGCCGTAAAATCCCGTTGCAGCAAATTCTCAGCAATCCTTCCGTCCGATAACGCTGCTTCACGAGTTGTACGATGGACATACTTACGACGAATAATTGCTTTTATGCCTAGCTCTTGCATAAGACGCAGAACCTTCTTATGATTGACGATCATTTGATACTGACGGCATAACTCGTCTTGAATACGCCGGTAGCCTACAGTCTTATTCCGTTGCTCGTAGATCGCCATGATCCTGCGTTTCAGTTCTCCGTCTGGATTCTTCGTTTTACGCTTCAGATAGGCATAATAACCGCTTCTGCTTATTCTTAAATAAGCACAAAGTTCCTTAACGCTCTGCTTATCCTTCAGTTCATCGACAACGAGGTGTCGGTTTTGCAACCCTCCCGATTCAAGATTTGTAACCACTTTTTTAGGACATCTACCTCTAATTGCAAACGTCTAATTTCTCGCTCTTGCTCCGTTTCCACCTTGTGTGGATTGCCTCGTCTATTCTCGAATGCAGCCTGCCCATCCTCACGATACTTTCTCATCCAAACCTTAACACGATCCTTGTCCTGAACTTCCATATGATCCGCAATCTTTCTGTAGCTCCAGCCTTCTTCCACATGTAGACGGACTGCTTCCATCTTGAGTGATTCTGGATAATGCTTGAACTTTTGCCCTTTGAATGCCATAAAGAATACACCCCCTAAAGTAACATCGGTTTTCCCTAGGGGTTTTTCCAATGTCTACTTTAAGGGGTGCACTTCACTTCAAGCGGAGGGAGATTTATTTCTGTAAATACTATCTTCTCCATGTTTAGAATCTCCTTTAACTTCCGATAATTCCTGTGAAATGAAGAATGTGGGTATCTTTTTTTACATGCTTTTTCTCCAAATAGATACAATTCCGAGATGAATGCGATTAACGAAGTTTGTTGTTTGTTGCTAAGTTTACTTCGATGTATTCTCTCAATAAAACTATAAATTGAGGAAGCTTGTATTGGACGATTTACTCCCAACTCTCCTAGCCTCCTTTGCAGCACCTCCCTCGCAAAGTTTGCGTTAAGGATATCCTTAGCTTTTCGAAAGTTGCTTTGTTGACGTATTTCCGCTCTGTTTAATTCTAACTCGTACCTCAGAATCCCGTTGGCTCTGCGTAAGTGTTTCTTTTTACACTTAATATTTTTTCGAATTTCCGCTTCCTTGTCGTATGCTTTTTGGCGGCGGCGGCCCGCTTCCCAATAAACAGTTTCTATTTCCATACTTCCCTTTGCATTGATTGATTTTGTCTGATATCTGGGACGATGCATGCAAGATAACGCTTTGAGGTAATGCTGTACATGGTTGCCGACGTTAAAGTTCTTACATACATGTAACTTGGTGACTTCCCATTGTTCAACATGGGGAATTCGACTTACTGGCAGTTTTAATTTCACAGACAGGATTTTCCGCAAAAAGATGAAGAAGTTCCTCAAATCTGATTCCGATATTTCGTATACGTTGCTCCCACGCAAAAGCTTCGGAATCGATACTTCGACTTTTAACCATGACTGTCCGGTCTTCTCATTGCTTACATACAGAATATACGGGTCGCCCTCTTTCTTACCTTCGAGCGTCCTAAAATATGTAGTTCCTCTTCCGGACTTCTTCTGTCTCGTTGAATTGATTCTCGTCCATTTTATACGCTTCTCCTCATGTTCTGTTAGAAAGAACGGTGTACTTATCTTTACGGTGTCGAACATAAGTGGTATCCCTCCATTGTGCCATCCATGACATAGTTGTTACACGTATAACAGACAATTTCATCAAACAATTTGATTTGAAACTCATGATAGCAATTGATTATAAATTTGTAAATAACCTATTGATAATTAAATAACCCTTTCGTATAATAACAAACAACAAAGGTCATTGGAGGGTACAAAATGAAAGATTCAATCGTACTTAATGAAACCCAATATGCTGAATTGGCAGGACTTGATATCGGCCCTAGGGTTAGGTACATAAGAGAAATTTTGCATGAGAATTTTGGGCCAAGCTTCAGTGGCAACAGCGTTGCAAACCGCATCAAAATTATTTCACAGCCAACCCTTACTCATATTGAACGAGGCAAATCTAAGGATGTTCCCTCAAAAGTACTTCGGGCAATTAGCCGAGACTTCAATGTGAACATGGATATCTTTTTCGATGACTTTTACGAGGGAGAGTATAAACCAATCGTTATCCATAGAAAGCACGATGAACAGCCCGATAATGTGAGTACGCTCATTGATGATGCTTACATTCCCATTGACATTAATCCCTTTACAGAAAATGAGTTTATATTGGTCGTATACGCTCAATTGGAATCAAGCAATGGTGACCGAAAGCTTTTGTTCAACACGAGATCGAAGGAAAAGTATTCAATACCTTATTTGAGACATGTAATAGCACAGTTTATTAATGCTTTGGAAACTACAGATTCACTTATTAATCCCGAACACCTTCCCTTAACAGACGGAGTATCGGCAGTTGCATTGGCTGACAGACATATAAAAGTACGAGACTTACCAATGTATGATATCTGGTTTCCGAAAAGTGAATGGGAATCCATGTTTAACAATCTGAATAAGGTCGGAGAAAAATATACCGCCAGACTATTGGAACACCTAAACGGAAAAAAGGAGACAGCAAATTTGAACCAGAACGATGACATCAGAAAATTAAGTCGTAGAAAATGAACCGAAACAGAATCAATGTAACATTAGGAGGTAAAGAATAATGGACAAGAAAAAAATCAAAGATTACCCTTCCGTCTTATCAGTTAGTGATATTCAAGAAATCTTAGGTATTGGAAGGAGACAGGCATATGAACTCGTTAATTCTGGGAAGTTTCATGTTGCCAGAGCGGGTCGGAGAATCATGGTATCAAAGAGCGTATTCCTCGCTTGGTTAAAAGGATCAACTAGTTAATCTAAATCAATCGTGATTATTGAAAGGGGGTGGTCGCTTTGAACGATTGACCAACGGTGTGCTCACGTAGCTCACCATTTTTTTATTCGATTGACTGCACGCAAAATTTTAGGGAGGTATCTCAGATGGCTGGAAGAACAGTAAAAAAGGACGGCTCAAGTTGGTACTTTGTGTTGACCGTTGGCAAAAAGGAGAATGGAAAACAAAAGCAGATCAAAAGACGTGGGTTTAAAACGAAGCAAGAAGCCATAAAAGCCATGAATGAGCTAGAACATTCCATTAACCAGGGAACATATGTTAAACCTTCAAAAATTCTGTACAAAGAGTATCTCGAACGCTGGTTGGAAGACAGGCAAACGAGAGTGAAAAAGCAAACACTGGAAACCTATACTTGGCTTGTGAACAAACACATCATCCCAGCCTTGGGTAATGTTGAATTGTCAAAACTGAATGCAATGATGATTCAACAGTTACTGACAAAACTGACTAAAGATCAAAGCTTATCTGATGAGAACATTCAAAAAGTGTATACGCTGATCAACGCTTCGCTGAAACAAGCTGAACGCTGGGGCCTCATCCCAAAGAATCCAGCCTTTCTGGTTGATCGTCCAAAGGCAACTAAAAAGCAGGTCAAGGTTTGGGATGTTCCTGAAGTCACTTCCTTCCTTGAGCATGCCAAGGGAAGCCGATATTACATTGCCTTTCTGCTCGCAGTGACGACTGGAATGCGGCAAGGAGAGATTCTTGCGTTGCAGTGGAAGGACATCGATTTTGAAAACGGCTTTCTGCGTGTCACGCAAATACTGAGTCATGACGGAAAGGAAATACTGCCTTACACAAAAACAAAATCAGGCACCAGGACAATTGATCTTCCTGATGAGACCATCGCTGAATTAAAGAAGCACAAGGTACGAATTGCAAAGGAAAAGCTGGCGGCTGGCCCTAATTTATACACCGATCTCGACCTGGTTGTATGCAGCGAAATCGGTACTCCTACGAATGCAGGCAACATTCGTCGGGCATTCAATACGGCTATCGAGAAAGCCAATGTTTCCAAAATCCGCTTCCATGATTTACGACACACCCACGCAACACTGCTGTTGAAGCAGGGAGCCAATCCCAAAATCGTTGCAGAGCGATTGGGTCATGCAGATACTCGTATTACGCTGGACACATACAGCCATCTGCTCCCTAGCATGCAGAAGGAAACAGCAAAGCAATTTGGAAGGATGTTGTTCGGTGGCACAAACAGTAATAACAACTCAATCGAGAATGCAAAATAGACCGTATCTTCAATCAAGAAGAACGGTCTATTTTTATGCTCAGAAACAACTTCAGCAACGCTGATAGACCACTATTGACCTCAAGATCAATCTTGACCAATTCTTGACCAGACGGGGTGTTTTGCTGGTTTACCCTGTTCAACCAGTCACCATCAAAATCAAAAAGAGGGTGTCCCAAAAGCCATGAATAATGGCTGAGGGATCCCCTTTTTTTTCAATCTAGAAAAACAAAAAGAAACCATCCTTTGGTAAAATGTAAGTGCGACCCAACACATACAAAAGGAGTGGTTTCTTTGTACATTCAATATACCATGGATCAACTTTGTTTACCAATGGATGTAGAAGAGGACATTCCCGCCAATCATCTCGTTCGTGTGGTCAACGCCGCTGTCAATCGTCTCGACGACGCCATCTTTGACGCGGCTTACCCCGGAGGCGGACGAGACAGCTATCACCCCAAGATGCTCACCAAAATCATCATCTATGCCTACACCCAGCGCATCTACTCTTCTCGCCAGATTGCCAAGGCCGTCCGTGAAAACATAATGTTCATGTGGATCGCAGGCAGACAACGTCCGGACTTCCGCACCATCAACCGCTTTCGCTCGGAACGAATGAAACCCGTACTGGAGACTGTGTTTACCGCCATTCTTCAATTCTTGGTCGAGGAGAATTACGTGCAGCTGGAGCATTACTTTGTGGACGGTACCAAGATCGAAGCCAATGCGAATCGGTATACGTTTGTTTGGGGAAAGGCTGTCGTCAAGCACAAAGCCAAGCTCCAGGAGAAAGTGAAGACCTTGTTTGCCACCATTGAGGAAGCCGAAAAGCAAGAAGAAGGAGCGCACGGGGGCCAAGATCTTCGCGAGCTGGGCGAGTCCTCTACCCTCACAAGTGAAAAGCTGGAGCATGCCGTCAAGCAATTGGAGGAACGCCTGCAGGAGAAGCCAAAAGACAAGCCACTAAAGAAGGCGGTTCGCACCATCCGCAAAGACCTGCTTCCTCGCCTCCAAAAGTATGAAACACATGAGAAGATACTAGGCACTCGAAATAGTTACAGCAAAACGGACCCTGACGCTACCTTTATGCGAATGAAGGAAGACCACATGCGAAACGGCCAGCTCAAACCTGGCTACAATGTGCAGATTGGCACCGAAAATCAATTCATTGTCGGCTACAGTGTGCATCAGCGGCCGACCGATACGCGCTGCTTTATCCCTCATCTTGAAAAAGTAAAGGCGCAGATCGGAAAGCTACCGAGAAGCGTCATCGCAGATGCGGGTTATGGCGGCGAAGAGAATTATGACTATCTCGAACAAAACGAAGTCGAAGCCATCGTCAAATACAGCACGTATCACCGCGAAAAAAGCAAGGCATGGCAAAGGGACATCAGCAAGATCGACAACTGGACGTATAACAGTGAGCAAGATACGTGGACATGCGCAGCGGGGCAAACCCTCCATTTCCGAAGAGAGAGCAAGGAGAAAACGGAAAGTGGATACGAAATCGTGTACCGTCATTACAGAAGCGCCGGTTGCGAGGACTGTCCGTTGAAGTCTCAGTGTACGAAAGCCCAAGGCAATCGCGAAGTCAAAGTCAGCATGAAGTATTTGCGGCTAAAGAACCAAGCAAAGCAGAAGCTCCGCAGCGAAGAAGGGTATGCCCTGGCAGTGAGGCGCATGATTGAGCCGGAGCCCGTGTTTGGTGCTATGAAGAACAATCGAGGGTTCAAAAGGTTCCTGCTTCGAGGCTTACCGAAAGTAAGTCTGGAGGTCGGGTGGCTTTCCCTTGCCCACAATTTGCTCAAGAAGGCTGCAGTGGACGCCCAAAGACAAGGAGCTAAGCGAGAACAGGTCGCTTAGCTCCTTTGTTTTTTGTTTCTTCCGAGACTTATCTAATTTTTTTCTGATGAGGTCGTTCCTAAGTTTACTTTTGGGACACCCTCTTCAGCTTCTTATGTATGGTGATCCGGACTGGGTTCGAACCAGCGACCCCCACCCTGTCAAGATGGTGCTCTCCCAACTGAGCTACCGGATCACATTTAAAAATATCAATCTATCCCTGCCAGACAACTTCTGGCCCATTTTTACTGGTGGGCCCTGTAGGACTCGAACCTACGACCAATCGGTTATGAGCCGACCGCTCTAACCAACTGAGCTAAGGGCCCCTCGTGTACGCGCTTTGTTTAAAACGTCACGAAAATAAATATAACCTATTTGAAACAAAAATTCAAGAGGAAAATAAAAAAAGCCAGACTCTTCTTCGTGGTAAAAAAGAGAATGGCTGGTAGACTGACTACTGGTGCGACTCATCTATACAATTCATCCGATACAATTCATCCGATACGATTCTTCAGCTAAGATTCCTATGCGTAGCACTCAAGTGAGACTCTTCTGCTGACGCTTCCGATAAGATGCTACTGCAGATATGATGTCACTTCAGTTCAGATAAAAAGTCACCGTACCACATGCGGAAACGCCCTATCGTCCTCCCCATGCCTTAGCCCGCTTGTTCCGAAGCGCCGCCGGCGAGCTCAGTCGTACGGGCGTCTTCTGCTTCCTGTTCGTCGCGCAGGCGGTGGGCCATGCGGCTGGAGGCATTGGCGGCGATGCTGGCGACCAGGTCGTCGAGGAACGTGTGGACTCGGCCGCCAGCCGTCTTGGTATCCAGACGTTTGATGACACCGACCTTGTGTTTATCCAGATGGCCAAAGGTGGTGACAGCGATGCTTCCGTATCCGAAGACTGAGCCCAGTGCGAGCGTTTCGTCACAGCCGAACAAGCCTTCATCGGTAGCGACGATCGTTTGCAGTGGTTCCGACAGCATCCCCTTTTCGGCAAGCACGTCCAGTTCGACGCCGACGAGGATAGCGTGTTGTATTTCGCGTTTTTCCAATACAGCCTGTACGCTGGCAATGCAGGGCTCCATCGTGAGGTCAGGGTGGTAAGGAGACTGCATCAGATAAACGATCTCAGCGATATCTTCAATCGTCACTCCGCGATCGTTAAGGCGCTGCAGCGCTGCTTGTTTGACTTCTTTGCTGTGTACTGGTTTCTTCATGAAGAAGACAACTCCTTCCCTAGAGCGTGAAGTCATACTCCTATATAGTATCATAGTGCGTAAGAATTGCGACAACTTTTGAAACACTTGCCAACAATCCCCGAGAACGTCCCTCCGTCTCAATAAAAGCCTAAAAGCTTCAGAGGGAGGTTTGTCCCAACCGTATTATCATCTATTTACGATACGCTGGCTGCAAAGTTTCACAGCAGGAAGTCGACAGCTTATGCATGTTCCTCGCATAGTCCGCAGCCTATGCATCAACCACAACATATGTATAATAAAAAGAGGCTCATTCACAGAGCCTCATCATCGCTTGCATGTATTTCCACTCGGATGGGCAAGCTTATCCTGTGTCCCATGTTCCCTGCCTATCTTCCGGAAGAGATCTTACTCCTCTGGCTGATTCTCGTCGCCACGCGGGGACGCGTATGCTTCGTTGGATACGACTCTTCGCAGGGCCAGAATGATCGCAACTACCAAGAATGACAGCATGAGAATCGCAAGAAATGAATACGTCATCATATAAGCTGTTTTCATCGCTGCTAACACCTCCTGTCCTCCCTACAGTTTTGCCCGTAGGGCGAGGAATATACAGGAGCGCGCTTAAAATTACACAAATGGAGAATCTTCTGGTAAAATAAATAGACATAGTCTTTTTATATAGAAAATCAAGTGAATGACAAGGAGGGGTTCCATTTGAAGTACAGCGTCGTTATTTTTCCTTCCAGCCAAGTGCAGGAAGTTGCCAATTCATACCGCAAACGCTACGATCCAACCTATGCCTTGATTCCGCCGTTTATCCGCCTCAAAGAAGCATTTGATCTGGAAGAGTCAGCGCTGCCACAGTTGGTGGATCACCTGGAACAGGTGGCGAGTTCCACAGACGCCTTCTCCGTCCGGTTTCACCGTGTATCTACGTTCCATCCAACCAACAATGTCATCTACCTGGGCATTCAAAACAAGGAGCCGTTCGAGGCGATTCATCAAAAGATTATGGCACACTTTGCTCAAAAAGAAGTGTATGCATTTGTCCCGCATCTGACGATTGGTCGCGACCTCGCCGATGACGAGTTAAAGGATGTAGTCAGTCAGTTGAGTATGGCCAAGATTGACCTGACAACGTTGGTAGACCGTTTTCATCTCGTTTACCAGCTTGAAGATGGTACCTGGACCGTCTACCAGACTTTCCTGCTGCAAAAGTAATGGCAACCGTACGTACAAGGTCCTTCCCCTGTCTGAAGGGCCTTGTCTCTTAGAAAGGAAGCGTGTCGTTTATGAACAAGGTACAAGATATCCGCAGAGTGCGTACTGAACAGGAAAAGGCGGATGCTTTTGCTGTTCGGCAACAGGTTTTTGTCGTTGAGCAGAACGTGCCTCCATCGCTGGAGATCGATGAACATGACCGTGCTGGCGCATCCGCGATTCATTTTGTCGCCTATCGGGACGATAAACCGGTCGGAGCCAGTCGGTTGCGCTTCTACGATCCGCAGACAGGGAAGGTCGAGCGGGTTGCCGTCATGGAGAGCGAACGCGGGACCGGTCTAGGCCGGGAACTGATGCTGGCGATGGAGCAGACGGCACGGGAAGAGGGATTAACCCAGTTGAAACTAAATGCGCAGTGTCACGCACAGCGTTTTTACGAAAAGCTGGGATACCAGCCGGTAGGAGATGTGTTTGAAGAAGCGGGTATCGATCATATCAGCATGGTAAAGAAACTGCAAGACTGATCTTGGAAAAAATACTCGTCTGATTCCGCAACGACAAAGCGAGGCAAACACAGAGCGGGCACTCCGGAGTTGAGTGCCCGCTTGTTGCATTATTGCACGACTAGCAGCATTCGGGTCGGGAAATCCGTTTGGTCGGCGGTGAGCTATAGTCGTTTCTTTTAGTCGTTGTGAGTCATGCTCAGTCGTTGCTCAGTTGCTTAGTCGTTGTTTTTGATCGTTGTTTAGTCATTGTTAATCGTTGCTATTCATTATTCGTTGTTCATGGTTACTTGTTAATGGATAGTTGTTAATGGTTAGCCCTTGCTCGTTGTTCCTAACCGTTGCTAACCCCCCGCCGCTGGTCAGCCAGCTGTTTCAGTTTCGCCACGACCGTATGAGGAGCAGTCGACGATCCCATCATCGCGTGAAACGGCTCTTCGCCGCGCCATCCATGAAAATCCGATCCGCCCGTCGCGATCAGATCGTTCTCCTCTGTCATCTGGAGATACCGCTCCACTTCATCCTGATCGTTGTCCGGGTGCCACACCTCGATCCCGTCCAGCCCGTATCTCACCAGCTCGTGTACCAGGTTGTCGTCGTCATACAATCCCGGATGGGCCAAGACAGCCACACCCCCAGCCTGCTTGATCAGGTCGATTGCCTGTTGGGGCGAGATGCGCGGCGGATTGACGTACGCCGCTCCGTGTTTTCCCAGGTATTTCTCAAACGCTTCGTCAATGGACTCCACATAGCCTCGCTCCATCATCTCCGCTGCTATATGCGGCCGACCGATATTTTTATCAGGTCCATCCTTTCGTCTGTATACGTCATCCAGTGTGATCTCGACCCCCAACTCCTGCAGTCGGGCGATCAACAGTTTATTCCTCTCATGGCGGGTGTCCCGCAGCTTGGCCAGTTCCGCCTGAAAACCTTGATCTCGATGCGGGATGTAATACCCCAGTACGTGAATGTCCTGTCCGCCAGCCAGCGAGCTGATCTCTACCCCGGGCACTACCTCTATCCCTAACTGTTCACCCGCGGCCAGCGCTTCGTCAATGCCGGCCACCGTGTCATGATCGGTAATGGCGACAGCAGCCAGTCCCGCCTCCTTGGCCAGTCGCACGTTCTCGGCAGGAGCACAAGTTCCATCCGAAGCAGTCGTATGGGAATGCAAGTCTGCTCTCATTTCCCGAGTCATCGTATCCATCTGTCATCCTCCTGAAATATCGAGTCTGAAACAAACTGAGGCTTCATATATTCTAAACAAAAACCGCACCTGTGCAGGTTAGGAGGGTGTTCATGCAGTTGCGAAGCAAAAGCCTGACCGGAGTTGTGCAATCGCTCTCTTTTGTGGATAACATGCTCCGTCAGCAGGGGTTTCGCCGGGGTGGTGAAGAGCACGCCCCACTGTACGACGTCGTCATCTTTGATTCGGCAACCAGCATCTCCTATTATTTACGTATTCCGACCAGTGTCTCGCTGACCTGTGAAGGAACAGGCGAAAAAACGGTAAAAATCGGCCGCCCTTACCTGGAAACCAAACTGCTGGCACACAAAAGCGTGAAAGACCTCATCATCCCCGAGGCCGTGCAGCGAGCAGCGGAGCACAAACTGGCGGAAATCGCTGATTATCTGGCATCCGCCGCCTCTGCAACGCATGAACGTCTGACCTAAGATCGTTCGCTTTTTTGCCACAGCAGGCGGTTGGCGGACAACTGGTACGTGACTCTTTCCTCCCGCAGCATTCCCGACAGATAGCCCATCAATGCCGTCCGATACAAGACATAACTGCTCAAACTGGTGATGTCGATCTTCAGTCGCTCGCAAAGCATCGTCAGGAGATCTTCTGTCGTGGTCCCGTCAGCAGCCAGCAGTTCTTCCAGTCTCTCGTACATGCGGAGGTGATAATCGAGATTGTACTGCATCGTCTGATGCGCCCTGCGCTCATACGGTCCGTGTCCAGGCAAATATCCTGTAAAGTCGGTCTCTAGTAGCCGCCTCAAACTGTTTATCGTATCATATGCATCGACGAGAAAGGGCAGCTTGTGCTTGTCCAGTACATCGGAGCCAAAGTAGCTGTCAGCGGCAAAGCAGATGTCATCTACGACGAGACCGATCTGCTGCCAACTATGGCCGGGCAATGGCAGAATCGTAAAGGAAACGCCCGCAATGGTACATACGCCGTCGTCGGGCAGCACCTGGTCAACACGGGAGGCGGCGGCCAACAGGAACTTGTTGTGCAGTTCGCCGGGTGGCGATGCTCCCATGTTGAGATAGATCGGCTCCAGCAATGGATAGCGCATGACGGCCTCTTCCAGCGGCGGGGCAAACACCGTCGCTTCCGGGTAGGCCCCAAGCAGGTAGGCATTTCCGCCGTAGTGGTCGGCGTGGGCATGCGTCTGTACAATTGCCGTCAGGGATTGGCCCCGCTCGGTCAATCCTTTTTTCACTTTTTTAGCGGTTTGCGAGTCGAGACCGGAATCGATCAAAACAGCCCCGCTCTCCGTTTCAACAAACCCAATATTGACACTGCCGGGGAAGTACCCGACGCGCTCGTTTATCATGATCAATTGATTGGCCACATCCTCTCCCCCTCTCGAATAAGGCGGCCCGCAGCCCTGACCGCAAGCTCGCCACCGGCTCCTCGGAAAGCCACTTTCCGTTAAAATAGGAATCATCTTACCGACCTACTCGTCTAACGGATCGACTCGCCTTACTTATGGACTCGTCTCATCGAATCGCCTTCCCGATCGTTCCTGACGTCATGGCTTCAACACCCTATAACTTCTCCATCATTTGGTTGATTCCTCTCCCTCGCTCGTCATCGTCTCAGCTTGGTACGAATAACGAGGGAACTGTCCCAGTTCACGCAGCGGGGTGTACAAGTCGATCAGAAGGGAGGAAACAACCAGTCCGTACAAGCTGTTGTAATAAAGCGGGAGGTCCGTTTGTTCCATACGCGAATCGTTAGCCCTGCTTTCTGTCATTTTTGTCGGTTTTGGACGATCATTTATATCTATGCATCCTACATCTGGGTTTATCCATCCGTTTCGAACCCTGCAGCGGCAGATCGATTTTTGACTGGCTGGTTTTCTAACTGGTATACTTAGTTGTAACCATCTGTTTTTTCTAACAGATTGGTCTGCCTGTCCCTTACTGCAAACGGCACAGGGACGGACGCCCTATACGCAAGGACGCGCTGTGTCTCGTCTGACTAAAGAGAGAGGTGAATGGCCGATGGGGCAGTGACTTGGGTCGTCCAACTTGTAGAGATGAAACCTGGTTTATTCCTTTTTTGACAATATGTACAGCCGAACTGTTCGCAATGTCATATCATGTTTTACTAGACAGAGCGGCATGGCCCATCATGATCACGTAAAAGTGGAGGTGAATTCTCCTCCTTACCACAAGGATGGAGATCTGATTGGAGAGTATTCCGATAGGGGATATAATGGAGATTATTGCAAATCTGCTGCTGGTGATGTTCCTCGTGTTTTTAAACGGGTTCTTCGTCGCGGCAGAGTTCTCGCTGGTCAAAGTACGTCAAACCCGTCTGGCCCAATTGGTGAGCGAAGGAAACCGCAGAGCAAGGTATGCCCAAAAAGTGACAGACCAACTGGACGCGTATTTGTCAGCCTGTCAATTGGGGATTACCCTCGCATCACTTGGTTTGGGTTGGATCGGTGAGCCGGCGATCGCTAAACTCATTGTTGAACCGCTTTTAGGGAACTTTCAACTTGATTCGACCGTCATCCACACCATCTCATTCGCCATCGCCTTTGGTACGATCACGTTTTTGCACATCGTCATCGGTGAGCTGGGTCCGAAATCAATCGCGATCCAAAAGGCGGAAGATACCTCGCTGTGGGTTGCGGCACCGCTGATGTTTTTCCATAAACTGAGCTATCCGGCCATCTGGCTGTTAAACGGAGCGGCCAACATGATGCTGCGCCGTCTGGGCATCCAACCGGCCAAGGAGCATGAATTGGCTCATACCGAAGAGGAGATTCGTCTGCTGGTGACGCAAAGCCACAAAAGCGGACATATCGACCAGACGGAACTGGTGCTGGTGGACAACGTATTCGATTTTTCGGAACGACTCGCCCGCGAGATCATGATTCCGCGGATCGATATCGTTTGTCTATATGAAAACAACAGCTACCAAGATAACTTGGATATTATTCGCGATTCACGCCACTCTCGTTATCCCGTGGCATTGGGTGATAAAGACCGCATTACCGGCTTTGTGCACGCTTCCGACTTTTATTTGTCGGCCCTGACCAACGGTGAGGTTGACGTGAAGCGCATTTTGCGACCTGTCTTGACGGTGCCTGAGTCGATGGAAGTGAGTCATGTTCTGCGCTTGATGCAAAAGCGTCGCTCACAGCTCGCCATCGTCATCGATGAATACGGCGGTACTGCAGGGCTGCTCACGATGGAAGATATCCTGGAGGAGATTGTCGGCGATATTCAGGATGAATTCGATGAAAATGTACGCCCGGATATAGAAGAAAGCTCCAACAATGTTTTGTCTGTGTCAGGGAAAACGCTGCTGAACGAGCTGAGTGACTATATCCCGATTGAGATACACTCGGATGAAGTAGATACGATCGCCGGTTGGCTCTACAGTCAGTTAAACGAAGAAGTGGCAGAAGGCAAATCGGTACGATACGAAAATTACCAGTTCACCATCACCGAACTGGAAAATCACCGGATCAACCGGGTCGGTATCACGTCGATCGAACCGGAAGATCAGTCTAAAGACGAAGAAGATATCTTGATGCAAGCATAGCGATTGCCCCTCTCTCAGTGGGAGGGGCTCGCTTTTTTCTATCCTTATCCTATACAGATCCTAGTAAACTTGGAGTGAACGATGTTTTGCGTGTTGCACAAATTGACGACCAGATCATCTGCTTGCGCGAAGATGCCTATCAACATATTCCGGAGTGGCGAATTCTGGCTGCACAAGGAAAAGTGATCTGCCCGAAATGCCGTGACAGGCTCTCCCTCGTCGCCGGAATCAGTGACGAGCCGCGCTTTATCCATCACCAGCGGTCCCATGCTAATTGTCAGGCCGAGCTGGTAGAGGAAGAATCGCTGGATCGCAGCTACGGCACCCCGGCTGATCAATCTTTGTCGCAAACGGAGACAGCAGCCGCTGCTGAGACGGAGGACGCCCCTCTTCTTGCCGAAAACGATGCCATCTCGGTTAGAAGCCGGTTCCAGCTGCCAAAAAACCGGGTGATCCACACCGAGCCAGCCGTTTCAGCGACTGCGGACAGGGCAGATCAGGCGAAGCGGTTCCGCCGCCGGCTCTCCCCCCGTACCGGGGTGGTCGCTCTTACCAACAAGCTGGACGATACATTTCATCCCCAACAGCGCCAGGCGATCACAACCACCGAGGGGCCTCTGCTGATTCTGGCAGGGGCGGGAAGCGGCAAAACCCGGGTGATGACCGCGCGAACAGCCCATCTGATCCAGCATAAGGGCATCGATCCGCGTTCGATCATGGTCGTCACCTTTACAACCAAAGCAGCGGACGAGATTCGCCGGCGGCTGGCTGAAAAGCTCTCGGTACAGCAAGCAAAAGCACTGGTTGCCGGTACGTTTCACGGGTTGTTTTATCGGATGCTGCTGCATCATGATCCCCGCTCCTGGGACCAACGTCGGCTGCTCAAGCAGGATTGGCAGAAGGCACGACTGCTGCGAGAAAGCGGTTTGCTCTCCTCATCCGACACGATTATGAGTGAAGCCGAAGTGCTGGCAGCGTTGGCTGTAATCAGCCGCTGGAAAAATGAGTGCATTCTGCCGGACAGCCTGGGGAGCCTTTCACCTGTCAGCGATGAGGAAGCGCGTGCTCGCGACTTGTACCCGCTGTATGCACAGGCAAAACAGCGCAGCGGCTGGTTTGACTTTGACGACATGCTGCTTGGCTGTTATCATCTGCTGCGGGACCACCCGGCGATTCGCAACCAGTACCAACAACGGATCGCCTACATCATGATCGACGAATTCCAGGATATCAATCGGGTGCAGTACGAGACGGTCAAGCTGCTGGCCAGTCCGCAGAACAACCTGTGTGTGATCGGTGACGACGATCAATCGATTTACGGCTTTCGCGGCAGCGACCCACAGTATATCCTGGGTTTTACCCGCGATTACCCGGAAGCCAAAACGATCACGCTGGAAGTGAATTACCGCTCTCGTTCCCTGATCGTCAGTCTGGGCTACTCGCTCATCGGCAACAACCGCACCCGCTGGAAAAAAGAATTGCAGGGATATCACCAGGAAGAAGGAAACTGCATCCTTTTTCAACCGGAGGACGAGGAGGAACAAGCTGCCCGCATCGTTGACGAAATCAGTTCGCTTGCCCAAAAGGGTGTGCCGCTTGAGGAGATAGCTATCCTGTTTCGCACCTATGATTCGAGCCGTCCTCTCTTGGAACGCTTGATGCAAGCGGAGATTCCGGTCTCTTTTATCCGGGAGGGAGAGCCGTTTTATCAGCGTCAGGCAGTCCGCTGGGCACTCGGCTATCTGCGCTTAGCACTGGATCACGATGACCAGGACGCACTGCGAGAGATTCTCCAGACCCTGTACATCTCCGCTGATCAATGGAACCTGATCCGCAGCCAGGCCATCCTCCATGATACATCTCTGCTGGATGTACTGCCGACGTTGCAGCACTTGAAACCATACCAGCGCAAGCAGTTGGAACGAGTGGTCTCTGTCCTGCACCAACTGCCTGCCCTCTCCCCCAAGCAGGCGTTGGAACTGGTATACGAGGACCTGAAGCTTCGTGAGTACGTGAAAAAAAGAGCCAAGGATCGTGCTGCGGGGGAAGATGCTCGGGCGGTGGATGAACTGCGCCAACTGTTGTCAGCCGCAAAGCGACACGCCACACTTGGCGCCTTTCTTCGCCACCTGGAACAGATGGCCAAGTGGGAAAAAGAGCTGCCCGCCTCCTATGGGAATTCTGCCCAGGTGCAGGCTGTCCAATTGATCAGCATTCATCGGGCCAAAGGACTTGAGTTTGACAATGTCTTTCTGCTCGATCTGGTGGAAGGTGTGCTCCCCCACGAATACGCGATCGACCAACTGCGCAGCGGCAATCCGGACGCACTCGAGGAGGAACGACGGCTGTTGTACGTAGCGATTACCCGTGCCCGCCACAATCTCTACCTGGGCGTTCCCCACGAGCGATTCGGCCGTCAGACCAAGGTATCGCGATTCGTTAGAGAGATGGAACAAACGCCTCCATCATCTGAGCCATGACGACGCTGGGAGTCGCACAAATGGAGAGGATGTCGCATTACCATCATGCCACGCGACATAAAGCCACACATACATAGTGACAAAATCCGGCCACAACAGTAGCCGACTCGTAAAGAGGGCTTCGCCCCGGATATTGATCGATTCACGCGCGCTGGATCAATCTTCGGAACGAAGCCCAATGTGTTTATCGTATGCCTCATAAATTGCCCGGGTAATGACGGCAGCTGACCGACCGCCATAGCCTCCTTCGGGAACGATCACCGCAACGGCCAGTTTCGGGTCGTCCGCAGGTGCAAAAGACATGATCACGCCGTTGGTGATCCGCCCGTATTTCCGCCACCTGGTCTTCTCTTTCCCTGTTTTCTCATCGTGATAGGACTCTGGAACGTAGATATCCTGTTCAGAAGTACCTGTCTTGGCTGCTACTTGGTAGGGGAGTCCGGCAAACGCGTTGACCGCCGTACCACCTGGACGTGTCACCAGCACCATGCCCTCATGCAGAATATCCCAGTAGCGATCAGGCTGCTCTATCGTATTGATTACCTCCGGTTGAAAATCCCGCACCGTCTCACCATGCTCGTCGGCCAGGCGATCGACGATCTGCGGCTTTAACCGCTTCCCTTTATTGGCGACCGTAGCTACATACTGGGCGAGCTGAATGGCGGTCGTTCGCACCTGCTGGCCGAATGATGCCTGGACCATGGCAGCCAGTGGACCGTACTGCTCATCCATCACCAGGAAATCCTCCGTGCCATCACTCTCTCCAGGAAGATCAATCCCGGTACGCACGCCAAGACCAAATGCATGATAGTAGCTCTGGAGCACGGCAGATGCTTTGTCTCCTTCCCGATCAGCCAGCCGTTCGCCGATCCGGGCCATATAGGTGTTGGACGACTTTTGGATCGCCCTCTCCGGACTGAGCAGCCCGTATGCATGGCCGCCATCGTTGCGTATGCGGTCTGATCCCTTGCCATAGTGATACACTCCTGAATCCATCCACCTGTCGTCAGGAGTGATCAACTGCTCGCTCAATCCCAACATGACGGTTAGCGGTTTGACTACTGAACCGGCAGGCACAATCGATTTGGGATGCTTGTAATTCTCCTCGACGGCTGCTTGACCCGTCTTGGGTCGAACATCGTATGGTGCTTCTCTGATCGTGCCATTGGTTACGGCGTATTGGATCTGTTCATAGGTGGCCTGATCCGGGCCGTCAACCCAAACATTAGGATCGTACTCGGGGTAGCTGACCATGGCCACCACTTTCCCTGTTTCCACTTCCATGGCCACCGCGTACGCCCCTTTCGCATTGGCTGCATCTGGAATCGTACGCCGCAGTTGTGGCAGGAACTCTTTGATATAGTCCCGCACCTGAAGCTGTACACGCTCGTCAATGGTTAGATACACATCATTTCCTCGCTTGGGAGGTACCTCTTTTACCTGTTGGAGAGCCGTTTGATCCGCCCCCACCAGATAAAGCCGATACCCATTTTCTCCTCGCAGTTCTTCCTCGTAGCTCCGTTCCACGCCGTCCAGGCCGACCATCTGATTGGGCAAATACGTTTCTTTTTGCTCGTGGTAAAAGTCGAGGCCAAGTTGGTCTGCGACGTAAAAAGGACGCACATATCCCACAGCCTGTACGGCTACCTGCTCGGAATCGTACACTCGTACCGGTCTGGTCACAGCACTGACACCCGGCAGTTCACTGCGATGCTCGGCCAGATAAGCGATTTCCTGAGAGGAAAGATCTCGCTTCAACTCTTTTTCCACATACTTCGGTGTGAGTCTGGCCGTCTCTACTAGCTGTCCCTCTTCGTATGCGTAGCCGACATCCATTCGTTTCAACAACGTAGCCTTATCCATGCCGCTCAGAACAGGTTCCAGCTTCTCGGCCAGGAGGAGGTAATCCGCTTTGCTCATCTCCTCACTTTCTCGGAACACAGCGACAAAAGATGCGCGATTGTGGGCGATCAGGCGGCCGTTCCGGTCGTAGATGTTGCCTCTGGCAGCCGGAATCGGTTCGGTCTGGTAGGATCTCTCCGCGGTTACCTTGGCATACTCACTTCCTTCGAAGATTTGGATGTTGGCCAGCCGCAGGATAATCAGTGAAAACGCCAAAAACACCAGCAGCAGCACGATGTTCAAGCGGACAGCCGTCTTCGCTCTCTCTTTCTCCTTTATCTCTTGATTCACCATTTCCACACCTTACTGGTTTATTGCAGTGATTGTGTAAAAATCTGCTTTATCTTTTTATCCAGATAATGACTACCGCCGCGTCCCCGTACGTCTTCGATCATCATCGCCACCAACAGACGCGGCGAGTCAGTGTTAAACACGACATACCAGCCATTTTCCTGCCCTGCTTCTCCCTTGCGCTGCTTTAGTTCTGCCGTGCCTGTCTTACCAGCGAGTCGGATACCGGGGGGTTTGGCAGCCCGCCCTGTACCGCGAGGATGTTCCATGACCTCGATCAGGTAGTTTTTCACTCGTTCTGCGACATCGGACGGGATTACGTCCTGTTTCCAATATCTGGATGAATTTTCCTCATCGGCAAGCAGCCGCGGCTTGACTATGCTCCCCTCGTTGGCAAAAGCGGAATAGGCCAGAGCCAGGTGCAGAGGTGTCATCGTCACTTCTCCTTGACCATAGCCGGAATCAGCCAGTTGGATCTCGCTATTGATCCCGTCGTTGGCGTTTTGCGATGTTTCCAGCGGATAGACAAACGGGAGCTTTTCACCCAACCCGAACCGTCTGGCTTCCTGTACAAACGTCTCGCTGCCAATATCCAGAGCCGACTGCGCAAAATAGATGTTGTCGGAATAGATGAGTGCCGTCTTCAGTGTGACCGGTTGATGCGGATCGGTTACCCGTGTCACGTAGTAGTTCCCCCACGAACGATCTTTGCGCCACGTAAGACCGGTAATCTTCCGCTTTTGGTCTGGTGTGATCTCCTTTGCATTCAGCCCGATTGCCGCCGTAATCGCTTTAAAGGTGGAGCCAGGTGCATACGCTTGGCTGAAGCGGTTAAGCAGCGGTCTGTTGGGGTCTTCCTGCCATTCTTTCCACTGTTCCGGGCTGACTCCCCGAATAAAGGCATTGGGGTCATAAGAAGGCGAACTGACCAAGGCAAGCACATCGCCTGTGCGAGGATCGATTGCGGCTGCCGTACCGGCATCATGTTTAACCTGCTCAAAGATGTTTTGCTGCAACTCGGCATCAATCGTCAGGGTGATCGTCTTCCCGTTGACCGGCAGTTGTTCCCGAAGTACTTTTTTGAATCTGCCCAGGGAATCTATTATATGAATGCGACCGCCGGGGCTTCCCCGCAGTTCCTCTTCCATGATTTGTTCCAGTCCACGCTTGCCCACTACATCACTTGGCTGGTAGCCTTTTGGGCGGAGAATCTCCAGCTCTTCCGCGTTGATGGGGCCGATATAGCCGATCAGATGGGCGGCTGCCTCCCCATATGGATAAGATCGCACCTGCTCCGTGCGGAGGATTACCCCTTTTCGCTCTTGTAATAAATGGAGCCGCTGATCGTCTTTCGGCAGTGTGGCAATCTCGACAAAATGTTCGGGCTTTACCCATGGCTCGTTTATTGCTTTCTTGATCTGCTCTGTGGTTACTCCGGCCAAGCGGGCGATCGCTTCTTGCTCTTCCGGCGAGTTTTGCTGATAATCCTGCGGTTTTACCCCGACCTTGATCGCCTGCTGATACGTTGCCAGCGGCCGACCATTCCGGTCAAGGATGCTGCCGCGAGTCGGCTCCAGGGTCTCTACGCGGACCTTGTCGTCACCCTCCAGACCAGGCAAGATCATCGTCGGCTTCCAGTCGACATACCAGCCTTCCCGGCCATCCCGCTTTTCTTTTTTAACCATGGCCCGGTCCGTAAAGGTAAGCGGCCCGACAAAGGTGTTCATTTTGACCAGATACTGAATCCGCACGACGTCTTCTTCAGACGCTGTCTCTGCCTCTCCCTGCCGGAAAGCTGCCGTGATCTTCAGGTCGCGGGCAACAATTCCTCCGTATATGTTCTGATACCGTTCGATGAATTGCTCCTCCGTAATCTGCTGCTTAGACTCCTCGGTTAGCTGCTCGTACATCTCTGCAAACCGCATCTTCTCCCAGTCGGTCAGGTACTGCTCGAATTGCTCTTGGGCAGAAGGTATCTCTTCGCTGCAGCCCGCCACCAAACTCGTCAGCAGCAGTCCGATCAGACATAGTACCTTCTTCATGCTCTTCACCCTCCCTGCACGCGAAAACATGCGACGTATTCCACTCCCTTACAGTAAGGGAATCCCCTTTTGCAAGGAATGGATGCAAGCTCACATTTCGCTCACAGGTGGATGATAAAATGCTAATAGTTTGATGATACGATTACAAATCGAGCATGTACCCGTATCTAGGTATGGTCCTGATTCGTTGGCCATGTTGGCCCAGTTTTTTGCGCAGACGGTAGACGAGCGCACTGATTTCGTCTTTCCCAACGTCAGGGATCGGGACGTTTGGATCGGCAGCCCGCTCTGGCCAGATCTGGCACTTGATTTCTTCATAGTCGACCGCTTGGTTGGCCCGTTGATACAACAGGAGCAGCAAATCCATATCTTTTCCCGACAGATACAAGGGCATCCCGTCGAGCAGGATCTCCCGCCGCTCCAGATGAATGACCAGCCAGGCAGCAGGCCATTCCTGTTCCACCACAGCAGGAGGAAGCTTCATCTCTTGAGTAATGCCCGATTCACCGGAGGAAGTGGTCAGAAGATTGTTGAAGGAAAGCACGACTGCTCCCTTGGCCAGCGTAATCCGATCCCCGTCTTGCAGCAAGCGGGGGGTGTCGGACAAGGCGACGCCGTTCACTTCCGTACCGTGTTTGCTCCGCAAATCGGTAATCTGGTACTCATTTCCCAGACGGCTGATAACCGCATGTTGTCTGGAAATAAACTGGCTGGAAAAGGCGATTTCCGGTTGATTGTGCTGCCAGCTTCTCCCGATCCGGTACTCTTGCCGGGTCAGGTAGATCACGCTGCGATCCTGTCCCGGATCACCTTTTTCGATCACCAGATATACCCCTTTTTCCATCAATTGTGATCACTCCGACCCTGTAAAATCGTATCAAAAATGACGAAAGCAAAAGAATTGGCGCAATTGCCAAAAGGCCCGGTCGTCCCGGGCGGCCTGCTGTCATGTGCCATAATGTTATGCGCGATCGGCTTCGTCCGAACTGCCCTCCGCTCGATCGTCATCCTCACAGATAGAACGGGAACCGCCGCGCAGGATGCGATCCTGTCTCCCCATATGCAGCAGCAGTTCTTCATGTGTAATAATGACAGGGAACAAGGAAAACTCCCTCCTATGGCGTTTTCACTCATCCTGCCTTGGGAGGGAGTCATTTATACATCTGGTGTGGGGGGCGCTCCCTGAACCCACCCCTTACACCTACTGGATGCTGTTAGCGACCCATGATGCTGTAGCCGGCATCAACATGAATAATCTCACCAGTAATGCCCCGCGACAGTTGACTGAACAAAAAGAGTGCAGTATCGCCTACTTCAGACTGATCAACCGTGCGACGGAGCGGCGCTTTTTCCTCGATTTCCTTCAGCATGCTGTTAAAGTTGCGCACGCCTTTAGCTGCCAACGTGCGAATCGGTCCGGCCGATATGGCATTCACCCGGATCTGATCTTTGCCCAGATCGCTGGCCAGATAGCGCATACTGGCGTCAAGTGCTGCCTTTGCCACTCCCATCACGTTGTAGTTGGGCACCACTCGCTCTCCTCCCAGATAGGTAAGGGTGACGATGCTGCCGCCCTCCGTCATCAACTGGCGAGCTTCTCTGGCGACCGCCACCAGCGAATAGGCGCTGATGTCCTGAGCCAGTGCGTAACCGTCCCGCGACGTGTTGACGAATTCGCCCTCCAGCTCTTCTGTCTTGGCAAAGGCAATGCAATGGGCGACACCGTGCAGGACGCCCACTTTTTCTTTGATCTCGCCAAATGCCTGGACAATATCCTCATCTTTGGTTACATCACAAGGGATCAGGATCTGTTCCGGCTGGTCCAAGGTCGCAGCCAACTCGGCTACTTTGTCGCGCAGCCGCTCTCCTTGATAAGTGAAAATCAGATTGGCGCCCGCTCTGGACAGCGATTGCGCAATTCCCCATGCGATGCTGCGGTGGTTGGCAACACCCATAATTAAAATGTTTTTCCCTTTCATCAAGGTATTCATTATGTATCGGCCCCTTTATCAAATCTTTCCTTCGCCATTATATCCTATCTTCCCCTCAGTGACGAGAGCTTGACCGGTAGAAAAAAAAGAAAACAGGGTAAAGACGCCGTTGTTGGCTCATTCACCCTGCTGCATGGCACTGTCCAGCTTTTCTACGGGGGCAGTGGAGGCATTCTCATCGAAAACCCAGCCCGATTCTGATGGATTTAACGCGGTTCCTTGGGCGGGCAGTTCCGCCTGCATATGCGTGAGACCTTCCTGCCGAACGTTTTGCCTTTCGTTCGCGCCTGGCATAGGCTCCCTCCTTTTCAGCTGTTTCTTATGTAGTGTGGGAGTTGTGGCGACATCTTATACATGTGGATGGAAGCGAAGCACCAACGAAAGCAGCATGTACAGGAGAACCCCTCCGACAAAGAAGAGATGAAGCCGGGGCTGTCCGCTCTGCAGGACAAACGGCACCAGATGACTTAACGATACGTATAGGAAGATGCCGGTTGTCAGCGCGAGCACGATCTGCAGCCGCTCAGGTGTGATCCACGTTCCTGCCGCGATCATACCCCACGCTCCGACAAGGGTGGCCATGCCAAGTGCCCCGGTACCCAACAGCGCCTTGATTTTGTTGTTGGTTGACACCAGCAGCAGGGAAGCAACCGTGATCCCGTCAGGCAGTTTATGCAGAATCATCGCAGCAAGCAGGGTTACTCCCAACGAGGGATCGACACGAAAACTGGCAACCAGCGACACTCCCTCTAAAAAGGAATGAATCAAAAAACCTGCCATCAGACCGGCTACCCGAACCTGCTGCGGCTGATTCTGATGAAGCAGCGCATCTGTAGCAAACAACAGCAGAAAGCCCAACAGCACAACAGCCATGTAAGCAGAGTGTCCATGCCCAATACTGCGGGGCAGCAGATCAAGTGTGGTCAACGCTGTTAAGAGACCTGCTCCGACGCTCACCATCGCGTACAGGGTGTGCGCCGACCAATTGGAGCGGATCACCAGCATCAGCCCGCCAGCCCAGCTGGCAAGAGCAGCCAACAGGAGGAAAAACGGCATGGAAAGGTTTGCTGACCCCATAGTAAGCCCCTTTTCTTCCAGGTTTTGCGGACAACTTCCTTGTCATTGTACGCGCTTGCTCGATGCAATATGAACCTTATCGGCCACAAAATAGCAGAAACCTGATCCACTAGCCTGCTTTTGTCGAATCATCCTGCCACCTGTTGCTGCAATGAATGGACACCATCTTCTGCGACGGAAAACCCGATTTGCACGCCCTGTTACCGCAAAAGATGACAAAATCCGATCACCTGTCCAACCATCCCGAATAACCATTTTTTTTTAGAACCTTTGTCGATTCCCTTTTGCCGGGAAAAATCGGTGCTATAATGGCCACATACCACACTGGAAACCTGCAAAGGAGTGATGGCGATGAGTCTCGACGTACAAGTCTGGATGGCTTCCAAAGAAGTGGCAGAACGCTTGGGTGTACAAGTCCGTACCCTCCGTAACTGGTTGGAGATGTTTGTCCCGGTAACAGAGCGGCAAAAAAATGCACAGGGACACTACATGATCAGCGAACAAGGATACCTCCTGCTAAAAGAAGTGAAGGAGCGCAAAGATGGGGGGAATGCCTCCTTGCTCGATATCAAGCAGGAGCTAATCGCAGAGGGATTGCTATCGGAGGACAAGCTGTCACTGGAAGAAACAGCGGCGGCATCTGCGGAAGGAGCGCCACAGGCAGACGTCCATCATCCCTCGCTTGTAACCGCTTTTCGTGAGGTGGAAGTAGCTGTACAAGATACGCTCTGCCGTTTTCAAATGGAGCTGGCTCAACTGTCTACACTGCAGCAGACACAGACGACCATCCTCAAAAAAATCGCCGATATTGAAGAAATGCAGGAATCGCTCCGCTTGGAACTACGCCGTGTGACTTTTGAAATGGATCTGATGCAGCAGCGGCTCACCAAGCGCAAACACCGCCAAGATCGATATCAATCCCGCTTCTCCCTTAATCCGCTGCGCTGGTTTGGCAGTAATGAGCGGGCTACACAGTAATCACTATCGAAGCTGAAGTACACCCCCTCCCCTATCGTCTACCGGGCAGCTTGCCCGATAAAGACCCTTATCTGGGTCTTTTTCTGTTGGATCGGGCAGGATTTGATCCGGATCGGCTAGATTTTCCTGCTAATCGGAGCGTACCACCGCTCACCCTCTGAGGCGACGGGTCAGCTCTCCTTGACCGTTTTGACCTTCTTTCCAGAAAGATGGTAAAAATGACTGAGTGAATTTTTATCAAGTGAACAGGAGTGATGTGCAGAAATGTGTGGAATTTGCGGTGTGCTCTCCTTTGACCAGGACGTGGAATCAGAGGACACACTGACACAAATGTTGCGCCAAATGGAGGGACGAGGGCCGGACGATCACGGCATGCATATCGTACCCGGTACCGCCCTTGGCCACCGCCGACTCAGCATCATCGATCTCAGTCAAGCAGGGCATCAGCCGATGATTGATCCCGAGCTGGGGTTGGCGATCACCTACAATGGTGAAATCTACAACTACCGGCAGTTAAAAGACGAATTGCTCCAATACGGCTATACGTTCCGGACGGGAAGCGACACAGAAGTCCTCTTAAAGGCATACGCCCACTGGGGAGAACGATTCGTCGAAAAACTGTACGGGATGTACGCTTTTTGTCTTCACGATCAAAAACAACGGCGCTGGCTGTTGGCCCGCGACCGATTAGGGATTAAACCACTCTACTACGTGGATAAACCGAATAAACTCTCTTTTGCCTCTTCTATTCAAGCACTGCTTGCCGCCAGGCAGTTTCAGCCAGACCTCGCTCCACAAGCCCTTCATTACTATTTATCGTTTCATGCTGTCGTTCCCGCCCCGATGACCATTTTCCGGGAAGTAAAAAAGCTGGAGCCCGGAACCTATCTGATGATTGAAGAAGATGGGCGCAGGCGTCAGGAACGCTACTGGCAGCTCAACTACTCTCCCCAACCAGACGTGACGGAAGAAGAGTGGGTCGATCGACTGCTGAGCGTTCTTCGAGCAAGTGTCAAACGCCGTCTCGTAAGCGACGTGCCGGTAGGCGCCCTGCTAAGCGGCGGCCTTGACTCCAGTCTGATCGTCGCCCTGATGCGAGAGGAACTGGATGATGTTCGCACCTACTCGATCGGATTTGAAGATGTGGAGAGCGAGGAAGGAAATGAGTTCGTCTACAGTGACCTGGTCGCCCAAACATTTGCCACCGAACACCAGAAGATCTTTGTAGACTCTAGGCAGCTGCTCACAGAAATCCGCTCTTGTGTCAGAGCGATGGCCGAGCCTCAAGTGAGTCACGACGCTGTCGGCTTCTATCTCCTCTCCCGTGAAGTGAGCAAGCGGACGAAAGTGGTGTTAAGCGGGCAAGGAGCAGACGAAGTGTTTGCCGGGTACCACTGGTATCCCAAGATGCAGGAGCAAGCAGACCCGCTGTCTGCCTATCAGGCGGCCTTCTTTGATCGCAGCCATACGGAGGTACAGGAGGCCCTCACTCCACCTTACCACGCGGAAAACGTCTCGGAATTGTTTGTGAAGGAACACTTTTCCCAGCCGGGAGCGGACGACCCAGTCGACAAGGCCTTGCGTCTGGACACGGGCGTGATGCTGGTGGAAGACCCGGTCAAGCGTGTCGACAACATGACGATGGCTTGGGGACTGGAGGCTCGCGTACCGTTCCTCGATCACGAGGTGGTTGAGTTGGCTGCGGCCATCCCTTCCCGCTTCAAGCTGGACAACGGCGGAAAAGGAATATTGAAAAAAGCGGCGGAACGCTGCCTGCCCCACGACGTGATCTATCGCAAAAAGGGATACTTTCCTGTCCCTGCTCTAAAGTATCTGCAAGGGGAATATCATCAGTTTGCATGCGATGTACTGCTGTCTGATACGGCGAGAGAGCGCCGGCTGTTTGATCGGGATTATGTGGAGAAAATGCTAAAAGACCCTGACGACCACATCACCATTCTGGGAGGGAGCAAACTGTGGCAACTCACCTTGCTGGACTACTGGCTCCAACAGATCGGAGCATAAATCCGTATCCGACATCGCTGATCAGTTGGCAGCAGACGCCGACGCATCTGGCATCCCGCTTGAAACCGGAGGTAGCGGTTGACTGTGGCTGGGGCAATCTGATCTACGGACAGACGTTTTCCTCACACGATCAAATCATTGAACTGTTCAGACAAGAGTCGGAGAGTCGACGTGACATCGCCATGTATGTCTACGATCCTCACATCATGGTAGCAAAAGCGTCCGATCTTTTGTTTATCGATCCATCGATCACCTACCGTCTGTGGCTTCATCCCGGCATCTCCCAGCTGCGGCAGTCCAAAAAGTTCCGCATGCGCTTGCTGCAAAACAAGATGGATGCCTATGCTACCAACAAGCTGTATCTGGAGTGCGGAATGGTTCCAAGTGACCCGGACACCATCTACGATAATCAGCGAACAAGCCGCTTTGTCTACTATGTGGCGGAAGACAGCAAGACAGGGGAAGTGGTCGGCAGCGTGATGGGCGTCGATCATAAAGCGGCATTTGGCGACCCCGACAACGGGGCAAGTCTCTGGTCGCTTGCGGTCGCCAAACCTTACAGGGCATGGGGCATCGGCAAAAGCCTGGTGCAGCAGCTTTCCCTGCATTATCTGACACGCGGCAGAGATTATCTCGACTTGTCCGTGCTCTACGACAACAAAAAAGCGATCCGCCTCTACGAATCGCTTGGCTTCTGCCGGGTACCCGTATACGCCGTGAAGCGGCGGAATCAGTTGAACCGCCACTTGTACGAAGGGGGGCGCTGACCGGTTTGAACGTGTATGCAAGCATTTTGATCGAAGAAGCAAAGCGACGAGGCATCCAGGTCTCGATCCTGGATGAAGCGCTTGGCTTGTTTCGCCTCAGCTACGAGGGAGAAGCGGTTACCTGCCGTGAATCGCTGACGGACCGCACTTCCGCGATCGCCTACATGCGCTGTGACGACAAACGGCTGACCCATGCCGTGCTGCAGAGAGCAGGTATCCGCGTTCCCCGCCAGCAGTCCTATCGCAATCATCTTGCAGCCAGCCGATTCCTGCGTGAATGCGAGGCATTGGTCGTGAAGCCGCTGCGGGGCGAACAAGGAAGAGGGATCACCGTTGACATACGCACGGATGCCGAACTCCGACAGGCAGTCCGCTACGCCAGTGAGCACTGTGACGACGTACTGCTGGAAGAGTACGTGGACGGACGGGATACGCGGATCATCGTGATTGATCACCGCTTTGTCGCTGCGATTGAACGAACGCCGGCCTCCGTCACCGGTGACGGCAAGCGGACGATCCAGCAGTTGATCCAGGAAAAAAACGAGCTGTTGGCCGAGCAGACCGCTGGGGAGTCGCGCATCCCCTGGGACAGTGAAACAGTTCGGGTGCTGGCCGCACAAGGACGGGACCCAGATGACGTTCTCGCCCCTGGCGCCACCCTCCCGGTCCGAAAGACAGCCAATTACCATACCGGGGGTACCATACGCGACGTCACCGAACAGATTTCGCCATACCTGCGTGAAATCGCGAAGCGAGCCAGTCTCGCATTGGAAATCCCTGTTGTAGGTTTTGATTTTCTGATCCGGGGCAACGATGAGGATAAAGAAGATTACGTCGTCATTGAAGCAAATGAGCGCCCCGGCCTAGCCAATCACGAACCGCAGCCTACCGCCCGTATTTTCATAGATTTTCTTTTTCCTTCGACCAGAGAAATTGTGTAAACTGTTGAGAGGGGCACCAAACGGTGCTCCCCTCTACTTTTTCCGGCCTGAAAGGAGTTTTCTTGATGTTTTTCTCTTTTCTGCTCGTCTTCACCATTCAGATCAGCTACATGACGCTCTACACGATGCGGATGATCTTTATGATGAGAGGGCTGCGCTATGCAGCTGCAGGCATCAGTTTTGCCGAAGTCGGCGTCTATCTGATAGGGCTCGGCATCGTACTCAACAACCTGGAGGATCCGTGGAACTTGTTCGCCTACTGTGCCGGCTTTGCCAGCGGGATTCTCGTCGGCAGCAAGATCGAGGAGCGTCTGGCGCTAGGGTACGTCACAGTAAAAGTAATCGCCCCTTCTCCCGACGACCCCAATGAACGGCCTGACTTTCATCTGGCAGACGAGCTTAGAAAAGCGGGCTTCGGAGTAACCAGTTGGCTCGGACAAGGACGGGATGGCAAACGCCTTGTCATGGAGATCCTCACGAAGCGTACCAATCAGGCCAAACTCATGGAACTCATCATCACATGGGAACCGCGGGCTTTCGTCATCTCGCATGAGCCCAGCAGTTTCAAGGGCGGTTTCTGGGTGAAACAAATCCGACCCTAAACAGTTAAGCGGACCTTTCGTCGCGAAAGGTCCGCTTTCTTCTCCTGCTTGCTATGCTGCTATTGGCCGATTGCTTATCGATTGTTGATTGCTTCCTCCTGCCGTTCGGCAGCAATCTCTTCAATCGCCGACTCGTCAACGGTCTCGCTTTTTGCCGCACTCTTCTGCAGGCTGCGATTCCGCATCAGCAGACCCAGACCCACAACAGCTGCTACAACCAGAACGTTAAAGCCGTAGATCATCCACTGCGAACCGAGGAAGTCGTGCACCATCTTTTCATGCGTGATCATCTGTGCCGCCGTCCACGCGAGAATCCCGGCACCAATGTACACGATCCACGGGAATCGTTCCATCCCTTTGAGGATGAGGTGACTGCCCCAAATCATGATGGGCACGCTGATCAACAGACCGATAATGATCAGGGTCATGTCTCCTTTGGCAGCGCCAGCGATCGCCAACACGTTATCCAGCCCCATCAGGATATCCGCCATCACGATCGTCTTGATGGCCTGCATCAAGTTCTCTCCCGGCTTGATATCCTTCTTTTCCTCTTCGTCTACCAGCAGTTTGAACGAAATCCAGACCAGGAGCAGTCCGCCTATCAGATAGAGATAAGGGATCTCCAGCAGTTTGGCCGCCACAAATGTGGCCAGCACGCGTACCCCAATGGCTGCACCTGTCCCCCACAAAATCGCTTTTTTCTTCTGTTCTGCCGGCAGCTTGCGGCTGGCCAGTGCGATCACCACGGCGTTATCCCCGCCGAGCACGATGTCGATCGCGATGATCAAAAGCAGTGCACTCAAAAACTCCATTTCGAACATGTTACTCCCACTCCTCTCTGCACATCTCTTTGATTGTCCGCCAGTGCTTCGGACAAACTGCGAGTTTCCTGCAGGCGAGAAGTCAATAGAAAAAGACCCTCACCTACGTGGTTACATAGGCAAAGGTCTTGCTAACAACGACATGTCCGTTGCCAACAAAGCCGAGGACGCACTGTGTCCTGTGAATGACGACTTTGCTGTAAAAGCTACTCCCCTTTGATAAAACAAACAACCATATATAACGTGCTACTCATATCGTACTCTGAGCCGATAGTTGTTGTCAACCTCGTAATTCAAGTATCATGGAAACGAGGAGGGTTGTCAATTGAAGAAAACGTTTATCCTGGAGGCGGTGATGCTGGCTGTGTACGGTGAACTGCTGGCACCGCCTGAACCGGTCGAATACATGATTCCACTCTCAACCATATACGAACTGGAAGAGATTCTGCACAGCCCTGAGCCGATCATGCTGGACCGAGAAGAGGACCAGCATGTTCGGACCATCATCTCCCAGATGATCAGTTACTTTTCCGATCCCTTTGCGCGCAAAAAACTGCAAAAAGGATTGGTTGCCCCTTGGTCAACCGTCTCTTTTCCCTATCATAATGAGGTGACACTCACGGTGTTGAAGGCAGAAGATACGGCCTACTGGGGGGATACGTTCGACCCAGTGGAAACGGAGCTCCTGCTGTCGGCGATGCGCTGGGAGGTACCGCTGTTGACCGATCAGATTGATTTGCAAAGCCGGATGATTGTACAGCAGGTACCGGTACAATTCTACGACATTGACGACTTCACTTTTGCCGTAGAAGAAGGGATCTCATTGGAAGATTTGCGTGGGTAGGCAAGGGTTGGCTGTTTTTCCTATAGAAATTGGCTCTTTTATTTCCGGACAGAACATCTTATAGTGAGGAAATACCAAACTGCGGAAAAGGGAGCAAAGTGATGGGACGTAAGACAAAATACATCTCCGTATTGCATCAACTGCGCTACCAAATCCTAAGCGGCGAGTGGCCAATTGGCTCTACATTGCCACCTGAGCGAAAACTGGCAGAACAATTAGGAGTGAGTCGAAACACGGTAGTGCGCGCCTATAGCGAGCTGGAAGCGGAAGGATTGATCGCCGGCCGTATGGGCAGCGGCCGTTTCGTCCAGCCGCTCGCTCCTCTGCCGACGGTGAACGGAATCGATTGGCGCAAAAGACTGGATGAATACCAGCACACTTCCGGTCCGTCTCACATGGCGGATCTGCTGTCAATCAGCTCGCCCCACAATCAGGTGATCAACTTTACACACGGGGACGGAGGCAAGCAGACATTAGCTTCATCCGGCTTCCCCCATTTTTTGAAACAAACAGCCGATCGGATTGAATCATACTATTTCCTGCCGATCAACGGCCATCCGGAGCTACGCGAATGGATCGTCTCCTGGATGGATGTGGAGCAAATATCCTCTGCTGAGCAGGTCGTCATCACCAGCGGTTCACAGGAGGCACTGCAGCTGGCCGCCACCCTTTTGGCGAAGCCAGGTGATTCGATTGCCGTGGAGATGCCGACGTACTTTGGCGCCCTGCAATTGTTCGAGTCACTCGGATTGCGGATTATCCCGATACCACTTGATCCGGAGGGCATGCGGGTAGACGTTCTGGAGGGAGTATTGACCCGGTACAGCCCACGCTTCGTCTATACTGTGCCTACGTTCCACAATCCCACCGGATACACGCTTTCACTGGAAAGGCGGCAGCGGCTGATCCAGTTAAGTGAGCAGTACAACCTGCCGATAATCGAAGATGACGCTTATCGTCATCTCCACCTGTACGAAGAACCGCCTGTCTCGTTGAAGTCGCTCGATCAGACCGGCAATGTCATCTATATCAACTCGTTTTCCAAAGTGCTGTTTCCTGGGCTGAGGCTTGGCTGGATAGCCGCCACACGATCTTTTATCCGGCACATCTCCCGCCTGAAAGAACAGTCCATCACAACCAATACGTATGGTCAACTGGCCTTGCTTTCATTTCTACAGGAGGGAGCCCTTCTGCCTCATCTGGAGCGGGCACGCTCGCTGTACCGCTGTCAAGCGGAACTGATGGGCCATCACCTGAAGCAGCTGCAGCCGTACGGACTTTCCTTTGAGCAGCCGAACGGGGGATTTTACTACTGGGTCTCGCTGCCGCAAGGGACCGATGCTCGGGATGTGCTGCGGCAATGCATGTCACAGGGTGTTTCCTTTGCAGTAGGGGACATGTTTTTGACACGCGAAGCAGTCCAACCGTTTATCCGACTCTGCTTTAGTCATGAACCAAAAGAGAATATTGAGGCCGGTATGGCGATTCTGACAGCCGAGTTGAAGAAACGAAAGGAGCTCGTATCATGAAACAGACAGAGAAGGCCAGACCATCCTATCGCCAAGGAATGATCGATGCTCTGCCGATCACGATCAGTATTGTGCTGTTCGGCGCAATCTTCGGGATGCTTTGTCTGCAAGTAGGACTCACACCATGGCAGAGTGTGGCCATGTCGCTCATGGTCTATGCAGGTTCAGCCCAGTTCACCGCTCTTTCCATGCTGGGGGAACAAGCTAGCTTGTGGGCCATTGTGCTGGCAACCTTTTTGCTCAATTCCCGCCACTTCTTGATGGGGCTGTCGATGTCTGTGCACTATCAGCGCTTCTCGGCCAAACAGACCAATCTGCTCGCTTTTTTTCTGACCGACGAGCAGTACGCCATCACGCTGAATCGGTTTCGGCATCACCGAAGCGATATCGGCTACATCGTTGCCGTCAGTTTGCTGCTCTACACCGCTTGGAGTGTGGGCACACTGATCGGTACGCTGGCTGGTCGCTGGATTCCCGATCCAGACTCGCTTGGGCTCGGGTTCAGCTTCACCGCGATGTTTATCGCACTCGCATACTACCAGCTTACTTCTGCCTTGCGCATCTTCACCTTTTTCTTATGTGGAACAGCCGCTGTCGCACTCGCCCAAGTCCTGCCTAACGGACTGCACCTGCTGGCCGCCGGGATTGTCGCCTTCTTAATCGGTTATCTGGTGCCTCAGACAAAAACGGATACGGCTGACGAAGAACAGCAGGTAGAGGAGGGAATCGCATGACAGTGGAAGGTACGCTCCTGCTCTACCTCGGTATGGCCGCGGTCACGTACGTGAGCCGTCGGGCTTTTCTTCGGCTGCCAAGCCGCTTTTTTTCACCACAGCTAAAGAACGGGTTGTCGTTCATCCCGATTGGCATTTTTGCGGCACTTATTTTCCCATCGCTATTTCTCGCGGACGGTCAATTCGTGATTCAGCCGCTGTACCTGGTCGCCAGTCTCGTTTGTCTGCTCCTAATGGCCGTCACCCGCAACGTATTCGTCAGCTTTTTCCTCAGCCTGCTGCTGGTTGTGCTTGTCTCACTTGGGCTGCTGCCTTTTCCCTGGTGAGGATGTGAATGCGGAACAGGTTTCTTGATCGCCCCAAGCGGGAATGTACTAGGTAGGTAGAATCAGTGAAGGGAGCGAGCCTGATGGCATTGAACAACAACCCGACCGTTCAGGACGGTGTTCAGGAAGAGGAGCAGGTACAGACCATCCTGTTCCATATGGGCGACGAGCACTACGGTCTGCCAACCATGCTGGTCAAGGAAATCATCAAACCATTGCCGGTTACCCGCTTTCCCAAATCTCCCCCCTATGTGGAAGGCGTTATTGATCTGCGCGGGAAAATCCTGCCGATTGTCGATCTGCGCAAGATGTTCGGTCTGGAACCGCAGCCGCTAACGGATGCCAGTCGGTTCGTGGATATCGAACTGGAGGGGTTTCGTACGGGGATTATTGTCGATGCCGTGTCAGAAGTGGTACAGATCCCGGTCAGCCAGATTGAGCCGGCTCCTCCGATTGTTGCCGGAGTTGACGGCCGATATTTGCGAGGAGTGGCCCGCTTAAACGACAAGCTGGTCCTTCTGCTCGATCCGGACGAAATCTTCTCGATGTGGAAGCATAAATAAGCAAGCAAAGCCGACAACGCATGTAGCGGAGCTGTCGGCTTTTTCTTGTTTTAGATCTGAAAAGCCGGGATTTTCCTGCCATCAATATCCGTAAAGCCGTATTCCTCGGCCAGTTGGCCAACCCTCAGAACGTGTCCGCTTTTTTGACTCACTACCGGATCACACGCCAAGGCACAGATGGCGCGTCCCACGTAGTATGGCGATTCGGTCTGCTTCAACGCTTCTACCGTGTGCCAATGCTTCTCATCCGTTTTGAAGTGGGCTAAAACCAGCTCTGTTCTCATCCAGCCCGGTGAAACGGCAACAACCGTAATACGGTCTTGCACCAATTCAGTGGCCAACCCATAAGCCATACGGACTAACGCATGCTTCGCCAGATCATAATAAAAGTTCCCGAGGTATTTGTTCTCATCCCAAAATGTTGTGTGGACAATCAAACCGTCCTGCTTCTTTCGCATCAGCGGAATCGCAAAGTGATTGGTCGCCAGTTGTGCACGGAGGCCCGCATGAAACATGTGATCCCAATGCTGGAGCGGCAATTGCCAAAAGGGCTGATCCTCGATCGGCAGTTCGTTTCCACCCCAAACATTGTTCACCAGAATATCCAATTGTCCCTGCTCCTGTTCAATGCGGTGCACGACAGATGCTGTCTCCTCATCACGCGTATGATCGCAACGAACGGCAATGGCGGTACCGCCAAAGGAGCCAATCTCTGCCACCGTCTCGTCAATCGTACCCGGAAAACCTTTCGTCGATTGTTCCTGGACACTTCTGCCCGTAACATAGACCGTTGCACCGGCTCTCGCCAATTCCACGGCGATACCTCTGCCGGCACCTCTGCTTCCCCCTGTGACCAGAGCGACTTTTCCTGTCAATGGATTCATGCCAAAACCCCTTCCTTTCAAGCTGTATGTTCGAAGCGATCAAAGATCAGGGCTATCGTAGCATGGCAAGTGTGACACCTTGTGTCATCTATCTACTCATCGTGGGAACGCTGGGTATGGAATGATCGAACAGCATGGTAAGATAGAGGTGTAGTAAAAATGGAGGAGTGAACAAGATGGAAAAGGTCATGTTTATCGAAATCGGAATGGGAATCGACCTGCACGGACAAGACGTCACAAAAGCATCTATCAGGGCCGTTCAAAACGCGATTCATCACAACTCAATGCCGGGCCTTAGGTCTGTTCTGCCGGATAACGACTTACATAATATGAAAGTGAATGTCAGGCTGGCCGTTCCTGCCGACAAAGAGAAGGTGGACCTGGATGCTGTTCGAGCGGAATTGCCGTATGGCCAGGTTGCGTTTGAGGTGATTGACGGCGGTATGCCACTCACTCTGGTTGGCAGCAGAGCTGTCCCTCACCTGATTCAAGCGCCGATTTGAGACTGCCCAATACTTGATCCCAAGCCATCTGATGCCATTCCAACGCCTTTGCCCACTCATCGCCATCGCCCCAGCCTGCATGTTCCAGCAGCAAGCGTGTCCCGCCGTTTTCTTCCTGCAGTGTGACGACTACGCGAGTCAGCTCCGCCTGTCGATTCATCAGTTCGGCAAACGGATCAGGCCCCTTCCAGGTGAAAGCAAGCCTCTCCTTGGGCTTCAGTTCCGTATAAATACATCCCTTTGTAGACATCTGCTCCCGGTTAGCCGGATCAAAAAACAGCTCAAATGCTCCCCCCACGCGGGCTTCCACGTTGGCCTCGGGTGCAAACCAGGCTGCCACCCGATCGGAGCTTGTCCACGCCCACCAGACCAGCTCTGGTGAAGCAGCGATCGTTACCTCTTTTACAATCTGCGGCATGTTGTCCCCTCTCTTTCTGCTCTGTGCTGCCTATATTTTACCAGATTGAACTAATAAAATGTAAGAAACGTTGAACCATTCGCTCTTTTTTCGACTCTTGCTCAACCTTCTCTCCCGCCACTGGCCAGGTAGGTGTAATTGACCCAGACCATCTCTTCGATGCCCAATATTTCCTTAAACAAATCGACGGAGTCGTACAACAGGGAACTGCCTGTCTGTTCATCGTACTCACATAGCAGGTTGAGATCAAAAACGGTGTGCAGCTGCTGTACCTGCAGGGGGGAGAGAATGCGGTTGAAGCAGTGCAGACGGACACGGTCGATTCCTTTGTGGATCTCCTGACGCAGCCGTCCCGACTGAATGAGGTCATGCAGGACGTGGTCGTATTCTCTGCGCAACTCCTCGTTCTCGATCACTTCCTGGGAGATGTCGATGCCTGGGTGACGACGCTCCAGCTCCTGCTCAGTCAGTTCGATTTCCAGATCGTACGCAATCGTTGCCGAAGTCACCTCATACCCTTGATCAAAGAGCCGAAATCCCCAGCCGTAATCTTCTGAATCGTGAAACCACAACAAGGTGATGCCACTGCGTGACAGTTCCCGCAGAAACTGCAGTGTCTCCGCCTTTTCCAGCCACTCATCCTTGAGAAAAAACACGTTCCACTTGTTGTTTAGATTTTTATGAAAATAGGGCTGCCGTGAACATGGCAAGGAAAGCAGTACATCGGGCTCGTAGGATCTGGAATACAACACTCCGGTAGTAAACTCACTCATTTGAATCCCCACCGCTTTCTCAGAAAGTGACGGTTACCCAACTGTTCGCACCAGCGACGCGCCAAGAAACACCTATCTGTGAACAGTCTATTCAACAGCACCCTCATTCTTGACGCGATCCTATGCGTACTGCGGTCTACGCCTCGTCTCCTTCCTGGATATGATCAGCTGTACCGGTCAGTCGGCCGGAGTGGATCACGGAATAAACGGCCCCCTGCGGCAGCAGCTCGGATCGATAGAGATGAATCTCCTTCACTTCCCAGGAGAGTGGAGGTATAGGTCGAAGTCTTTCATTCCACTCTGTGAGCGGCAGGGGGAATGTACCTGTGAAGGGGCCGCGGGCCAGGGTAATATGTGGCGTGTACGGCCGTTTTTCCTGCACTAGCCAAGCATATCTGCAAAACTGATTTCCCAGTAATCGATAAGTCTGCTGCAAGACCTGCTGCTCCCCGGACAGACCCAGCCACAGCACCTGTGGTCTGCCCGGATTGGGAAACACACCAAATCGCCCAATCGCCAAGCGAAAAGGAGCAACAACAGAGCTGACCAGATCAATGTCCCGTTGAAGCTCCGGGACATATTCTTCACTCACATCGCCGAGAAAATGGAGTGTCACATGCATATTCTCACACCGCTGCCAGCGCTTCGTCGCGATCTCCTGGCGCAGCCGTTGCTGTATGGTAGCGAGTGAAGCGGCAACCTGGTCTGGAATATCAACCGCAACAAACAAACGCATCTTCGCTTTCCTCCCTATCGATACGCGATTACCCCTGCAATTCAGGTGTCCACACTTTCATTAGAAAACTTGGCTTTGCCAAGGTACTGGCGGCAGGCGAAGCCAAGCTTTCTGATAATAAATGAAAGCCCTCCGACCCGGAGAGCATTGGTATAGAGAGCATCAGTTGTTAGACAACCGCTTCCTAGGCAGTCAAGGGCTTTCCTAAGATTGTATCCAATACATCATGCGCGTATTCCCTCAACATGCCTGTTTGAGGACGGTAGAGGAACTGGAGCGACACCTCCAGATGAGCGAGGGCGGTAGAAGGAGGGATATACCAATGAATCTCTGCCTTGCGCCCGATGCGTTCAGCTAGTCGGCGCTCCCATTGGTCTGCTTCACACTGCGGGCTGCAAGCAAGAGAAAAACGCATGGTGACCGGGAACGGTTGATCCATATCGGCCGTCTCTTGGCTTCCCCGCAATCTGCCTTTGATCGAAACGAGCCCTGCTGCTCCCCATAACGCGCATTCCAGCTGCGCTTGATATAACAAGCCGACACGTAATCCCAGCGTAGGCTCTCCCGCCTCGATACACAGCGAGAATTCTCCGGCGAGCTGCTCTACTTCTTGTTGGAACCGGCCGGCAACACGTGATACGGCATCAAACCAGTCAGGCTGGACAGTATACAAGTCTCTCACCTCATCTATGTTTGGTTTCTGCCGTATCCAATTCGCAGTTGCTCGTGTCAAATCCTTTGTTGAAAACTGACTAATTTTACCATGTTTTGCGATTGAAGGATCCGTCCGCTGGCAGGCGGTCTATTCATATGGATTGGGGGTAGCCGGCCAGTACGTGTCGAACAGCGTTTTCAATCTTCTCTGAAATGTTTCCGTCAGTTCCAGATGTAACGGTCTCCCCTGTTCTGACCGGATGATCGGGTATGCGCCAACCGCAAGCGGCTGTAATTCCCGTGTCTCGACAAAATCAGGCAGAGTCAGGAAAAAACGGGTAAACGGGTTTGCCTCCTCTTCGGCGCTGTGAACCACTTCAAACAAATGGTCCATCCCTGGCGTGACAATCATCGAAAGATAAGGAGGGGCTTTCGCCACCCAGACGATGAACGATTGGCTGCGAACATCGCTGCGGGCGTGGCGGCGCATCACCAACAAGGCTCGGTTGAGCGCCTCCATCAGCAACACCTGTGCGTGCTCTTCTCCATGCCGCTGCTCCATGGCTGCGTAATCGAACTGATAGGCGACACCGCTCTCCAGAAGCGTGGAATCCCCCAGCGAATCGGCATCCACAGTCGTCAGTTCCTCTTCTCTGATTTCCTCATCACCAGCTGCGGAACAGTGGGATTGCTCTTTGTCATTATCTGCAAACAGGCGCTCCGCCATCCGATACACTTGGTCCCGCTCGGCTGGTGAAAACGACACCGTCTCCGAGTAGATGTGGATCAGCTGCCCCTCCTGAAACGCCAAATGATGGATCCAGGTGAGCGGCTGTTGAACAAGCCGCAGGGCCATGTAACGTTCTCTCTCCTCGCCGATGTCGAACGCGATCGGAAATCCCAGCGGCTCGATTGGATCAGTTAAAGTCCAAACGACCGCAAACAGTTTGTCCCGATAGGTTTTCCAGTCAATGCTCAGTTCGTCGCGAGTTGCCTTGCTAAACTCTTCCACCGACTCAAAGACCAGGTACAGTTCGACATCCCCGGCGGCATCGATACGGGGGAAGTAAGGCAATCCTTCAGCTTCGACCAATCGATACAGGTCAGTGTAACCGGCTGAAGACAAGATCTGCCCCATCGTCTCCTGCGTAGGGGAGCGCAGTGACGGATCAGGGCTGATGGTTGGCATCAACTGTCTGTCCTTCATGTCTTCTCTTCTTTAGTCCACTCGCCTGCGAGCGGCCAATGGGCAATCTCGTCCAATAACCCTCGATCAGTCGAATCAATATGGATCGGCGTGACAGTAATATACCCACTCGTCAAGAGATGGTAATCGTCTCGCTCATCGGGCCTCTTCGCTTCTTTGTACTGCCGCTTGAGCCAGTACCCCTCATCCTCGCGGTGGTACTGGTCATCATAGTGATACAATGAGAGGACGGCTGGAGCAATCCCTTTTATGTCGGATTGCTTCCGATGCGGGATGTTCACATTCCAAAATACTTCAGGCGGCAGTTCGTTCTGCTTCGCCTTCTGCACGAAATGGCTAAGCAATGGCTGAATGATGTCAACCACTTCTCCGTAATCCTCTTCGTGGAAATAATTGTCATACGAGAGCGCGACAGCCGGTGTACCTAGGATCACCGCTTCCCGAGCCGCACTGCAGGTCCCTGAATAATAGACGTCTCGTCCAAGGTTATTACCCACATTAATCCCGGAGAGGACAAGATCCGGCTTCTTTTTGTCTGTCAACACCAGATGGTACGCAGACTTGATGCAGTCTGCAGGTGTGCCGTTCACCTCCCAAGCCTGTACCGGCAGCTCGTAAAAGGGATGGGGCTTGGGAGCCAGTGCCGAGCGATAAGTGATGCTGTGGCCGACACCACTGTTTTCTCCCGAGGGTGCTACCACAAACACCTCTACGTTGGGAAGCGTCAGGATAGCGTCAACCAGCAAGCGGATTCCTCGGGCGTTGATTCCGTCGTCATTTGATACCAAGATACGCACCATCTCCATGATTCCTCCTTCTGTTCCATTTTCTCATTTTACCAAAATCGCCACCGGGATGCGAAAGCGACAACAAAAAAAGCCGCGCATGCCACGGCTTTCTGGAAATGCTTCTTTATTCTCCGACGATCTTTTGCCAACGTTCTTTCCAATCGATACCTTCGAGTATCCAATCCTCCACCTGCTGCAGTTTATCCTGCTCGATTCCAAGCAGGCCGGCGATGCGCCGAATCTCTTGTTGTTCAGCGGGTGTGATCTTGCGGTCAGCAACCGCAACATGGTACAACTGTCGCAGCAAACGTAGCTTTTCCGTTCGTGTCAAGTCGGCCATATCTTGGACCAGTTGATCCGGCCGTTTGGGATTGTCTATGTCATCCATCAGGACTTGTCGTTCCCGCAGGGTAAAACGTTCGCTTTCCACCATGCGATAGACGCGCCCGATCTCTTTCTCTCCCATATACCCATCCGCATGACCAACACATATCATCAGTCGTATCGAATTAAACAAGATTTGCTTCTCATTCTCTGCATTGCCTGGCATGTTCATCCCTCTCTTTCGGCCAGCGGTGTTCTTGTCTATTATACGATGTTCAGCAGAAAGCGGTTGCAAAAAACTTTTGTCTTTTGTGTGAATCCAGTACGAAGTTGATTGATTGTTGCGCTTTCATATCTCCTGTTGAAACAAAAGCTGGCAATTCTTATAATCAGTCACATAGAAAGGGGTTGGGAATATTGAAAACGTTGGAACGAATCAGTCAATTTGTGGGGAACACGTTTGCTGTGTGGGTTTTGCTCTTTACGGTTCTGGCCTTTTTGTATCCATCCTGGTTTGTTGGCATTGCCCCCTATATCGTCCCTCTGCTGGGCATCATCATGTTTGGAATGGGATTAACCCTCTCCACCGCCGACTTTAAAGAAGTGTTTAAGCGTCCAAAAGAGGTGCTGCTTGGTGTTTTGGCACAATTCGTGATTATGCCGCTGTTAGGCTTCGGGCTGGCTGTGGGCTTGCGATTGCCCCCCGAAGTGGCAGTCGGCGTCATCCTGGTCGGTTGCTGTCCGGGTGGAACCGCCTCCAATGTGATGACCTACCTGGCCCGGGGGGATGTCGCCCTTTCTGTTGCGATCACCTCTGTCTCGACACTGCTCGCTCCGCTTGCCACACCCGGCTTGATCTTACTGTTCGCCAGCCAATGGGTTCCCGTTGACGCGCTCGGCTTGTTCTGGTCGATTGTTAAAGTGGTCATCATCCCCATTGCGCTGGGATTAATCGTCAAAATGCTGTTCAAACGTCAGGCAGAGGCAGGTGTAAAAGCACTGCCGCTGATCTCGGTCGTGGCCATCGTCGCCATTGTGGCCGCCGTGGTGGCCGGCAGCAAAGAAAGCATCGCCAGCAGTGGTCTCATGATCTTTGCCGTCGTTGTCCTGCACAACCTGATTGGTTTGGCACTGGGATACCTGATTGCCAAGCTGTTCAAACTGAACCTGAGCAAGCAAAAAGCACTTTCTATTGAAGTAGGGATGCAAAATTCCGGACTGGGCGCAGCGATTGCGGCCGCTCACTTTTCTCCGTTGTCAGCCGTCCCCAGTGCGCTCTTTAGTGTATGGCACAACATCTCCGGACCGATCATCGCCACTCTGTTTGGCAGAATGAAAGATCCAGATTGAGACACGTACAGGGTCTTCCCGATCTAATTCTTGTATAAAGAAGCTTGCAGGACACAGGAATCACCGGGAGCAAGAACCGATTGTCCGCTGCTTAGATAGGCTGATCGTTATCGCCTAACCGACGGGCAATCGGTTTTCCTTTTATACTTCCTGATGGACGCGCTCTAATTCAGCCGCTTGTGCCACCAGCTTCTTCACCTGAACCCGGTTGATCCGATAATGATCTACCTCGTCTACGATAAAACTATATCCTTCTGCGGTCACGTTATCTCCTACTTTTGGCGGATGGTCAATCTGCATGTAAATCCAACCCGCCAGCGTATCTACTTCCGTACCGTCCAACGAGAGTCCGAGGTAATCATTTACCTCTTCCAGCAGGACCCGACCGTCAAACGAGAAAACGTCATCTTTTTTCTCTACCTCCGGCCGCTCGTTGTCGAATTCATCCTGTATGTCCCCAACAATCTCCTCCATGATGTCCTCAATCGTTACCAGTCCTGCCGTACCACCGTATTCGTCGATCAGGATGGCCATCTGGTTATGCTGCTTTTGCATCATGGTAAGCAGTCGGCTGATGGAAATCGTCTCGGGAGCTGTCAAAACTGGCCGCATAATCGCTTCCAGCTCGCTCTTGTCTCCTTGCAAGACGTTGGTCAAGAGATCCTTGATATGCAGGGTACCGACTACATGATCCTTATCCCCTTCAATCACCGGATAGCGGGTAAACCTGCCATCCTTGACCAATTGTTTGTTGTGTTCATACGGATCGTGAAGATTCAACACCATCATATCGGTTCGCGGCACCATAATTTCCCGCGCCATTGTCTCGGAGAAATCAAAGATGTTGTCGACCAGCATCAACTCTGTCTTGTCGATCAAGCCGCTTTTATGGCTCTGACTAACCAGGATCCGGATCTCATCTTCCGTATGGGCCGCTTGCTGTTCGGTTATGGGTGGAATTCCAAACAACCCAAGAAACTTGAATGCCGCCCAATTGAGAAAGACAATAAACGGATACATCACCCTGTAAAACAGCTGAATGGGTCGTGCCACTTGTAAAGAAACCCACTCCGAACGCTGAATCGCAAGCGATTTAGGTGCCAATTCTCCCAGTACGATATGTAGGAACGTAATAAAGGAAAAAGCAACGATGAAGGAAATGGTATGGGTCCAGGGCTCTCCAATGGCAAAGAAAACGAACAACGGATGCAGCAAATCTGCAACCGCCGGTTCTCCCAACCAGCCCAAACCCAGCGAAGCCAGCGTAATCCCAAGTTGACAGGCGGACAGATACGCATCCAGATTGCGAATCAGTCGATCCACATGACGGGCCCGAGGGTTTCCCTCGGCGACAAGCTGGGCAATTCGCGACTCCCGCACCTTGACGACAGCGAATTCGGTAGCGACGAAAAAACCATTGAGAAAAACCAGCACCAGTACGAGGAAGAGGTTAAAGGCAGCGAGTAGCAGGAAATCGCTCTCCAAAGACAGTACCTCCTTTGCCAGCAGCTTCTCTCTAGTGTAACCCGCAACCCTTGGAAATATCGTCCCGACCAGCGCGCGGAAGACCGTACATGACAGACAAAGCCCCGTGCTGCTCTTCTGCGAAGACCACCACAGGGCTGTTACCAACTTGCTTCTCTATGCACTTGTTTATAACATCCTTTTCTCATCGTCATATCCGGCAATCGACAGCAGTTGTAGACAGCGGCATCACAATCCTCTGAGGAATCTCATCCCTCCCCCGACCTTTTCGCGAATTCCGTTTTTCAACCGGTTACTCCCTGCTATCAACCGCTCCTTTGCTGTAAAGTAGGCAGCGATGATGGATCGCTGTGACGATCATTATACGTATTATTTTTAATTTTGTAAATATTCAATCGTATGCGTTTGACGCGATCACCCCACCGCTTTTTCCCTCTGCTCACTCTCTCTTCTCCTTGCTCCTGTTTTGCATTTTTTCCTAACTCGCTTCCTGATCGGTTTTTTTCTTTTCTCTCCTCTACTGTGGTAGGATAGTGATAATCACTTGTACGAGGTGAACATCAGTGGAATACCGACCCGCTCTTCCCGCAATTGTGCAAAGTGACCGTACTGTCCTGCTTGAAGCCATGCATCCGCAGTTTGCCGAAGCGAGAGCGGCTTTGACCCGGTTTTGCGAGTTGGTCAAAAGCCCTGAGTACATCCATACCTACCGGATTACGCCGCTCTCTCTCTGGAATGCGGCAGCAAGCGGCGTCTCCGTTGAGGAGGTGCTCGACTCTCTGGATCGGTTCAGCAAGTATGGCGTACCCCCGACCATCGTCGCCGAAGTGCGGGACACGATGAGTCGGTATGGACTGCTGCTGATGGAACAATGGAGGGGACAACTGCTTTTGACGAGTGACAACTCCGGGATCCTCGCTGAACTCCTTCGCTATCCATCGCTGAAGCAGTATGTTCTGGAGCAGTTGTCGCCTACGACGTACGCCATCGCTGCCGACGCACGGGGGTTGCTCAAACAGGAACTGCTCCGGCTCGGTTATCCGGTGCGTGACCAGGCCGGTTACAACGACGGGGAGGCGTGCCCGATAGAACTGAAGGACGTGACGAACAGTGGCATGCCCTTTCACCTGCGCGATTATCAGCAAGCAGCCGTCGACGCCTTTTACGAGAGAGGCACGGAGTTGGGAGGAAGCGGTGTGCTGGTATTGCCTTGCGGAGCCGGCAAAACCGTGATCGGACTTGCTGCCATCAGTCGGCTGAAAACCGCAACCTTGATCCTGACTACCAACACCACATCAGTTCGGCAATGGAAACGGGAACTGCTTGACAAGACCAACATTGACCCCACCATGGTTGGTGAATACACTGGAGAAGGAAAGGAAGTAAGACCGATCACCGTCGCCACCTATCAGATCCTAACCTACCGCCGAAATGCGGAGGATCAGTTCCCGCATATGCGGTTGTTTCACGAGCGGAACTGGGGGCTGATCATCTACGACGAGGTGCATCTGCTGCCCGCTCCCGTCTTTCGAGTGACGGCCGGCATCCAGGCAAAACGGCGCCTTGGGTTGACAGCTACACTGGTGCGCGAAGATGGCTGCGCAGAGGATGTCTTCTCTCTGATCGGTCCGAAAAAGTATGATGTTCCATGGAAGGAGCTGGAGCAAAACGGTTGGATCGCCGAAGCCTGCTGTCGTGAGATTCGCCTGTCCATCGACCCGCTGTTGCGTCATGCCTACGCTCAGGCTGCACCGCAGCAGAAGTTCCGCATTGCGGCGGAGAACCCCCGCAAGATGCAAGTGATTCGCCAACTGCTCGATCGGCATCGCGATGACCAGATCCTGGTTATCGGTCAGTATCTCAACCAATTGAAGCAAGTGGCCGCTGAACTAGGGGCGCCGCTGATTACCGGCAGTGTCAGCGAGCAGGAACGGCAGGATTTGTACCGTCAGTTCAGAGCAGGTGAACTGAAGTGTCTCGTTGTGTCCAAAGTGGCCAACTTTGCCGTCGACTTGCCGGAAGCGAACGTGGCGATTCAGATCTCTGGAACATTTGGCTCTCGCCAGGAAGAGGCCCAACGGCTGGGCAGGATTCTGCGTCCAAAACAAAATGTCAACCAGGCTCATTTTTATACACTGGTAACACGTGATACACGCGAACAAGAGTTCGCCATGCATCGGCAACTGTTTCTCGTCGAGCAGGGCTACCGCTACGAAATAATGGAAGCAGAGGAGATAGAGTGAGTGATGAAACGCCGGCACCAATTGAATCGTCTCAATATCAGAAGGGGGGCCAATCGTACGTATGCAAACCGATCAGGAAATCATCCAGCAGATCACGCAGGGTGATGTAGAGGCGTACCGCGAGATTATCCAGCGGTATCAGCGGATGATTTTTGTCTTCATCTACAAGATGGTTAACAACACAGCAGACGCAGAAGATTTGACACAAGAAGTCTTTGTCAAAGCTTATGAAAAGCTTTCCACATATCGCGGTGACAGTCAATTCTCTACCTGGCTGCATACACTTGCTCGCAACCGTACGATCGATTTTTTGCGACGACGAAAAATCCACGATTCGGACGAGCAACTGGCTTTCATCCCTTCTCAGGCACGTGACGAATCGCCGCAAGATTCGTTATTGACAAAAGAACAGCGCAAAGAGATAGAGCGCGCCTTTTCGATGCTGTCTGATTCTTACCGCGAGGTGATTGTCCTGCGCTGCACGCACGAGTATCCGTTTGAGAAGATCGCTTCCCTCCTGGGGATTGCCGAATCGACCGCACGAGTACGTTATCTGCGCGCCCGTCAAGAATTTGCCAAATTATTAAGTCGCACGGAAGGAGGACTCGTTCATGAACTGCAATGACTTTCGCATCAAATGGATGGACCATGTAGACGAGACCGCCCTTTCCCATATCGAGACCTGCGACGACTGCTTGAACTGGATCGAAACCGCCTTTGCCAGTGAGGAGGAGGTTACATTCATGAAGGAGTTCCCCCAGCCGTCTGCAGAGTTGGAAGATCGAATCATGCAAACCATCTATGCCGCAAACGGACAAGGCGTGCTGCCTCCTTTGAGCGCTGCCCAGCAGTCTGTCTCCGTCGATCTAAAAAGACCGAAGCGGAGTTGGACGCGCTTGCGGACAGGAGCTTGGGTGAGTGCTGCAGGCATTCTTCTAGTCGTGGGCTTCATCGGAATGCAGGCACAGCTGGGCGGCGGAGGAATGCAGCAAGCCGGCTCGGACAGTACCGCGGTTGCACCACAAAGCTCTGCCCCATCTGCCGCTGAATTGGCTCCTGCCAACAACACGGCGATGACCTATGCCAGTCAGGAGAGCTCTATGTCCGATGAGCCCTCTCAAGAGAGTGGTGTGCATAACAGTGAGGCAGAGGCAGCGTCATTGCCAGAGGAAACAGAGCCGCAGGAACAGCGAGGCGGGACTGTCCCGGAGATGCTGGGGAAACCGCTGGAAGAGAATCTTAGCAACATGGAAGAAGCGCTGATCGCGATGGATTCGGCCAATCTCCCTCAAGCCAAGCATGCTTCCCGTCCTCACAGCGAAACATCACTTACCAGTCGGGATGCGGGTGCCAAGGTGCCGGAGAACAAGAACGCTTCTGCAGAGAACCCGAAAAACGCTGAAAAAGCGGATGGAACAGCTGCCAAGCCAACCGATGCATCGAATGCAGACCAGATAGAGGAACCTCTGGCGGTGCAGGATGGTACTGAAGAAAAGTTGACCGCAACTGGCAGCGAACAAGGGGAAGCAGCAACGGATGAAACGGGTGAGTTGTCTGATGACGTCCATCAGGGCATTGTCCGAGAGCCTGTGACGATTTCCACTTTTAGCGATGTAGAGACGGCCGCACAAGTCTCCGACATCCCGATTCCGGTACTGGTCAATCTGCCGAGCGGATTTGAACGGCAGTCGATCTCATTGCGGTATCGTTCCGAGACCAGCAACCAGGTTAGTGCTGTGTCCGCTGCTTATACGCGGGACGACGATCAGATTCAAGTGGCGATCACGCGCAACGATTCCCCCAAGCGGACCTTGTCGATCCCAGGTACGTTTGTGGACCGCCGCCTGTTCCCGGTCGGCAGCGATCAGGCGATAGCTGTGACACACGACCCGAAGAACTCTACAGCCAGGGCAGAACATGAGGTGCACCTGATCACCACACGTGACAACATCCCGCTCTATGTAACTCTGACCGCAAGCGGTATTCGCCTGGAAGAATTGATTGATTTGACGAGAACGATCCAGTGGGATCAGGAGTAGCAAAAACAGCCGGGGCATTCGCTCCGGCTGTTTTTATGGGAACAGCTGTTAGGTGGTCACATCCTTTTTGATAAAAACCAGATAAGAGACAAGCAGAGCCGCAATCGTCCAGACGGAAAGCACAGCGAGCGAGAAGGGTAACGTCATGCCTTTGATAGGGGGTAATGTTCCAGCCAGATAATCAGTTACCTGCAGGTTGACGACAAACAGATACTTGGCTGCCTCCCAGGATGAAGCCATCTGAGAGAGAATCGTCCCGCTGATCAGGGCGGCCATCATGATCCCCATACCCGCTGCGGCACTGCGGACAACGACTGAGACCATCAGGGTTATCATGCCGACGACCACGCAGACAAACCAGCCCAACCCGTACTGCATAAACAGATATAGCCACTGCGGCACCATAAAGACCTGTGAAGTGTCCAGTTCGGCACCGACCACCTGAAACCCGGTCAGTACCGGCATATCCCATCCCGAATAGCCAAAGACGATCCCAGAGATCAGGTACGCCAGCACCAATGTCAGCAGAACCGTCAAGGAAATGAACAAGATCAAGGTGATCAGCTTGCTGGTCAGTACCTTCCAGCGGCGTACCGGTCGTGTCAGCAGCAGTTTAATCGTGCCCTCGCTGTATTCCGATGAGACGAGATCGACTGCCAGCACGACGATCATCATCGGCAAAAACAGCGATACGGCCTGATCCATGAAGCCGCGGGCAAAGGTAGGGCCGCCCGGTGCTGTAGGGTTGATATCGTGTTCCAGGTAGTACTGCTGCTGCTGGACCCGGATTTTCAACCACTCCCGCCACTCTTCCGGCAGCCTGCTGGAGGTGAGCCTGTTCTGCGTATCGACGATCTGCTGCTGCAACAACGCTCGCCAGTCATCCGTACCGAGCCGTTCCTGGGCAGTGAGGGAGGCTCTGTACTGGGCATAGGTAAAAATCGGGATCAGGATCAGCAGAATCAGAAAGACCACAAGGAACCGGCGGCGGCGCAGGATCTTGATCGTCTCATTTTGTACCAGATGCAGCATGCTGCCGCCCATCGGACGCACCTCCTCCTGTCAACAGCAAAAACAGATCTTCCAATGTAACGGATCGCGAGACGATCTGCACAACGCCTACATGAGCATCCACCAGTGCTTTGTTTGCTTCGTCGATCCGCTCTACATCCATCTTGCATCTTATCGTACCATCCGGCAACGTCCAGACTTCCGTCACACTGGACAAGCGATTTAGCACTTCAACCGCTTTTTCCTGCCCTCCCTCTGTGAGCTGCCAATCGACCTGATCGGCGTAACGCTCCATCAGCTCACGTACGAATCCGACAGAAATCACCTTGCCCTTGTTGATGATCGCCACCCGGTCACACATCAGCTCGATCTCACTGAGCAAATGGCTCGATACGAACACCGCTAGTCCCTCTTCCTGCGCCAGTCTGCGAATCGTACGGCGGAGTTCCCGTATCCCCGCAGGATCGAGCCCATTGGTCGGCTCGTCCAGGATCAGCAGTTTTGGTCGGTGCAGCAAGGCTTGGGCAATCCCCAACCGCTGCCGCATTCCCAGCGAGTACGTTTTTACCTTATCGTCAATCGCCTGCCACAAATCGACGAAGCGAATCACTTCCTCTATCCGTTCCGCGCTGATCCCACCGCTCATCCGGGCATAGTGCTCCAGGTTTTCCCGCCCGCTCATAAACTTGTACATCTCCGGATTTTCGACGATACAACCCACCTGCCGAATCGCCTCGGGGAACCGGTCGACCAAGGAATGTCCATCAATCAGGATGTGTCCGCCATCTGCGGAAGCCAGTCCTGTCAACATACGAATCGTCGTCGTTTTGCCTGCTCCATTCGGACCGAGAAAACCAAACACTTCCCCGGCATACACATCAAACGTAATATCTTCGATAATGGGTTTGCCGCCCATCCGTTTCTGCAGGTGGGTGACTGACAGTACAACCTCCGCCATCCTCTCGCTCCTTTCCCACTGCTGTATGCCCATCTCAAAAGGTAGTCATCCGACCCGTATCAGCCGTTGGCAGCAATAGCTGCCATCCTGACGAGCGCGGACAACTTGTGGTACACTACCGATGATGAAATCTTGCGACCGATGATACAATCTTACAGTAGTATAACACGCACGCTTGGCAGACGAACATCGAAACGGAGGTACCAATATGCGCCGTCAGTCAGGACAACTGCTCTGGCCGATTACAGGATCGATCGCCTTGCTCTCCTTGCTTTTATTTGCCTGCGGCTTCGTTTTCGCCCTCAATCCACACATGCTGGCTGCTGACAAACCGTTGACTCCGACAGCAGAACAAGCGCCGGCCAATCCGGACCAGACGGACAACCAGTGGGACATAGTAGCACTGGGCGATTCGCTTACCCGCGGAACCGGTGATGTGAACGGTCAAGGGTACGTCGGCTTGTTCCGTGAGGCGTATGAAAAAGAAACGACGCACAAAATCGTCTTGCACAACCTGGCGATTAACGGCCTTACCTCCACCGAACTGCTTGAGCAATTGGAACAAAAGCAGGTACAGCAGCTGCTGGCGTCAGCCGATCTGATCCTGTTCACCATCGGCGGGAACGACCTGTTCCGCCTGAGCGAGGGTCTGTATGAGTTGGATGAGGAGACGATCGACACTGCGCTGTCGCATCTGGAGCAAAACTTCGTGAAGGTTCTGGCCGAACTCCGTCGGCACAATCCACAGGCAACGATTGTTTATACATCACTCTACAATCCATTTGGCAATACGGAGGCTGCCGGAGCCACGACCAAACCGCTCCTGCAGTGGAACAGTACGGCCCAGCAAACCGCCGCCCAGTTTGCCAAGGTACTCGTGGTCCCTACCTACGACCTATTTGCTCAAAAAGAAGACGCGTATCTCTACACCGATCATTTTCATCCCAACAGCGCTGGCTATGCCCGCATCGCTGAGCGGGTGTTGCAAGCAGTCGATTGAGGTGAGGTATCTAAGCAAACAGCGCGATCAAAACGGTACCGGCCAAAATCAATGCGGCGGTGATCCAGATGGAGAGCGTGTGTGTTTCCTCCCCTTTCAAAAACAGCATGCTGAGCAATACCGTCAAGATCGGCTCTACTGCCGCAATCACACTTACGTAGGTGACCTGCAGGGAAGTAGCAGCGAGAAAGAAAAACAGCGGTCCCAGGCTGGTCATGACGCCTGCGATCAGATAATACGGGTTCCACTGCGAAAAAGTACGCCGCAAGGCTACCTTCAGCTCCCCGCGCCAGCCTTGATAGATGAGCGCAAAGACTAGCGACGTGAGAGCGCCAACCCACGCTCCTAGAAAAGCGTCATTCATCTCCAGCAGCCCTTGCTTGCGTACACCCTGTCCCGCTCCAAAGATGGCGGCGGAGAGCAGCGCAAGCAGGAACCCGGCCCACCGTTTGTTTCGCTCCGCCAGTTGGTCTGCCGATTGCCCAGCTGTTTTCTCTGCCGATTGATCTGTCAATCTCCCCGCTGATTTCTCACTCGATTTCCCGGCTTGCAGTTTTCCGCTCGCTGAACCCCGGTACAGCACAAACCCCTGTAAAAAAATTGCAGCCAGCAACATCCCGATGCCAAGACCAGGAAGCAGCGTGATCGCCTCTCCCAACACCAGAAGGGCGAACAGCATGGTAAAAACGGGTGTACTGTTGCGGATAGCGGATGCTTTCGACGGACCGATACGGTGGATGCTGGAAAACAGCGTCAAACGTCCTAAACCAGTGGTGAACAGACCCGCCAGGACAAAGTACCACAGCCCGGTCCACGAAAATCGTAGTTCCCACCCTTTCCAGGCAGCCGCTGCGACAAAAAACAGTCCCAGCACCACCACGTTGATCAGGACCGTAGTGAAAAAACCGTTATCTTTTCCATCGCTCTGCTTAAACCCCTGTTTCACGACAATATTGTTGATCGCAAAAACCAAAGCGGTCAAAAAGGAAAATAAGATTCCTATGTCATTCCCCTCCTATCCTCTAAATGGAACAGCCTGTATGACTGCTCTTTCTGCTCCTCCTGTTTGTCCTGTTCCTCCCGTTCTCCTGTTCCTCCTGTTCCTCCTGCTCCTCCCGTTCCTCCTGCTCCTCCCGTTCCTCCCGTTCCTCCTGCTCCTCCCGTTCCTCCTGCTCCTCCCGTTTTCTCCTGCTCTAGCTACTCTGTCCTCTGGCGTCCCCTCTGTCCTGTGTTGTTTCCCTTTGTCTGCTGATATCCCGTCCGCTGCTCACTAGCACAGATAAAACGCTTCGCAGCCGATAGTTTATGCACTAAACTATTAAACAAAAAATTTACTCCCGCAAAATCCTGACAAGCGTTTCGATTCCCTTCTCAAAAATAGAGATTTCCTCTTCATTGAGATGTTCTCTCAACTGGTTGTAAAAGTGATGGTGCAATATCTCGTGCTGATGATAGGCCGTCTTTCCTTTGTCAGTCAGGGAGACCATCACCGCTCTGGAATCCTCCGGATGAGGTGTACGCTTCACCAGGTCTTTTCCTTCCAGACGTCCGACCAGCTGTGTCACCGCCCCTTTGGTCACACCGAGTCGAGCAGCCAGCTCGCTCATTAGGATCCCTGCATCGCAGCCAATCGCATCGATTGTGTGAACCTCCGTTGGCGTGAGCGGGCCAGCCTCGCCGAATACGCGCGGCTGTCGTTCCATCCGACGAAGCTGCAGGAATAGGCGGCCAAGCTGCTCGCTGCCCTTGGTACTATTTCGATTGTTTGTTGGGGGATTATGTTTTTGGTTCATGGATTTAGTTTATAATATAAATCATTTTTCTGTCAAGAGCAAGGATAGGTGGGATGGCAGTATAGCCCCTCTTGCCAAAACGACTCGTAACGAAAGTTATAGAGATACTCAATAAGAAAATGAATACCTCTCCGGCATTACAACCGAAAAGGTATCGATATCTTTGTCGAACTAGTTTTCTTTATCGAATGTGTTTGCTACTATTGTTCGCAGTTCATGGTAGTTTTCACTCGTTTCACTGATCACACTTCCTTTCCTGGAGACAATATCCAACCCACCTCCATCCACTTCCTCTAGGAAAACGAGATGCTTCTTGCCAATATCCACTTGATCGGTTGGCAGGACAAGGATCATTTTTTTGTTCTTGAAATCAGCGCCTTTAAAGCGTTCCTCCAGTTTAAACAAGACGGATTTGACGTAGCCATTGTCTTCAACGAGAGAATCGGGGGTAATTTCGATAATATGATCTGCAAGACTCATTAGCTGCTGATTATCTTCGGGTTGAACCAATAATTTATGGGATTTTTGACTTAGATGCTCATTTTTATCTTTTATGGAGTCAATGTACTTCTTCATCTCGGAGAAGTTGTTGTATTTGTCTTGTATAAAAGGCTTGTCATATTCCTTGCTGAGTGGATCTTTTAACAATAGTAATTTATCATCATCAAGCTTGACAATAAAGTCACTATTTTGTACAAAAAAATCCTCAGGGTAGGCCTTATCATCAAACTTTCTCAAAAAGAACACGTAGGTCTCGCCTATCTCCAACAAATGTTCATCAACATAAACCAATATGTTGTCCTTCTCAAATGTCCCAAGTAACGGTTCCTGTACCCTTACCTTAAACGTATTTTTACCTTTAGCCAGTTCTTCCACAGAAGCCGTGGCGATATGACTTGAATATTTATTCACCAAGTTGTCAAATGTTAGGTCATAATCATACAACCCTTGTGTCGTAATATTTTGGGTTTGACGAATCTCCAATGAATTAGCCCTACTCTCTGTACCATGATAGAGGCTAGCGGCTAAAAGAACGGCCAAACAAACAGCCATCACAATACTTACCTTTTTTCTCAACTGTTTCTCACTCCTTCCTTAATAGTTTTGGCTTAAATGGTCTTTATCTCGAGATGTCAAGTAAAGTTCATCCGTGTTTCTATACATTACGTCATCAGAATCGCTGCTGTGACCAAACCATCCTAAAGCGTGACCTAGCTCATGGGTTGCTGTTTCCTTGTAATCCCTTGACGAGTAATACCAATCTTTTGGAATGTATACTTCTGCTTTATCAATTCGATAATTTCTAACTCTTTTCCCATCGTAGGTGTGATCACCTACATGCTCTGTACTCTCCAATACAGCAACAGCCCTCCGTCCTTCAAGATTTGGCTCCATCCGTTCCAACTCTTCTCTTGACCCACCATACACTTCTATGGAAGAGTCAGACTTGTCGTCTTGCCCAGTGGTATTAATCCCCAGCGCTTCTTCCCACTCATCTCTTGCATGATCGACATAACTGTCAAAATCATCTGGATCGAATGCGTCACCGATAACACCAATCCAAATATCTCCTCCGTTATAACCTATGTTGTATGTATCAGCGTAGAATACAGAAAGCGTTTTGGCTGAAGCACCTGATGCCAATACAAACAATTGGCAACCAACAACTACAGATACTAATGTTTTACTTAAATACTTCATAAAACACCTCCGAAATTCTTTATGATAACATAATATACTATATATGGAAGTAGCTGAATAGTTCTTCAAAACCATATTTGGATAATATACACAAAAATAATGTCACCTTTCACTTGTTGTCGTGCTGCACGGCTGATCTCCATACCTTTACTGCTTATAAACTCTTAACGTCCTCTACAGGAAAGTACTGCGAAAACCATTCTACAGCCAACCTTTCCACCACATGCAAGTGATCCATAAAACTATGATCTGCCCCCTCAACGATCACCAGTTGAGAGTCAGCTGTCAGCCACTTCATCCCTTGCCTGGTGATATCGGCAAGCAGCGGCTCCTCCCAGCCACCGTCGCCATGCATGATCAACACTGGACAGGTGATACGCTTTAGCAATGTTTCCTGTGAAAATTGCTCAAAATCGAGCAGCATTTGTTTGTCAATCGTCATGTTTTTTCTCACTGTGCTGTTAGATGACACCGTTAGATATCCGCATTCCCGCAGTTGTCTCCATTGCGTTTCAGAGAAGTGCTCGTTCCAGTTATACCTGATCGGTCCTGTCCCTGGACCCGTCATGACAATGGTGGAAATATCTTGCGGGGAAAAGGCCTCCAGACATACTCTGCCGCCCAGGCTATGCCCATACAGCGCGATTTTGGCATAGCCGTTTGCCTTGACAAAGCGAATCGCTGATCGCAAATCATCTACCAGCTTGGCCAGTGTCAACCGATCATCGTGACTTTCCCCACAGCCGCTAAAGTCAAACGCCAGTACGCCGTAACCATGGGCAGCAAACGTTTGCGACAATCTGTCAAACCGTCCCCGGGATGATTTGTCAGAGATGAAACCATGACACATGATGATCATCGTTTGCGTCAGAGACGGATAAAGGTTACCGACCAATGTTCCATTTCTTGAATTGGTAAAGGTTACTCTCTCCACTCGTTTCTCCTCCATGACATTTGGTTACGCTGCTCCTTTAACATATAGCGACTATTCCATAGCCAATATCCATTATACAGTCACAGCGGACAGTTCTACTTCCTTGCAGGGTGGCAACGGATCAACTGGGAAAAGTAGACTCTCCTCCCGTGCCGGTCCTTTTTGTCTATAGACAACACGGCCAGCACAGCCTGACAAGAAAGGCATCGCCAGTTGAACACTTGAACGTTAGTTGAACACTTGAACAGTTAGTTGGACACTTGAACAGTTAACAGTAGAACACGGGGCTGCAGACAAAAACGACCTCTGTGGCTGTTAGGCCCGCAAGAGGTCGTTTTTCTGCTCTGTTCCAGCGAGACGCATCGCATACTGCCGCTGTCCGCCCCAGTAAAACAAGATGCTGAGCAGCGTGATCCCCGCCATCGTCACAAACATGATCGGTCCGCCGTAGCCAGCCAGCAGAAACCCGCCAAAGGTGGGGCCGATAAACTGTCCGAGGCTGGTGAAGCTTTGCGTACCGAAGTAGGCGCCGCGCATCTCGGCAGGAGCCAGGCGATCGATAAACAGGTTGGAAGCCGGAAATGTTAGAATCTCCCCAATCGTAAACACAATCATCGAAGTGATAAACAGCGACCAGTTGAAGGAAAAGGCGAATCCCACCTGTCCCAGGGCGTAAAAACAGCAGCCGACCACAATGCTGTAGAGAGGTGTCCGTTTTTCCGCCCATCGGGCCAGCGGATACTGCATCACAACGACGGCTATCGCATTGACACTCATCAAGACGGCAAATAATTTCACCCCATCGACAAACGTCGAAGCAACATATTGCGAAAGCGTAATCGTCATCTGCGAGTAGCCGACGCTGACCAAGATACCGCCGATCAGGAAAAAGCGGAGGGCCACATCATGTGTCACGACCTGCCAAGTACTGCGAAAGCTGACTGGTTCTTTCTTTTGCCCTTCGATCTGTTTGATTCCGAAGTGCGAGAGCATTCCCTGCAGACTCACGACATACAACAGGTACACAACCGCCGTCACCAGAAAGGGCAGCGAGTCTCCCCGCAACGCTAGGTAAGCGCCGAGCAGAGGCCCCACTGCAACCCCGATATTGATACACATATACCGAAGTGAGAAGACACGAAGCCGTTTCTGCGACTCGGTCACATCAGCCATCAACGCTTGGGAGACGGGCTCGTAAAAGGAGCGGCACAATCCTCCCAGCACACTAAGCAGTAAAAAAAGCAACGGGCTCTCGCCCACGGCAAATCCGAAGAAAACGATCGCCCATACGTATAAGGCTCCCAGCATGACGCGTCTTCTGCCGAACAGATCAGAGAGCGTGCCTCCGACAAAACCGCCAAACGCGCCGGCCAAAGAACTTGCGCCGATGGTCAATCCGATCATCACTTCGTTCATCCCTGTGTTGGTCGCCAGGTAGATGGCCAGAAACGGCATACTCATCGAACTGGCGGCGCGTACAAAGACAGTACCGATCATTAGCGAGTGAACAATCGGATGGTACTCAGCCAAAAAAGAGCGGACCCTATTCATCTCTCTACTCCTATCCCCTGCGGTTCTGTTTGTCGATTTTTCTATCTGACAGGTTGTTCCATCATTGTAGGGATAGGAGCATCATCCGTCAATCAATAATTTTTGATTACAGTGTTCAAAAATCTTGATAAGAGAGGATCATCCGCGGTTTGCAACGGCGATTCACGCTTTCGGTTCCAGCTCGATCTTTGCGATGATCTCCTGCTGCTCATTCCATTTCAACGCTCGGTAGATGGCATCATGGTAAAATGTAAACCATGCACCGTCACGGATACCCGCTTGAATCCACTTTTCCTTGGCAAAAATCGACGTCATCGGATAATCATCATAAGCCATCACCCATAGGGGGTTGGCGTGAGCATGAGTCGGCAGTAAATCAGCCAGATGAAGCAACTTTTCGCCTCCGCTCTCGATGGAGATGATGGCATGCCCATTGCTGTGTCCCCCAGTGTGGTGCATCACAATCCCAGGCAAGACTTCCAGGCTCTCTCCGTACGTCTCAACCTGCGATTGGATCGGGCGCCAATTGTCCTCCCAGTAAGTATTGCGTGAACGGATATTCGGATTGCGCATCTCGTCCCATTCAATCTGCTGCACGTAAATGACCGCATTGGGGAAAGTGGAGACCAGCTGTTCCTCATGACGAGAAACCAATCCGTTTCCATGATCGTAGTGCATGTGTGTCATCAACACGGCATCGATCTTTTCCGGGCTGAGTCCAAGCTCAGCCAGCGACTCGATGACCCGTGATTCTTCCGCCAATCCGTAATTCCGTTGCTGCTTTTCCGTAAGGCGGTCCTTACCGATCCCCGCTTCGATCAGCAGATTCTTGCCGTGTGCCTGCAGCAGGATGGGATCTGCCCGCAGGGGAATCTGGTTCAGCTCATTGACAGGATACCTTCTGCTCCACAACGGTTTTGGTACAACCCCAAACATGGCACCGCCATCCAACTGTGTCAAACCGCCCGACAGCCACGTTAGCGTGAACTCTCCCAGTTTCAGTTTGTTCATGCAGCCATTCCTCCTTTTGGCGACTTCGCCGTTGACCTGTCCCGGCGGAAGTCCGGTTTTTCCTGTCCCGTTCCATTATAAGCCAATTCAAACAAGGGAACCATTCCTGAAAGTCGAGAAGCACCCTCAGGGTGCTTCTGTCGGGAGTTATCGTTCCGTCTTTTCCGTCAGGAACACCAAACGCGCCCAGGGGATCACTTCCAGCTTGATTTCGCTTGCGATCGCCTCTACTGCCAAGACGGATCCCGTGCCCCGCTCAGCCAGATTCAACCGCGCCATTTTCTCCGAATCTCGATAGATGCTGATCAAGCTTTTTGCAGACTGCTCTGATCCGTCGGCTATTACCGTATACCCGGGGGCGATGTGGAACCTCCATCCTCTCAGCGTAATCGACTGCGCCCGATAAAACAGCAACTGACGTTTGCCCAGCAGGATACCATTATCGCCCATTGTGACGCCACCCTTCCAATCACTGTTGTGTACATCCATTGTGCACCAAATTCCGAGTAAAGAGGAAGTACTTCGACAAAACATTCCACCAATTGACAAGCTATCGACAGGGTGTTAGGGTGTTATTTCTCCATCAGCAGGAGATGTTCAAAATCTTTTAGTGCTGCAGCAGCTGTCGCCCGTGGATCAGAGGCGCCGCCGATAACGACCAGCTCTCCCATCTCCTTGCTCTTTACCTGGATCGCCTTGGTCGCTCCCTTGACATGGCCAAACGGATGAACAAGCGGATAGAACATACACCCGACCTGTGCTGTCAAGCGCCCGGCTGTTTGCGTCAAGCGGCCGATCAGCTTTGGCACCTGTCCGCTGCTGCGATACCGGTCAAGGTCTTTCTCAACCTGATCGATTCCCGAAACGTCTATGTCGGACAGCTTCAGCTTGCCCCCAAAGACCGCATTGGCGAGGATGGTCAGTTTGCAGGCGGTATCCCAACCGTCCAGATCAAAGCGGGGATTGGCTTCAGCAATTCCCAGCCGCTGTGCTTCCCTCACCGCATCTGCCAGTGGGATGTTCCGTTCTGTCATCAACGTCAGCACAAAGTTGGCGGTTCCTGTGAGGATTCCGCTAAGTTCATCGACCTCACAGCCCGTCAGATTGTAGCGGAACAGATCAACGGTCGGCAAAGCAGCGGCCGTGGCACCGCTGATTTTCAACTGGACACCTCGCTCGTCCGCGATCGCGGCAAGTCCGGGATAATCCACGACCAGCGCTCCTTTGGAGATAACGATCGCATGCATTCCCTGCGTCAATGCCGTCTTGATGTAGGTATATCCTGGTTCTCCAGTATGAAAGTCAGTTGGCCCCGCTTCGATCAGCACATCGGCGCCGCTAGAGGAGAGATATGCTGCACCTGTACAAGCTGCTGATGCTTGTCCAGACGCATCCAGACCCCCATTGGATTTGCTGCAATTCCGCAAAAGCTCCCAGCTGATTCCCGCTGGATCATGAATTCCCTGCCTGGAACTGCATACGGCAGTCACCCTGACATCTGCTCCATAGAGAGCAGCGTATCGCTGTTGCCGTTCGGCAAGCAGTTGCGCCACATGCCAGCCAACCGTACCGAAACCACTAATCGCCAGATTCCATCGTCTCACGTCCGCTTCCCCTTCTTTCAGCAGTTGCCGTTTTCACTCGAATCGGGTGCAACCATACAATGAATGGCACGCCTTAAGGACAGGCGTGCCGGTAAGTGGCATCAAAACACGGATTCTGTTCTATTCCTCATCATCGCCCTGACTCTTCTTACCCGATTCACCGATTGTCAACCGCCCCGTCTTTTTGGCCGCTTCGCGCAGTACGTATTCGATGTGTGTATTTACGCTTCTAAACTCATCTGCGGCCCATCGCTCCAGCACCTCGTACAGTTTGGGATCGATCCTCAGCAGGAACTTTTTTTTTACCGGACATACGATTCCATTCCTGTCCATCAGTATATCGTTCCTGTATTAACGACGGGGTGCGCGCCGCGATCGGAGACAACGGCAACCATCAGATTATTGATCATCGCCGCCTTGCGCTCTTCATCCAACTCAACTACCTGATCACGCTGCAACTGCTCAATCGCCATCTGCACCATGCCGACTGCTCCTTGTACGATCAGTCTGCGAGCGGAGATAATCGCCGCTGCCTGCTGCCGCTGCAGCATCGCGCTGGCGATTTCTGTCGAATAAGCAAGGTGCGTAAGACGGGCTTCGATCACTTCTACTCCTGCGACAGACAGACGTTCCTGTAGTTCATGAGCCAATTCCTCTGCGATCTCGTCCGTATTGCCGCGCAAGGAGTAGCCTTCCTGTTCAAAGTTGTCATACGGATAGCGGCTGGCAACATGACGCAGTGCTGTCTCACTCTGAATCTCCACGAACTCTTCGTAGTCATCGACATCAAACAGCGCCTTGGCCGAATTGACCACGCGGAACACGATGACGGCGGCAATCTCGATCGGGTTGCCATCCACATCGTTTACCTTGAGTCGTGCACTGTTGAAGTTGCGAACACGCAAGGAAACGCTGCGCCGCAGTGTAAACGGGATACTCCACCACAGACCGCTGTCGCGGATGCTGCCCAGATACTTACCGAAGAAAATCAGCACGACTGCCTGGTTCGGCTGCACGATCACAATCCCCGTAGCCAATACAACAGCCAGCAAGATCATGAGAACCCCAAACAGTATGCTCACCTGGCTGAACAAGGCCATAACACCCAGTACAAGCAGTACCGCAATGACAAAAACACCGATAAACCCGTTGACAGCCCATACCTTCCGTTCATTCATTTGTTGAACCTCCCTGTATCTCATTTCAAAAGTGATATTGATTCGATATCATTATGATATCACTTTTGTAAATCAATGTCACAGGAGAGGAATGGAAAATATCTCTTAGATCTGTCTGGCCAGCAGAGCCCCTTCCAATATCGCCCGTTTGGCATCCAGTTCGCCCGCTTCCCGCGCTCCACCGATCACATGGACAGGGAGAACACCACGCAATTCGTCAGCTAGGCGGTTATTCGGGGTAGCCCCTGCTGCAATTACTACTGTATCGGCCGACAGAATCCGCTCGTGGCCCTCGTGGATAATCCGAACCCCCTCTTCCGTGATCTCCCGGTATGCGACCTCCGTCAACATGGTTACGCCCTGATGCTTTAGTCGCGCCAGCACAGCCCAACGCGTCGTCTTGCCCAATCCAGTCCCCACCTGCTTCCCGCGTCGCAGCATCGTCACCGACCTTTTGCTGCCTTTCAGCCTCTCCAGTGAAGAAGTATCGAGCACGCCCCACTCCAGCAGATAATGAGCCGTATCCGCCGACAGACGGCGTGAATCCGTCAACAGATGAGCGAGATCACAAGCGATACCACCCGCTCCGACGATCACGACCCGCTGTCCGACATCTACTCTTCCTTCAAATACATCGGCATAGGAGACGACATGGGGTAGATCAATCCCCGGCAACTCTGGCTGACGAGGAATCACTCCTGTAGCGGAAATCACTTCCTCAAACCCTTCCGATACCAATCGTTCTGCCGACACTTCCGTACCGTAGCGGATCTTGACGCCATGATTGGCAAGCTGTATCCGATAATAGCGAAGTGTCTCATCAAACTCTTGCTTATCGGGAACCTGGCGGGCATAGTTTAATTGGCCGCCGATCTTGCTGTCCCGTTCAAACAAGACAACCTGATGACCTCGCAGCGCCAGCACCCGCGCAGCTTCCATGCCTGCCGGTCCGGCACCAACCACCGCGATCCGCTTTTTTTCCGCCGCAGGCCGAATAGCCAACTCATGCTCCCTGCCGGCCTCTGGATTAACCAAACAGCTGGCCGGCTGCCCTGAGAAAATATGGTCGAGACAAGCTTGATTACAAGCGATACAGGTGTTCACTTCGTCAAATCGTTCATCCATGCTCTTGTTCACGATCTGTGGATCTGCAAGAAAAGGACGAGCCAGTGAAACCATGTCACACAATCCTTCCTGCAGGTACTGTTCGGCGAGGCGCAAATCGTTGATTCGATTGCTGCCGATCACCGGGATTGTGACCGCCGTCTTGATCTCGCTGGCGACCCAGACAAAGGAGCCCCGCGGCACCATCATGGCGATTGTCGGTACCTGTGACTCGTGCCAACCAATCCCGATATTGAGCGCATCGACTCCGGTTTCCTCCAGCATCTGCGCGAACCGGATCGTCTCTTCCAGCGTGGTGCTGTGTGGAATCAAATCAAGGCCTGACATGCGAAAAATCACTGGAAACTGCTTGCCGACAGCCGTTCTGACCCGGCGAGCAATCTCCAGGGCAAAGCGGCTCCGATTCTGCAGGTCGCCGCCCCACCGATCAGTTCGCCGGTTTGTTACCGGTGACAGGAACTGGTTGATCAGGTACCCTTCCGAACCCATAATCTCAACACCGTCAAAACCTGCTGCCTGTGCACGGCGAGCTCCGGCTGCAAAGGCTTCAATCGTCTGTTCAATCTCATCGTCGCGCAGCTCACGCGGTGCCGTTCGATTGATCGGTGCTTGGATCGGGGATGGGGCAACGGGGTCCAATCCGGTCATCTCTTTATAGGCGTAGCGTCCAGCATGAAACAACTGTAGAAAGATTTTTCCCCCTTCCCGGTGAACGGCATTGGTCACAGGCCGAAACTGCTCCACATGTTCGTCTGCATAGATGCTGGCCGATTTATTGCCCAGTCCTCCTTCGGGGCAGACGCCGGCTCCTCCTGTGACGATCAGACCTGCGCCTCCTCTCGCCCGCTCTGCATAAAAGGCCGCCAACCGCTCCATGCCGCCTTCAAGAGCTTCCAAGCCGACATGCATCGATCCCATCACGATCCGATTGGGAAAGGTGGTATCGGCCAAACGTATCGGTTGGAATACGCGCTTTAACATTCTGATTCCCCCTTTGTGCTTGCTCTCAACAACACAGAATGAACATTCATTCATTTTTATTTCGGTTTTCGCCGCTTAATTCCTGCTTAAGGACAAACCCCAGGCGATCTGTATTTAAGGCGAATGGCGTGCTCCTCTCTATCTCGCTATAGCCTACAGCCGGAGCAAGGTCCCAATCTGTCTGGCAAGCCGCATCAGTTGCCCCTCCACCTCTGTTTCCTCCTCAGCCGACCGGGGAGAAGCAACGACAAAGTGAAAATCAAGCACCAAAACCGATTCCACCATTTGCTGCGGCCCGAGAAAACGGTGCTTCTCTGTGATTGCAGCCTCCACGCCGACTAAAGTGACCCGTTCAAACAGAAGTGAGCGATCCGGACTACCATCAACGACAGGGTACTGAATCTCCGCTTCAATCTCTACTGCCTCTTCTTCTGCAAGGGGGTATAGATGGATCGTAGCCAGCGGCTTATCCCAAGCTCCTTCTTCCTCCGCGACATAGATCTCAACCTCGTGGCTCTCCTCATCGCTGTAGAGAGATTGCTCCGTGCGTACCAACAGATTGGTAATCACACCCACCTGTCCCAGATGGATCTGCAGTTGTTCAGTCAACATACTCAACATCCGTTATGCTCCTCCTGTTCGTCCACCAGCCAGATCCTCTGATCCCATTTCCGGTTTTGTTCCACCAGTATACCACAGGAAGGAGCAGGCTAGTGCCGCTCGCTATCGCTATCATGTATCATCCGTCGCTTGCCACCACCACATATCCATCCCTACTCTGACCAAACTGGCTCCCCCTGTGAGATCCCAAAAACTCCCTGAAAAAAATCACGCATATAACGAAACAAATCGGTAATTAGCTCGTCATAATGTCATAGAGAAAGAAATAAAAAAGAGATTCGCGCCAAAGTGGAACATCTGAACGGGCTATATAGAGAAAATAAAATATCAAAAGAGACGCTGCAGCGTCTCTTTTTTTCCTTTTCCGCTTAGCTCTTCTCCGTTCGTCCGTTCATCAGTTGCTCCATCACGTCAGCCACCACACGCTTACCCCTCTGCTTGTCTTGCCGCCGTATCGACTTCTTCCCATCTGTGCTCCGCGTTAAACCAATAGAGCCACTGCCCGGGAACTGTAGTGATAGCGTCTTCAAGAAACCGATTGAGATGATTGGTCGCTTCTGTTCGTTGGTCGGGACGGTATGTCTGATGCAGGTGAATGGCTGGTCCAAACACCAGCTGATGCCGAAACCCTCTTCGACGATACCCGTAAAACGGAACGACCGGTACTTGCTGTTCCAACGCCAGGGCTGTGGTTCCAGCCGGACTGCGGGTGATCCGATCAAACAGCCTGGCTTGCGGAAACGTCGGGCGCCAAAAATCACCAAGCAGAAAAACAACCCCGTTTTGTCGCAAATGCTTTCTCAACGTCCGAATCAACTGCATCGGCGGCGTAGCATCGTAATCCAATCCCCGGCATCCCAACTGCTGAAACAGCAAATAGAGTGGGCGCAACTCAGGACTTCCGGCGGTTACGACGGTCAGACACGGGTACCTGCGGCTCAGATACCAGTAATAGTAAAAGAAGTTTCCCAGGTGCGGAGTAAAGACAATCACCCCTTTACCAGCGGAGAGCGCCTCCTGCAGGTTTGCCTCCCCACTCACCTGAAATCGCCATCGCTTTGTTTGCTCCAGTCTGAACGAGTCGATCAAAACCTCATACACCGTGATGAAGAAATTGCGAAAATAGCGGCGGCACTCCTTGCCAATCTGCAGTTGGTTTCGATTCGTCAGCACTTCCCCCATATTGTCCAGCACTTTCGTGCGTAGGTGATTCTCCTTTTTCCAAACCAGCCAGCCCAACAGACTGCAGATCCCTAACATGACCGGGCGGGGGACCCACCTGATCCACCTCGCTATGCCAGGCAGTCGGTCGAGATGGCCGGTCAGACGTCCGACCCACTCGTACAAGTAACCTTCTCCTCTCTCTCAATCGGTGTGCGAGTCAGAAAGCCGCGGCGATATCGTTCAGCGATCTGTCTGCTGTCGAGCATCGTAAAGAAGAGTGTCGAACCAAACCCCGGATCATAGGCGGGCTCCCCGGCGACGCACGCGCCAGCCCGCAGATACCCTTTTAAGAGCGGGGGCAGTTTCCGGAACATCTCCTGTTCGGAGTCGACTAGTTCCACTTCACCAACTCCTGCCACTCGATATTCGCTCTTCGCCTCCAGCCAAACGTCTCCCATCCGATAATGCCGAATGAGATAGGTATAGATTCGCATCAACTCCTCATTGGTAGAAGGGAATAAGCTGGTCAAGCCAATCAAAAAGCGGATTTGTCGTTTGATCATCAAGTCTCCGATCGCTCTCCACAGCAGGGTAATCGCCCTGCCGCTGCGGTAATCAGCACGGATGCAGCTCCTCCCCAACTCGATCGTATCGGTCAACTTCGATCGTATCGGGTGCAGCTGAAAAAATCGGTCAGAATAGAAACCAAGTGTCCGAAGAGCAGTCCCTCCGTCAACCAAGCGGTACGTCCCAATGACTTCTCGCGTTTCTTCATCCACAACAATGATGTGTTCACTGATCGCATCGTATTCGTCTTCTTCCCGCTCATTGAGCTGTATTCCCAGTTGACTGCCATCCGGATGATTCCCCTTTTCCTGGACAAACACTTGATGACGCAGAGCAAACGCTCTATTCCTCTCTTCTTCCGTTTCCGCCAGTTTTACCGTTAACGGCATACTGCTTCCCCCTTCCGCTCACCCTACTTAAAACTTATTACAAAACTGTGGTTCATAATCGATTATGGGGATTTATTTTAAAAAATCTTTACCTGGACCATACAGGATTTACGTTAATCCGACACTGTTTTACATCGTCTTCATATATTCGGCAAAGAAAAAAAGGATCTCCGCGGCGGGAGAACCTTTTCGTCGATGGCCACAGCTTACAACTGTCAATGCTTACTGATACGGTTGTTGAGCCTGCTGTTGTTGGGTTGCCATCGGCATCTGAGCTGGCTGATAGGTGCTGATGACGGTGTTGGTCGTCATATCTTTCATCGTCGGAACTTGATAGTACCCTTTTTGGTTCATGTACTGGAAAGTCTCGTACGCCATCTCAGAAGAGTTAACCGCACATTGCTGTACCATCCGGCGAAGCTGAGGATTAGCAATCTCTTGCGTCGCCACCATCCGCATCGTCGCTGAAGACTTATGACAGCCCAACATGCCGCTTGCTACATCTTGGTCGTTCATTTCGTTGGGCGAAGTGTTCGGGGTTTGCGGTGCAGGGTTGTTTAGTCCGTATGTCGGTGACATGCCAGCCGCCGTACGCGGGGTGCGGTAGCCGGTGCCACCCGTTGCCATCGCCTGCTGGTTCAAGGCGTTCACCAAGTTGTTGTACTCTTGAACCATAAACTGGATGTGCCGATCCATGATCGACTGCAGTTGCGGATCTTTGGCATAGGGGCGGTACAACTCAAACTGGTTGATCCCATCAACCGTGTCTGTCAACACTTCATGCAGTTCCATGACTTCATGCGCACCATACTGTGCTGCCATATGTAATCCTCCTTGCCTCTTGTGATGTTGGTGATGCGTCACCCTTACAAGTATGCCCAAACAACCTCTCCTTCAACATACGTTCTGCCCTTTTTTTGGACGAACCTGCTGGGAGAGGACGCCTCCTCCTACTCGCAGGGGAAACGGTGAAGAGATGCGTTTTTGCAGCTGCCGCAATTCGTGCAACCCGTTACCGGTTCTGCAGCTCGTTACCGCATCGGCACTTCAATCTTGCCCTCCTCAAACAGCTCCTTCAGCATATGTTTGGCATATCCGGCAGCCTGTCCAAAGGTGATCTTGGACGGCATCGGCGCTTCCAGTGCGTCAACTAGCACGTCGATGATGCATGGTTTGCCCAGCGCCAGTGCCTGCCGCATCGCCGGCAGCAGTTCGTCTGCCGTCTCGACCCGAAAACCGATCCCGCCGCAAATCTCTGCATACCGAGCGAAGTCAGGATTGTGCAGATTGGTGCCAAATTCTATGTTGCCCATCACTTCTTGCTCAAATTTGATCATGGCGATCTTGTGATTGTTGAAGACAATCACGACGATTGGCAGTTCATACTTCACTGCCGTCACGAAGTCATTCATCGTCATCGCAAATCCGCCGTCACCGCAAATCGCAAATACCTGTTTTTGCGGGTATGCGATTTTGGCGGCGATCGCTCCTGGCAGACCGCACCCAAGCGTTGCCAGCCAACTGGATATGACCATCTGCTGATTGGTCATCCGGAAGTTGCGTGCCACCCAGACTGTCACATTGCCCACGTCGACAGAGAGTACCGCATCGTCACTCACCACTTGCTGCAAGGCATGGATGACGCGCTGTGGTTTGATCGGTTTGGCTGGGTCCGCCTCCTGCCGCTCCATCTTCTCCCACCATTCCCGCATGTTTCGCTGGCATCGCTCCAGAAAGTCCCGGTCTTCATGCCGCGTGACCTGTCCGATGAGATGGGACAAGCTCTTTGCAGCGTCGCCGGCCATACCGACATCTACCGGATAGCGTTTGCCAATCTGAGTCGGATCGGTATCGATATGGATCGTGGCCGCATCATCAGGCAAGAACCCAGTAAACGGATACGAGGCTCCCACCATCAGCAGGGTATCCGCCTCTCTCATCGCCTCGTAGGCTGGCTTGGTTCCAATCAAGCCCAATCCTCCGAGGCAGAATGGATGTTCATCCGGGACAACCCCCTTGCCGGGAAGTGAGAGCACGATGGGTGCAGCAATTTTTTCCGCCAGAGCAAGCAGAGACTCTCGTGCTCCACGGGCCCCCCGTCCGGCAAGAATGACCGGTCTCTCCGCCTTGTCCAGCAGTTCTGCTGCTTTGTGCAGATCATCAGGCTGGGGCAGCATGTAGGGGCTGGTGACAAATGTGCTCGTTCTGCGCGCTTCTCTCTCGACCTCCATCTTGGGTATGTCGTCGGGCACCGTCAGTACAGAAACACCTTGCTTGGCATAAGCGGTGCGAATCGCCTGATTGACGACGGCCGGCAGCTGCTCCGCCGACATAATCCGCTGGTTGTACACAGCTACATCAGCAAACATTCGTTCCAGATTTACTTCCTGAAAGTAGTCAATCCCCATCAGATCCGTCTCTACCTGACCGGTGATGGCCAATACCGGAGCCTTATCCATCTTCGCATCGTAAAGACCGTTGAGCAGATGGATCGCACCTGGCCCGGCTATAGCGGTGCAAACACCTAACTTTCCTGTAAGCTTGGCATAAGCGGCGGCAGCCAAAGCCCCTGCTTCCTCATGTCTCACCTGAATAAACTTGATTTTGTCCTTTGCTTTTCGTATCGATTCGATCAGCGAGTTGATGGAGTCTCCCGGCATTCCGTAGATATGGTCAACCCCCCACTCAATCAGGAGCTCAACCAGCACATCTCCCGCATTCTTTCCAAACATACGATCTCTCCTTTTTGCCTATGGGTTCAGGGTTATTGTGTGCAGTTGCGGCAAAAAGAAACCCCCTCCTTATTGCAAAGGAGAGGGAGTCTTCCACTCTTTCTGACTAACGAATTCGGACAGCCAGGCACGGCGGATTTCCTTGTTGGGGCAGAAACCGAGCACGTAGCTTTCCCCGCGCAAGTATTTTTCCTTGATCCAGTCTTTATGTTTACGGAAAAAGGCTTTCTGAAATTCGATTGGCATTTGCTGATATTCTTCCAGCGCAGATGGATTGCGCAGGAAAAATTCTTCGTCGTAGACGACGTCCTGATACGGGCGACGGCTAATCAGATATAAAAATAAGATGATAAGACCCATGTTAATCAGAAACAGCACCATGCGGCATTCCTCCTCACTGCCTGGAATGTTCAGAAGTATCAGTCTACTATTCGTATTCCTATCTTACCACGAATTTTCTCTTTGCGAATCCCTTTCTTGCACTTGGACACAGAAAGCAGGCAGCGCGCACAACAAAAAACGGTCAAAAGGGGGTGGTGAATCCCTCCTGACCGTAATCTCTCTAACCAACTGACGTATTCGTTTGATTTGACTGATGGGTAACCGTTGGTGTCTCCGTTCCTTCTCCGCCTGTCGGCTCTGTCGCAGGGAAGGTAGTCCCTGGAAGGGGAGCAATATCCGGTGGCGGTGCAACACTCCCGTTGCCCCCGTTGGCGGCTCCCCCATCCTCCGTTCCTGACGGTGGAGGCTCCAGACTGCCCGGATTGGTATTCGGCTCAGGGTCTTGCTCGCTTTCGCTATTGCCAGATGCAGGTGGTTGGGACGGTTCACCTGTGCCACCCTGATTCGGCTGTTGCGGTACCAGGACATCGATGTCAGGCGGTGGAGTGGTGCCATTGGTACCGCTCTCTCCATCACCATCGGTTTCCTTGGCTGTATCCGGCTGCTCCTGCTGGCTGTCCGCCGGCTTCTCTGACTTCTGTTCAGGCTTTGCCGCTTCCCGCTGTTGCTGGCTGCGATGGCTGGCTACCTCTGCAGCCGCATATTCAGCAATCGCCGCATCGCTCAAATCGGCAGTCATAGTCACACCCATCTCCCGCATCAACGTCGAACGGATGTTTTCCATATTTTCTTTCGGCAGAAGCGTCTTACTCAGTACCGAATTCCAGACTGCTCCGTTTTCCAGTACTGTGATGTCCTGGGAACGGAAGCTCTTAAAATCGTAAACCAGCCCTTTGATCTGATCCTTGGACAGATCCGTATGGACATACTCACTAGCTGTGCCAATCACATTAAGAACCTTCGTGATGCCGTCAAAGGAGGTCATCTTTTCCACAACCGCCTTTACCACTTCCTGTTGGCGTCGGTTGCGGTCAAAATCACTGGAATAGTACCGAGGTCCCCTGTTGTCCATGCGGTGACGTACATACCCCAGTGCCTGCTCGCCGTTTAACAACTGCAGCCCAGGCTCCAGATAGATATGGGTACCGTCACTCGGATCATCGTAAACCAGTTTGCGGTCCACATTAACCTCAATTCCGCCCAGTTCGTCGATGACCGCCTTAAACCCATCAAAGTTTACTTCGACATAGTGTTGGATCGGAATGCCCAGCATGTGTTCCAGCGTCTTCTTGGTCAGGGTCATGCCGTTCTCCGTCGGCGTCTGACCGCTCGCTTCCGCCTGGCGGCGCTCTGCTTCCCCATTGGCAAACACAGCGTTGATTTTGTGATAACCGCGATAACCGGGGATTTTAACGCGCGTGTCCCGCGGCAGCGATAGCAGGGTTACCTTTTTCGTCTTCGGGTTGGCCACGGCGACCATCATCACGTCGGTATTGAGTGACCCGGACCCCTTTCGCGTATCCCGCCCAAGCAAAACGAATGAGAGCGGTTTTTCCGATTCGTAATCCGTCTCGACCGGTTTTCCGTCGGTTGATGGCGTTTCATAAGGATTTTTCGTAACGTTCTCGATTGCATGATTGAGTTGGTATACAACTGCGGCGGCCACTCCGCCCACAGCTAGGATCATAAACAGCGCAAACAAGGTGAGAATCCGCCGCCATTTTTTGCGTCGCGACGGCTTCGTTCGTCTTTTGGAAGAAGCGGTGCGTCGATTCGCGACCGTCTCGGGCATAAACAATCAAACTCCTTGTATGTATCCTTCTGAAATCTGTGAAAGGTGCGTCAACGTCAAACTGTCAGTCGGTTCCGGCAGAAAAATTTGGTGACCGCCACACCTTAGCCGTTGGCGGTCAAAACCCTGCTCATTATTTTAGCATAGGCAGTCGAGTATTTGTAGATAAATGTTTCGAACATCAAAAATCCCTACCGAAGATCTACAACGGTAGGAATCATTCGACAAGATCAGGGTAGATCCTACTGTCTATCCTTTCATTCGCTTGGCCAATTCCAGTGCAATCTCTGCACCTACACGGGCATTGTGCTTCACCAGTTCGATGTTAGCCGCCAGACTTCTTCCACCGGTGATCTCCCCCAACCTGCTGAGCAAAAAGGGTGTTACCTCTTTGCCCGCGATGCCTCTCCTCTCTGCCTCACGCAGCGATTCTTCAATCGCACTCTCGATTTCCTCGGCAGGCAGAGCGTGCTCGTCTGGAATCGGGTTGGCGATAACGGTACCGCCGCTAAGACCCAGCAGGTGTTTCTCAGCCAGCACTTCCGCCACTTCCGCCGCACTGTAGAGCGAGTGCGGAACAGAGAAGCCACTGTCCTGACTGTAAAAGGCGGGAAAACGTTCCGTCTTGTAGCCGATCACCGGCACACCCTGAGTCTCCAGGTATTCCAGGGTGAGTCCAATGTCGAGAATTGACTTTGCCCCTGCACAAACGACGGCCACTTCTGTCCGCGCCAGCTCGCTGAGGTCGGCCGAGATATCCATCGTCTGTTGGGCTCCCCGATGCACACCACCAATGCCGCCGGTAACGAAGATGCGAATACCGGCCAGTTCAGCGATGATCATCGTGCCTGCCACTGTGGTGGCACCGTTTAGTCCCCTCGCCGTGACGTAAGCCAGGTCGCGGCGGCTGGTCTTGATCACGTCACTCGTTTGGGCCAGTTGCTCGATCTCTTCGTGAGTCAGCCCTACTTTGCATCTGCCGCCAAGTATAGCGATCGTTGCCGGGACAGCACCGGCGCGGCGGATGATCTCCTCGACTGCCACTGCCGTCTCCACATTTTGCGGGTAAGGCATACCGTGCGAAATAATCGTCGATTCAAGTGCGACGACGGCCTCTCCTTTTTCCAGCGCTTCTGCCACTTCAGGTTTGATATCCAGTTTCACGTAAAAAGGCCTCCTTTGCCTGATTCAGTTTATCGGCATTTACCTCGTGGGCGACCGAATGTTTGCTGGCGAGGGTCATTCCGGCCATAGCCAGCCCGTATGCTGCCTGTTCGATCAACGAGTCAGTTCGCATAAACCCGTACATGACACCTGCCGTAAAAGCGTCACCCGCTCCGGTCACATCATGCACAGGTCCCCTCGGCGCAGGCAGCCAGCAGGATTCTGTCTGGCTCATCAGATACACCCCGTCTGCACCGCAAGTGATGATCACTCGCTGCACACCTTGCTGGAGCAGTGATGCTGCCGCTCGTTCCACACCTGCCTGATCTGTGATGGTCAGTCCGGTTAACACCTCTGCTTCTGACTTGCTCGGGGTAATCAAGGCGATATCACGCAGGAGGCCGCACCATTTCTCCGCTTTTTTAACCGAGACAGAATCTGCCGCTATCGGGCAGCCGCGTGCGTGAGCAGCAGCGAGAAACTGCTCCATCACCGGCCGCGGCAGGTTGGCCTCAAGAAAAACGCCGCTTGTTTCGTCCATTAGCTGGACACCGCTGTTGACTAGCGTATCGTCCCACGCTTCATTGATCTCCATGTCAGCGATGGCTACGACCAGTTCACCCGACTCGTTGTGAACCGATAGGTAGCGCCCGGTTCGCTGGCCACCGAGGCGGAACATGCCGGCTGTACTAACACCGCTTGCTGCCGTCTCCTGTCGCAGCCACTCGCCGTCGTTGTCTTCACCGACAAGTGCCAGCAGCGCTACTTCTTCGCCTAAACGAGCCACGTTTTCTGCCACATTGCGGGCTACTCCTCCCGCAGCCGTTCGCACAACTCCCGGATTGCTTGTCTCCAGACGCAAAGTAGAATGCGGCCCGCCCTTCACGTCCAGATTGGCTCCACCGATTGCCAGCCAACGTCTCAATCTCATGAATGGTTCCCTCCATCCTCTTGCCAACACAATCTGACTCGTTTCCCCGTACCCATTTTACCAGTCTTTTTGTTATGATGGAAAGATCAACAAGACGTTCCGTCCGCAGTATGACCAGCGGAGGGTGGAACTCGTCATAATGAGAAATGGAGAGCTGATGCCCGTGAATCCGATTCATACGCCAACCGTTTATCGTGTCTTGTTTGCGATCAGCCTGGTTCATCTGTTGAATGACAGCCTGCAAGCGGTAATTCCAGCCGTATTGCCCATCCTGAAAGACAGCCTAACCCTCGACTATGCCCAACTGGGTATGATCCTGCTGGTGATGAATGCTACAGCCTCCGTGCTGCAGCCTCTGGTTGGCTATCTGTCGGATCGTACGCCTCGTCCCTTTCTGATGCCAGTCGGGATGTTGGCCTCTGGACTTGGGATGCTGGGAATCGCCCTGGCAGAGCACTACCTCGTGGTACTACTCTCCGTTGCGCTTGTCGGAGTAGGTTCCGCCATCTTTCACCCGGAAGCATCCCGTGTCGCCTACCTAGCTTCCGGTTCCCGACGCGGTCTGGGCCAGTCCATTTTTCAGGTTGGCGGCAATACCGGACAGGCACTGGCTCCATTGATGACTGCTCTCGTGTTTGTACCATTTGGCCAATTCGGCGCAGCCTGGTTTGTGATTCCAGCGTCAGCCGCCCTTGGCGTGTTGATTTTCGTCGCCTACTGGTATGCAGGCCAACAGCGGCAGCGCGGTCGTGGAGGAGCCGTTCCCATCGTCACCCATCTCACGAAACGGCAGATCGCTCTTTTGCTGCTCATCATCATTGTCAGCGTTCGCTCCTGCGTCTATGCCGGCCTGCAAGGGTTTTATCCGCTTTATCTGATTGACGTTTTCGGTTATGAAGTGAAGCTGGCTCAACTGTACGTGTTTTTGTTTCTGCTCGCAGGCGCTGTCGGTACCTTGTTTGGCGGTCCATTAGCCGACCGCTTTGGCAAGCGCAACATGCTGATCGCATCTACAGTGGGAACGCTGCCGCTCAGTCTGTTTATCCCGTTTGTCCAGGGATTCTGGGCATTTCCACTCTTGTTTGTTGACGGTTTGATTCTCTTGTCCAGTTTCTCCGTTACTGTCGTCTACGCCCAAGAACTTCTGCCAGGCAAAATCGGCACCGTATCCGGATTGATCCTCGGTTTCTCGTTTGGGATGGGAGGCATTGGCGCATATGCGCTTGGACTGCTCGCCGACCAGCAGGGGTTGTTTGCCGTGATGATGCTCTGCGCGATCATGCCGGCGATTGGGCTGCTCGGATTTTTGCTGCCTACTGACAAGAGGCTGCAGGCCTGGACACAGCAAGCGACGCAACCGCTATGAGAAAAAACGTCAGGGGAAACGATGACCTGCACCTCCAATGGTAAATGATGTTAACGATTATCCTTAATCGTATCCTTTTAAAAAACGCTGCCCGTCACCGGCAGCGCTTTTTTTTTTGCACATCGTGGAACTATATTAGACAAGCACGTTTCGTCGTACTCCCAGCAGTTCTGCGACTAGTGGCGGATACAATTCAGGCAAGCCATACAGATGCCATCTACCGTCAGCCGTTTGACCGATCAGAGCAAAGACGATCCAGTCCCCGGAGGGAAGCTGCTCCTCCTGCTGATCCATCTGCAGCCGTATTTCTTCTCCGTTGCCCCTTTTCACCTGCCAGCCCGCGTCCTCGGCAGATAGTACCAGAAGCGCCTCCTCTGTCACCCGTTCCGGCTGTTGATCATGGTCGTGCAGACGAGTTACGGCTTGCTTCTGCAGTTGGCCGCGAAGCCTATATGCTTCTGGCAATTCCTCCTTCAGGGCAGACAAGAGAGGCTGTAGTTGGCCGCTCAGGTCAATCTCATGCTGCTTGTCGAGCCATTTAAAAAATGCGCTCAACACAGATAGCAAGTTGCCGGCTAGTGTTTTGGTCGACGTGTCCGTTCGTCTCAACACATCGTGAACGAGGAAGTAGGCTACCTCCTCCCGACGCAACTCCTCCCAGGCAAATCCTCTGCCAAACGCACTGCGGAGAAAGCTGCGGAATAGATTCATCGCCTCGTCGTACTTTTTCACTGTCGATTCCGACTTGCCTTCCGTCATTTCCCTGACGAAAGCTGCAATATCGGCGAGACGATCCGGATGAACCGTAAATGAGTCGGCGGGCAATCCATCGATCAAGGGCCGTTTCAGCAAATTTTCGATGGACAACTGTCGATTGGGGAGAGACAAACGCGGTCGGATCAAGTCCAATCGCATAAACCGGCCTGGTCCTGCCCCTTTCTCTCGCGCCTGCTCAATCTGGTCTACCACCTTCTCCAGCTTTGCTTTTAGACGGTCATCTTCTGCGGCAGCAACCAGCAACGGCGGCAAATCCTCAATCTCAGGATGTGGCGTCACCAGCCATTTCTCTGCAAAGTAGGTCTGCACGGCCCACTGCATCACTTTCGAGGGCAGAGGGGGTTGACTGGTGATGAAAATAGTTCCACGCGTCAGTCTGGAACCGCTCGATGTGAGCCTGTCGATCGGCTGTTCGTTTTCGGCTTCTGGCAACGGCAGGTTCTCCGTCAAAGACGATAATGCGTCCGGAAATCCTTCGAAGGCGATCGTTTCGTCGCCTACCAGCAGCTCCCCCTGCACCTCGTGCAGTTCAACCAGTGCGTTATCCAAAGCAGCAAGTAATCCGCCTTCCTTACGGGCCGCATACACCCAGATCTCCTGTGACTCGTCTCTTTTCTTCAATTCAAAAGCGGAGTGAGTGCGCAGAGCCTCCCGAACCGCTGGTAGATTGGATGGATGCCACACGGAACGAATCAACTTTTCTGGCGGGTTGCTTCCGGCTTTGGCTGTATTCCCCTGTTTTAACAAGAACCGGTACAGACGGGTAGTATGGCGTCGCAGGTCGCGCTCGCCTACCTTCGCCAGCCATTGGGCAAACTGGCGTTTTAGTGCGGCAGGCAGTACGATGCTGCCGGTGAACAGTTGATAACGCTGTCCAAACGGGAGCAGCCTTCCCAGCAGCAGTTGCCCCGGCCTCGTTTTGATTACATTGGCTGCAACCACTTGAAGTAAATCTCCACCGGAAAGCGAGCGTACTGTCAATACATCGTCCACGCGATGCACAATCTCGTACAGCCCTAACGTAAGCTGAAGGTAGGCCTGCTGCACATCATGTTCGACGCGCCGCCCATCTGATTCAAAAAACGATTCCACGACAGTGGTACCATCTGTCTGATCATCAAAAACGAACCAATTGTAAAAGTGGATCGCCCACTGCGGGTGCTGCACCTCCTCTGCAGTAAGCCCGGTCTCCCGGGCGAATCGCTGCCTGGCCTGCTCGATCTCCTCACGCGAGAAGGATTTGGATACGTATGTGTTCAAACGCTCGTTCACTTCATCATACGCACTGCGAAGTTTCCGCTCCCGCACCTGGCTGATTGAGGTGACGATGCCGCAGCATTTTTTATACTTCTTTCCGCTTCCGCACGGACAAAGTTCGTTTCTACCGACTGACATTGGGGTAGGTTCTCCTTTCGTCCCGGCAACGAGGCCAGGATTGACAACAGTTCGTTTCGTTCCATTTCATGTATAGTATATCGCGAATGCACAAGTTATACTGGTTCTCGCCTCAATCGATGCGAAGATCGTCCTGCTCTTCCCATCGTGAGACGAACTCCTCCAGTTTTTCAACACGCCGTTCAATGCGTTCCCGTTCGCGAATGCTTGATGCAATCGCCTCCAGTTCGTTGACCTCAAACAACGTCAGTACTTCCGCCTCCAGTTGTGTAAGGCGCGAGCGGTACATCACGACAATCTCCCGCAAATGGGCGAACCGCTGCGCCAAATCGATCGAAGGCTTGCTGTCCATCATTGCTGGGCCAAGCTTGCGAGTACCTGCTTAATGCCAAGTACCACCTGCTCATTATGCTGCTTTTCTTTCATTAATCCCTCTATTGAGCGCATATCGCTCTCCTGAAAGCGGGCCACCACTTCCTGCCCCATTTCCTGATTGCGGTTTTCCAGTAAGTGCAATGCCTGTTTTAACAAATCGTTCACTTCTTTTTGCACATTTGTCTTAACAGCGGTACTATTCATGCTCCAATCATCCTCCAGAGAAAGTTGTTGTCGTGCCGATTCCGGTGAAGTCGTCGCTGCGGCGACTTCTGCCTCGGCCTGCCTCTGTTCCGCGTCTGCCTCGCTCTCAGTGGCTTCGGACTGCTCCGCAGACGTGAGATGGACAGTACCTGTTTCCACCTGGAAGCGATCATCCAGCTCCGGCAAAAAGACGTATTCTTTCGGTGACAAGCCTATTTCCCGTTCCATCGTATAGGATACCGCGCGAAGCGGCATCGGTGCCGCTTTGGCTGACACGAGATATTCGTAAACGTGGTCATTGGCCAGTTTCCACTCTGCCAGGAACCAGCGATCATCGTTTTCATATTGGACGAAGCGCGGGTCTCTTTCCAGTATGAGTATGCGGGCGATCTGATTCCACGAGAACTGCGTCCGCTTGCGGACCTCCCGGAAGATCTGCTCCGCCGTTTTCGGCACTTGTGCATCCAGGAGATACCGATACGCCAGATCGAACAGCTGATGCGGCTGATGGACAAGCTCAATGATCGCCTCTGTTCGTCCGACGCGTATCGGCGCATTCGGGATATGCAGAATCCTGGTTAAAAATTCTTCGCCATTTCCGTCTATTCCAGCAGCCTGCAATCCCACCTCAAGCCGCTCCACGATTTCGCTGCGCGAAAGGGAACGTTCCCCTGGCCGAAATGCTTTCTTCATGATGCTCGTGATCGTATAGGTTGGCCGTCTCATGGACATTCTCCTTCATCTTTTTTCCACATTGTTGGGGAGCAAAGCATGGAATAACTAGGTATTCTACAAAAAGCCAAAATCTCCTACAGCAATCAACTGATTTTTGTGGGCGAGAGACGTGTGTCACTCATGTACGGATAGGACTCGTTTATCGAACACCGGAAGGCAAGGGTTCCGAAAGACAAAAAAGTTGCCAGGGCTTGCCTGACAACTGGGCTGCACGAAGCAGCATCCTCTAGTACCCACGCCACACTCTGCGGCGCAGTGCTGGAGCGTACACCCATTCCTCCTCGTCCTGTGCGCCGTTGATCACTTGCTGCAGTGCGTTCATCTTGCTGTCAATCTGATCAAGGTAGTGAAATAGGACCGCGGTCGGGGTTTTGCCGGATACGGCGCTCCCCCATCCATTTTCCACATCGCCATGATGACTCAGAATACAGTGCTTGAGGTGAAGGACTTCACTCTCTTCCGCAGAGATCGACAGTTGGCGGCATGCTTCATTCAGCCGTTCCACCCCCATCACCAAATGGCCGATCAACTGCCCGGGGGTGGTATAGTCGGGGGCAAGTGGATCCGACAGCTCGTCTAGCTTGCCTATGTCGTGCAGGATACAGGTGGCGTACAACACATCCTGCTCTATCTGCGGATAGAGCGGGATCAACTGCTCCGCCAGTGTCAGCAGGGAGACGATATGTTCCAGAAGGCCATGATAGTAATTGTGGTGCATCTTTACCCCTGCAGGATAACAACGCAGCCGCTCCGCACAAGTATCATACGCCAGAATATGCTGGACGATGGCACGCAGCGTCCCGCTTTTGATCGCTCCTATATAGGATTGAAGACGCTCCCACAACTCCTCAAAGGAGCGCTCAGATGCCGGAATCAACGTCTCCATCGCCACCTGATCGTCTGGTACAGCCAATCGCACCCGCTGGATGACCAGTTGCTTTTTCCCCTTGTAGGATTGCACCAGCGCGTCCACCTTGACGATCGATTTCACCTGCAGCATCGCTTTCAGCTCTTCCGTCACATCCCACAGTTTGGCCTGCAAGCTGCCGGAGCGGTCGCCAACCTCCAGATTCATATACTCGCGCTGGTTGCTGGCAACCGCTACCTCCCGACTCTTGATCAGGCAGAAAGCGATCAGTCTTTCCCCTTCTGTATAGTCATGCAGATATCGCATTGTTTTCAATCTCCTCTCCTGCGGTTCTCTCTCTGGGTTGCAGCTCCTTATTTCCGCAGGCTGTCTGTCAGTTTTCGTTCCAGTTTGCTCAGCACCTTTTTCCCTACCAGATCGTCTGCCGATTCGATGATGCGAGTGATCGTCTGCAGCAGATCCTGCTGCCCGTTCCAGTGTTCGTAAACAATGCTGCGATCCACATCAACGAGGATCCGCCGCAGCGCGTAGACGGCCAGCACCACGTCGTCAAGAAAACCGAGAGGCCCGGTGAGTACCTCCGGAATAACGTCAATCGGAGATAAAAAGTAAGCAACAGCCGCACCGGCGACTGCTTTCGCCTGGAACGGGACTCGTTTGTCCAGAACGAGGCGAGAGAGCAGCACAAACAAGTCAGGTGCCAGCAGCAGGTATTCCGCCGTCTTGTCGCTCATCCCTTTCTCACGGACAAACTGCTCGATTTTTCGGCGCAGCTTGTCGTAAAACCGTTGGTGTTCCTTGGGCAATGTAATCTGAACAAGCTGATTCGGCTCGCGAACAGCCGGCACATTGGCCATTCCTTGGGTCTCTTGTTCTGTTTTCTCTTCGTTCATCGCGTACCCTCCTCTTTGGTTCGGGGCAACGGCGAGCGCCTGCCATTTTTTTCTCGAGATCTGCGGCGGAACCAGGACCAGATGAGAATGACCGCCAACAGGAGAAGGAAAAACACAGCCAGATTGCGGGCAATCAGTTCGAACAACTGCTCCCACCTCGCCCCCAATTGCCAGCCAAGTATGACAAACAAGGCACTCCAAAACAAACCGCCACTATACGTAAACAAGGCGAACACGGGAAATGGAAGCTTGGTGATACCGGAAAAATAGGCGGTAAACTGACGAACGCCGGGAATGAAGTAGCCGATCGGAAGCGACCACTTTCCGATTGAGATGAACCATTCCTCGGTACGTTTATATGCAGCATACCCCAACCCAAACCTGCGTCCGTACTTTTCGACAAACGGATAACCGAGCACGCGCCCAATCCAGTAGGCAGCGGTCATCGCGCTAATCGAGCCGAGGTAACAGACCAGGATCGTCTGTACCAGCTCCAGTTGGCCGATGGAGACCAGAAAGCCGGAAAAAACCAGCAGCGTCTCCTCCGGCAACGGCATGCCGATAATACCGAGGAAGAACAAAAAAAACAAAGCGAAATATCCGTACGCCACTATATAGGGTTGGATCATCTGCACAAATTCTTGCAAGCTTTTCACCACATTTCCCGCGTTGTCTGACACTTCTGAGCCACTAGTACTTGTCCCTGACGGATGCAAAAAGAGGACAACCGGCTCCTTACAGAAACGGGGCCGGTCGGTTTACACGATGTGCTTTGCTATAAAGACGTATTATCTTGCTTGGTGAAACACGTTCTTTTCGCGCAGAACCTCCATAATTTCGCTCACCGTATATTTTTGATCCAGAAGGGACATGATTTCCTCTACCTGTTCTTCCTCCAAGCCAGTCGCCCACAAACTTTCGCGGAGCAAAACCAGATTGGAACGACGGAAGTACGACTGTAGCGTGCGGAGTACCCGTCCCTCCAAGTTGGCCCGCAGCATCAATTCCGTTGTCGACATAACCCATTCCACCTCTTTTTGAACAAAGATCTGTGATACATGATATTATCGTACAAACGCAGCGAAGAATCAACGATCCACTGCCGCCTGGCGCTACGGACAACCGCCACTACTCGCAACCGGTCTGCGGAACGTGCATCGGTCAGCCGTTACTGCTTATACGTCCGGCATCAAACTGCGCTTATGCTCGGAAATGCGATGCAGTCGTTCGATTTTTTCCCGTGCTTCGGGGCTAGTCTCACCGGTAATCAAATAGCGGTCCAGCTCTTCATAGGTGAAGCCCATCTCCTGCTCATCCGTCTGTCCGGCCCACAAATCAGCGGACGGCGCTTTGGTGATGATCGACTCCGGGATTCCCAATTCGACCGCCAAGAGGCGCATTTCGTGTTTGGTCAAGCTGGCCACCGGATTGATGTCAGCCAGACCGTCGCCCCCTTTGGTCATGTAGCCAACGTAGATTTCACTGCGGTTGCAGGTGTCTACAACCAGATACCCTTTCTGATTGGCAATGGCGTACAGCGTTGTCATCCGCAGCCGGGCTTTGGTGTTGCCCTTGGTTTTGTCATCCAACGAAACGACGCGGTCTAGTTCATCCACGATGGCATCATACGCTTGGCTGAGGTTAACGGAGACCAGATTGAGCCCAATCGCTTCAGCCAGCTTTTGTGCATCCTCGGCATGTATCTGCTGGGAGTACGCCGGCATCCAGACGCCAATGACCCGCTCCTTGCCAAGGGCACGTACACATAACGCCGCTGTAACCGCACTGTCGATCCCGCCTGAGATCCCTACAACGGCCCCGCCCAGCCCCTGACCGATGATCTGTTCGTAAAGAAAGTCTGTCCGTTTTTTGATATCCTGATCAATCTCCTGCTGATATCGTCTCAAGTATTCCTGAAACTTGTCCACTGCAATCCCCCTCCTCACCAAGCAGTGCTCTCGGAATTCATCCTATCATGTGGCAACTGAGGTGGCAACCGGCAAGGCCCCCCCCCCGGAGAACGATTACAGGAGGATAAGGGGTGGTGTTCCGCGAGAGCGATCAGTCGGGCCGTGCCGGAGCAACGGCCTCATACGGATCACACCTATGTATAGAAAGAAAAGATGGGCCGCAAAAGGCTTCCATCTCGTTATATTGCCGACAAACTCCCTATTTTGCCTGTTTGTCGGGGAGTACGACCAACATTTCCTCCAGCGCCTGTACGTCTTTTTCCAATTCGCGAATGTCTTCTTCGATCAGTTCCTTCAGATGCTGCTTCTCCCGAAGAATTTTCCGCGTCTGTTCCAGGCGCTGACGCATGTCAAACACACCGAGATACACTGCTTTTCCCCTCCCTATGTAAGGCCTTTTCTTCCACCTTACATCGTATGCAGCATTTCGCTGATGTTGACACGATATGACAACAAGGGCAGTTTTTTCAGCGGGCCTGGTACTTGGCCAGCTCGCTGCGCAGTCGATATACCTCTTGCTGCAACGCCCGTTTTTCCAGTCGGTCGATCTCATCATCCAGGCTGTCCGACGAAGGACGCGCCCAATCGTCCCACAACGGATCTCCTGTACGACCCCAAAACGGTTCTTTTGGCACGATCATCGCTGCCAGCACGTACAAGAGAATCGGCAACCCGGTAAAAAGGGTCACGACAACCAGTCCGAGACGAATCCATGTGGGATCGACGCCCACGTACTGGCCCAGTCCGCCGCACAGTCCAAACAGCTTTTTATCATCGCGAGAGCGGTACAAACGATTCATTTGCATCCTTCCCTTCCTCGTTCTGTCTATTTACAAGATACCCTAGTACCCCCTCCGCGTAGAACTGGCTCCAGTGGGATTTCAACTCCGTCTCAGGTCGGAGGGAGCCACGGCGGGATGAATGAAACGGATTCAGCGGGAACACGCTAACAGCACGAGGTGATTGACGTGGACAGGAAAAGAGCAGGCTGCGTAGGGATGGCTTTGTGGCTTGCGGCTATCGGGACGGGTTGCAGCCCAGCTACTCCCGAGAGCCAGCAACCGGCCACCTACAGTGATCCGGATTATTACTATCAGATCAACGTAGTGCGGCCGGATGGACAGCAACCCCCTTTTACCCCATACGGGACACCGGCAAACAGCGGCACCAATAGCGATTATGGGCGGACGATTCGCCCGGACAGCCTCTCCATCTACCGTTAGGTGATTCAACTAAGGGACATGTCTTGCTGGGCGCTGCTGGGCAAGTGGCAGCAAGCTGTTTCTCACGATCTCCTTGGGTGTGAGGATGCAGACAGAGAAGAGGCCTGCAGACTAAACTCTATGAGCCAGTCTACAGGCCGCCGTCCTGGTGGGAAGCTATTCTTTTTTTTCGTATACGGGACGAGGCCTGTCAAACATCTCACCGATCTTGGCGTAGCTGTGTCCAGCCATCCTGCTGACCGGGGCGTACTTGTCGACATCGATTTTCCCGTCAAAGTACAGTTCATCATCGATGTGCACATAGACCACCTCGCCAATGATTAGATCAGAGGCAGCAGGCTCTCCCAGCGTCACCACCTGGTGCAGCTTGCACTCAAAGTGGATCCGCGATTCCCCGATGCGCGGCACCTTGACCGCCTTGGACGGTATGAGCGTCAGTCCGATGGCCTCGGCCTCACTGATCTCCGGCGGGTAGTCGGCCGATGACTGGTTCACCGCCTCCACATTGTGCACATCTACCATATTAATCACAAACTGGCCTGTTTCCTGAATATTTCGCGATGTATCCTTCGGCACACTGCCGGGTTTGCGCGCCACGGCTACCGAGACCATCATCGGGTCGATACAGGCGACGTTAAAATAACTGAACGGGGCCACGTTGACCACTTCGTCCCTGCTGATTGAGCTGACCCAAGCGATCGGCCGCGGCACTACGCTGCCGATCAGCAATTTGTACTTCTCCTGTCGCCCAATCTGGCCGATATCGATTTCCACGTCTTTTTCCTCCTTGATCCAGACTGGCGATCCGCCATCAAATCATCCCTGACTCGCTCACTGTTCCGCTGGAAGCCAGCTGTACATGTAGTTGGAATCCTCCACTTCAAGCGCCTGGCGGGTGACCTGGAGCGGGCGGAATGTATCGACCATCACGGCCAGCTCCTTTGTCTCCTTCTTACCGATGCTGGCTTCCACTTTGCCCGGATGAGGCCCATGCGGTATGCCCATCGGATGCAGTGTGATCGATCCTTCGTGAACCCCTTTGCGGCTCATAAAGTTGCCGTCCACATAGTAGAGCACCTCGTCACTCTCTACATTGCTGTGATAGTAGGGAGCGGGAATGGCCTGCGGATGGTAGTCGTAGAGCCGCGGGACGAACGAACAGACGACAAAGTTTTGGCCGGCAAACGTCTGATGGACCGGCGGGGGTTGATGGACCCGACCGGTAATCGGTTCGAAGTCGTAAATGCTAAGCGCATAGGGAAAAAGATACCCATCCCATCCTACTACATCAAACGGATGGAAGTCGAATGTATAGCTGTACAGCGTATTGTTCTGCTTCACCCGGACTTCAAATTCTCCTGCTTCATCGTAAGTGACGAGCCGCTCCGGCGGCCGGATATCCCGCTCGCAAAACGGAGAGTGCTCCAGAAGTTGGCCATGTTCATTGCGGTAGCGCTTGGGTGGAACGATCTCGTTTTGTGATTCCAGCACCAAAAATCGGCTGCTTTTGCTGGTTGGTTCAATCCGATAAGTGGTGCCGATCGGGATCACCAGGTAATCCCCTTTTCGATAAGGAACGGTACCAAAAATCGTCTGCAACTCTCCCTCGCCTTCGTGTACAAACAGGAGTTCATCTCCCTCCGCGTTCCGGTAGAAGTAATCCATCTTCTCTGTCGGTACGCAGACACCCATCACGAGATCGTGGTTGCCCAGCAGATATCTCCGCCCGCTGATCGGGTCACCGCCGGGAGGCAGATCAAAACTGAGAAAGTGCCGGTGCTTCAACACCTCTCTCGGCACAAACTGCAAGTCGAGGTCGGCATAGCGCTTGGCCTCCCTCACTTGTGTCGGGGGATTGTGGTGGTACAAAATCGACTGAATCCCGGAAAATCCCTTGGTTCCCATCAACTGCTCACGAAACAGCTCGCCATTCGGCTTGTAAAACGTGGTATGACGTTTGTGGGGAAAGCTCCCCAGCCGATGATAAAACGGCATATCCTCCCTCTCCCTTCCCCGTTAGACTCTTTTTTCCGCGATCCGATTGCGCAAAACCCCGAGACGCTCCACTTCCAACTCCACCACATCGCCCGGCTCCAGCCATGGGTAGTCGCCGCCAAGCTCCAAAATGCAGCCGGTACCAACTGTTCCGGAGCCGATCACGTCCCCCGGATACAGCGTGCAGTCGGCAGACGCACGGGCGATCATTTCAGCAAAGGTGTAGTAGATGTCGCGAAAGTTACCTCGTGAATACTCTTTCCCATTTACTTTGGCCGTCATCGTCAGGTCGTAGCGTGCACCCCGTTCACCGTCGACACGCCTGTCCTCCAACTCATCCGGTGTGACCAGATACGGTCCCAACGAGGTGGCAAAATCTTTTCCCTTCGCCGGACCGAGCCCCACCTTTACTTCCTCCCGCTGCAGATCCCGGGCGCTCCAATCGTTGAGCACGCAAAAACCGGCAATATGCCGATCCGCCTCGTCCACCGGGATGTCGACCCCCTCCTTGCCGATCACGCAGGCGATCTCCAGCTCATAGTCCAGCCAGCGGGTGGCACGGGGGCGAACAACCTCTGCCTCCGGTCCGACAAATGCGGCGGCGTTGGAGAAGTAAAACACCGGAAAGTGGTACCACTCGGGCACCATCTCCAGACCGCGACGACCTCTTGCTGTCTTGACATGCTCTTCAAATGCGTAAAAATCGCGAAAGCTGCGCGGCCGAAGTAGTGGAGGCCCCAGTAGGAGCTGCTCCAGCGGCAGAGCTTCCACTCCTTGCTGTCCGGCCAGGCGGTGGAGCGGGTCCCTCCACCGCTGCCATTGCTCCAACAAACCGAGCAGATGCTCCGGCGCCCCGGACAACTGCTCGCCGATGTCCAGAACACCTCTCTCAACCAGCAGACCAGCCCGCCAAGGAGTGGCTGCTTTCTCTTTGTACTTGTAAGTGACCAGTTTCACCGTTCAATCCCTCCTTCTATGTGCAGCAATGCCGGCACAGAAAGAAAAACCCAGTTCCGCGCCAATGTCTGCCCGCACGGGATACGTCCCTTGATGCCAGCAGAAAAGCGTTGAACTGGGCCCTATCTACTCCAACGAGAAAGGTTCTTGCGACGGATCCTCTCCCCGTAGATAACCAGTAGGTTTCTTATCATCATTGCCACCACGGATAGGTCTATCTGGCGCGCTGCTTTGTTTCCACGTAGCGATCTACGGCAGCCCGCAGCGCCTGCAGAATAGCTCCCTGGGTAGGGACGAGAAAGCGTTCCCGCACCGCCTGCTGCAGTTCTTTCCATTCGTCCGGCAAGCGGCGTCCTACCACCAAGGCAATCAAAAACTCTTCCGTTACATCCATCAAGAAGGTAAAAGAGGCATCAACTACCCGGTCGTCCGTCTGGTCGAACACCAGTGAACAGGCGAATACCTTTTGCTGTTCGGAAAGCGGTGTTCCTTTGGGCAGTTGGGCAAATCCCGTCGCCAATACATATGAATCGGACGAATAACGGGAATCAACAGGATTCATTTGCGGACCTCCTCCTTTTTATCTTAACGGAAACGCTTTCTTTTTTCCAGATGCCTTCTAGCGATTCATCGTACATTTTTTCACCAGCTCTGCCATGTCAGCCGGCAGCGGCTCTTCAAAGCAGAGCAGTTGCCCGGTTCGGGGATGAGAAAAGGCCAGCCTCGCTGCATGCAGTGCCTGGCGGCCAATCAAGCTGCGCTGCCCGCCGTACAAGTCATCACCGACGAGCGGATGACCGATATGGCGCATGTGCACACGGATCTGGTGCGTCCTCCCCGTGAGCAGCTGCAGTTCCACCACGGACATCTCCGCTCCGCGGCTGAGCACACGGTATCGGGTCAGCGCCGGCTGGCCGTCGGTGCGCACTTCCCGTTCGATGATCGACCCAGGCCGAAGACCGATCGGTGCTGCAATCTCTCCTGTCTCCTGGTTGAGCAATCCATGCACGACAGCCAGATAGGTTCGTCTCAACGTCCGCTCCCGCTGCATCCGTGCAAACCCCTCATGTGCCCACTGGTTTTTCGCTATGATCAGCAAGCCGGAGGTATCCTTATCCAGCCGATTGACTGGTCGGAAGCGTCTCATCTCTCCTTTTTCCCGCCAATAGGCTACCACTGCATTGGCCAGTGTTCGATCCGGGTGAGTGCGGGTCGGATGCACCACCATGCCGGCCGGTTTGGCGATCAGCAGCAGATCACGATCCTCATAGCGAATCGCAAGCGGCATCGGCTGCGGCTGGATCGTCTCCGGCTGTTCAGAAGGAAGGATCACCTCCACCACGTCCCCTGCCTCAACTATACGGGTTACGCGTACCGGCTCTCCGTTGATGAGAATCTCCCCATCGTATTTGGCCCGGTTGAGCAGCCTTCGCGACACTCCGTACGTGCTCTGCAACAGATCGCGCACAGTCCGGCCTTGTTCATCCTCTGCAACCTGAAAATGAAGCAGTCGTTCGCTCATTCCTCGTCTCCTCTGGTTGATCGTGCAACGTGGCGATACCATGGAATCCCGCTACCCGCCGCTCGATCAGTTTTCATGAGAGAAAGCTGCCAACCTGCCCTTCCGAGAGCAAAAGAAAGCCCACCCCCATGGGGATGGGCCACTGTTGTTCCGGTCATCTATTACTTTGCCTACTTTGCCGCCTTCGCTGCTTCGATCGCCGCTTCGTAGTTCGGATGTTCTCCTGCAGCCGGAACATATTCGGCATAGACGACTTTGTCGTTGGCATCTACGACAAACACCGCACGGCTGAGCAGCCTGTGTTCTTTGATCACCACGCCGTAGGCCAGGCCGAAGGACAGATCGCGGTAGTCAGACAACGTCTGCACGTTCTCAATACCGGCAGCGCCGCACCAGCGGGACTGGGCAAACGGCAGGTCAACGGAGATGGTCAGTACCTTCACTCCATCCAGTTGTGCCGCTTCCTCATTGAAGCGACGGGTTTGCGCATCGCAAACTCCTGTATCGAGGGAAGGGACAACGGAAATCACCCGCACCGTACCTTTCGAATCGGTCAGTGTCACCGGGGACAAATCGTTGGCTAGTACGGTAAAGTCAGGCGCTTGATCACCTACCTTCAATTCAGGTCCAAGCAGGGTAACAGGGCCTTTAAACTGAAACGCACCTTGACGCTCAACTGCAACAGTCATGGGATTCCCTCCTTCTTTCCTATCAGAAAAATTATGTACACGTATCATCATACACCATCTTTTGCTGCTTTTCACTATCGGAATGGGGAAAATGACACCTGATGATCCGCTTCACTTCGAATTCACCATTCTCCTCAGCCAGTTCATTGAGGTGGGAGCAGCATAGCAGCCCGTGATACAGGGCAAACGTAAACGTAACCCCGGTCAGATAATAGCTGGCGATCGTCTGGCCGACTACGAGCGCATCCACGATTTCCACCTGGTAATCCCCCTGGTCCCGCCGCCCGGTGCAGGAGACGACAAACCCGATTCGCCGCAAGATAGTGCCGATGTCAAACATGCCTTGCTCGTCGAAGTCAACCGTCTCTTCTGCCGTCATCACATGTTCCAGAAAACCGCCGAGCGACAACTGTTCCAGGTGAGCAGGCGCTGGCAGCGCGATAACAGCCCCGTCATCATGGACAAAGTAGACACTGTCCCGATAACGGAATATCAGTTCGTCGCCGGGCATATCGTCCTCAAACAGCTGCATGCGCTCTGGGATCAACAACCGCCACACATCGACAGGCTCCAGTTTGCAGAGTTCCATCGCACTCCCTCCGTTCTTTTTTTACCCATTGTGGGCAAAGAGAACGGGATGTATTCAGACTGCATGGGCTCCCCCTTCAAACAGCAAGACGAATAAGGCCAACAGCTGACCAAACGGCCAGAGAAGCAGTTGGGCGATCAGTGTGCCCACCAAACGCCCTACTCCCAGTTGGAACACAGCCGCCTTGAGATCGCGAAGCGGTCGTTTTTCCAGCACCACGTCATCAAGCAGCTTGGCACTAACCGGATCGACAAAAATGACCAGGATAATCGTACCCAGACCATTCACAATCGATGCCGTATTGATCGCAACCGAACGGTACTCGGGAACAAGAGCGCCCGCGTACAGGGCAGACAGGTTGCCAATCGCGTAAAAAGAAAAGATGGCTGCGTTCAAGGCGAGAAACCAATAGGTAAGCTGCGACTTCCGGATCTCCTGCCAGTTGGCGCGAAACGATGGGAGCCAAAACTGGGAGGGCAGTTTGCCCAACGTTCGGAACAGTCCTTCGCTCAAAACGATTTTGGGTATGCTTCCATGGCGATCCAGCTTGACCGTGCCAATCGCCAAGATACGGGCCATGGAAGGGATCAGCAGCAGACCGATGATAATCCCTCCGCTCATCGCCAGCAGCACCAGGCGGAAATCGGATAAGAGCGATTCGATGCTCCCGGTACGGATCGCGTTGTCCAGCATGGAACCGAGAAAGACCATCTGGGTCATCACCGCAAAACGGGAAAAAACGACGAGGATGTTAAACAAGGAAGCGGAGGCCCCGACTCGCCGCGTTCTCGCCCCTGAGAGACGGGCTGCGTACGAGACCGTCTCTATCGAGCTGATCACCATCGTAACCAGCATGATGAAGCCCAGTTTCATGTGGAAGTGCTCTCCTCTGATTTTGTTTTCTCCATCATACCAGTTTTGCCCACTTTGGTCCTGGATCAACATGGAGTCCTAAGAACAGGTAATTCCCCCTTTATCGAGCGGAAAAATCAATTTTCCTGGGAAAAACGGATGTAAATACAGCAAAAGTTTTGTATATTAAAACTATGGCAACTTTGTGAAACTTGAGGAATCACGAGATAGGGGGGAAACCATGAAACAGAGAAAAATCAATCGATTGTTAGTGGCCAACCGTGGTGAAATCGCGATACGAATCTTTCGGGCGGCAACCGAGCTGGGCATCCGCACGGTCGCGATCTACTCCGAGCAGGACAATGTGTCGATCCATCGCTTCAAAGCGGATGAATCGTATCTGGTCGGCGCGGGCAAGGGACCGATCGAAGCTTATCTCGATATTGAGAGCATCATCGAGATTGCCAAGCGGAACGACATTGACGCGATCCATCCCGGCTACGGCTTTCTTGCTGAAAATGAAGTGTTTGCTCGACGCTGTCAGGAAGAAGGCATCGCCTTTATCGGGCCATCGCCTCAACTGATCGAGATGTTCGGCGACAAGGTGCAGGCTCGCAACATGGCGATCAAGGCCGGCATCCCGGTAATCCCAGGGACACCGGAACCGATCGAGACCCTGCAGGAAGCGCTCCTGTTCACCAAAGAGCACGGCTATCCGGTGATTATCAAGGGTGTTTCAGGCGGCGGTGGCCGCGGTATGCGCATCGTCCGCAATCAGGACGAGCTGCAGGAGGCATTGGACCGGGCCCGTTCGGAGGCTCGCTCCTCCTTTGGCAACGCAGCCGTCTACGTGGAACGTTATCTGGAGGAGCCAAAACATATTGAGGTGCAAATCCTGGGGGATCAGCACGGCAACATCGTCCACCTCTACGAGCGGGACTGCTCCATCCAGCGGCGCCATCAGAAAGTGGTGGAAGTGGCCCCAAGTCTGTCTCTGTCAGACGAACTGCGGGAAGAGATCTGCCAGGCAGCGCTGAAACTGATGAAAGAAGCGGGATACACCAACGCTGGTACAGTCGAGTTCCTGCTTACCCCGGACAACAAATTTTACTTCATCGAAGTCAATCCGCGGATTCAAGTAGAGCATACGATTACCGAACTGATTACCGGGATTGATATCGTCCAGGCGCAAATCCGGATTGCGGAAGGATATACACTCTCTGATCCAGAGATCGGCATCCGCTCGCAGGAAGAGATTGAGATGAACGGGTATGCCATCCAGTGCCGGGTCACCACGGAAGATCCGGAAAACGGATTTATCCCAGATGCAGGACGTCTGCTGGCTTGGCGCTCGGGAGGTGGATTCGGCGTCAGGCTGGACGGAGGGAACGGCTATCCTGGCGCGATCATCACACCACATTACGACTCGCTGTTGGTCAAAATCTCCACGTACGCCGATACGTTTGAGCAGGCTGCCCGGAAAATGCTGCGGACACTGCGGGAGTTCCGTATCCGCGGGGTGAAGACCAATCTTCCTTTCCTGGAAAACGTGGTCACACACCCGGACTTCCTCAGCGGTCAATACAACACGTCCTTTATCGACAGCAAACCGGAGCTGTTCGTGTTCCCTGGCACACAGGACCGCGGCACCAAGCTGCTCAACTACATCGGCAACACGATCGTCAATGGCTATCCGGACCTGCCCAAGGGGGAGAAAAAACCGCGCGTCGGCTATCCGCGGATTCCCAAAACACCGTTCTCTCAGCCGTATCCGGACGGAACCAAGCAGATCCTCGATCGGGAAGGGGCAGACGGGCTGGTCAAATGGATTCAGTCCCAGCAAAAGGTGCTGCTGACCGACACCACCTTTCGCGATGCCCACCAGTCGCTGTTCGCTACACGCGTGCGAACCTACGACCTGGTAGCAATCGCCGAAGCCACCGGCAAACTGGCGCACGACGTCTTTTCGCTGGAGATGTGGGGCGGTGCCACGTTTGACACGGCGATGCGTTTTCTAAAGGAATCGCCTTGGGACAGGCTCCAGCTGCTGCGGGAAAAGATCCCCAACGTGTTGTTTCAGATGTTGCTGCGCGGCGCAAATGCGGTCGGCTACACCAACTACCCGGACAACGTGATCCAGGCCTTTGTCAAGGAATCGGCCGCACGAGGCATCGATGTGTTTCGGATATTTGACAGCTTGAACTGGCTGCCCAATATGCAGGTGGCGATTGACGCGGTACGTGAATCAGGGAAAGTGGCGGAAGCGGCGATCTGTTATACCGGCGATATACTCGATCCGACCAAAACCAAGTACAACCTGAAGTACTACGTCGATCTGGCCAAAGAGTTGGAACGGGCGGGTGCCCATATTCTGGCGATCAAAGATATGGCCGGATTGCTGAAACCGTATGCGGCTTATGAGCTGATTCGGGCCCTCAAACAGGAGGTAGCCCTCCCGATTCACCTGCACACCCACGATACCTCCGGAAACGGCGGTGCGATGCTGCTCAAGGCCATTGAAGCAGGAGTCGATATTGTGGATGCCTGCGTCAGCTCACTCTCCGGACTCACCTCACAGCCGAGCATCAATGCCTTGATCGCCTCGCTGGAGCGGACTGAGCGCGATACTGGCCTCTCGCTTGAGGCATATAACCGCTTGTCCGATTACTGGGAGGATATTCGACCGCTGTATCAAGGTTTTGAAAGCGGTATGAAGGCAAGCAACGCAGAGGTTTACGTTCATGAGATGCCGGGTGGTCAGTACTCCAATCTGGAACAGCAGGCCAAAGCTGTCGGTTTGGGAGGACGCTGGGACGAGATCAAGGCGATGTATGCGGCAGTGAATCGATTGTTTGGCGACATCGTTAAAGTGACACCCTCCTCCAAAGTGGTCGGTGACATGGCTCTGTTCATGGTGCAAAACAACCTCACGGAAGAAAACCTGTATGAAAAGGGAGCACGACTCGATTTCCCCGATTCCGTAGTGCAGTTCTTCCAGGGGTATCTCGGACAGCCTCCGGGGGGTTTCCCGAAACGACTGCAGGAATTGGTGCTGAAAAGTCGTGAATCGTTTACGGCGCGGCCCGGCGAACTGCTCGCCCCTGTCGACTTCGCCAAACTAAAACAAGAACTGGAAGAAAAGATCGGACGTGAACCGAGTGAGTTGGATGTCCTGTCCTACATCATGTACCCGCCGGTCTTCCTCCAGTACGATCAAAGTTTGAAGGAGTACGGAGATCTCTCGTTCCTTGATACCTCTACCTTCTTCTACGGGCTGCGGCCGGGTGAGGAGACGTCTGTCAGCATCGAACGAGGGAAAACACTGATTATCAAGCTGGTCGCCGTCGGTGATCTGCAGCCGGACGGACGCCGGATCGTCTACTTTGAGTTAAACGGTCAGCCACGAGAGATCAAGGTGCGGGATCATGCTGCTCAAGTCACGGAACAACAGCGGGCCAGAGCGGACTCGAAAAACCCCAGCCACGTCGGTGCCTCGATGCCAGGGAAAGTATTGAAGGTGCTGGTCGAAGCGGGTGACAAGGTACGAAAAGGGGAGCATCTTCTCGTCAGCGAAGCGATGAAGATGGAAACCACGCTTCAGGCTCCAGTCGATGCTACGGTAAAGGCAGTTCACGTAAAAGCAGGCGATACCATTGAAGCCGGTGACCTCCTCCTTGAGCTGGAGTAGCTCGCCTAGAAAAAACGGCATTCCGCTCGGCGGAATGCCGTTATCCTCTTTCAATCACATAATCTTCGTCATCAGCGTGTGTCACAATGCGCGTTGTTGAGTTTGACTGTTGCTGATCGTTGGAAAACATGCCCTGGATCTTGTCCACAAATTGCGGAATCGAATCTAGGATGCGATCATACAAATGGGTTGCGTTTTCCAGCGGAATGGACCGAATGCCCTGCTTGCCGACGACCAGGAAAGCGACCGGGGTAATGGATACACCGCCACCACTCCCGCCACCAAAGGGGTGGTTTCCAGCCGAATGCATATGGTAATCCTGGGAGTATTCAAACTCGCTTCCGCCTGCAGCGAAGCCAAAACCCACTTTGGATACAGGCAAGATGACACTGCCGTCCGGGGTCTCCACCGGGTCCCCAATAATGGTGTTTACATCGACCATTTGTTTTAGGTTTTCCATCGTCGTCTTCATCAAACCCTGGATGGGGTGGTCTGCCATCATTAATTCCTCCTTAGTTTATTCGGCATTCGTAGCATGCCCCAACTTGGGTCTAAGCATGTACTGTTGAAAATGAGTGAGCCACGTTGGTTACAATCAATTTACCTAAATAAAGGAATAATTAGCAGATATTGAGTGGCTCGTTTGGAGACTTCACATGATATCACTTAGATTCAGTTGTCCCTACAATTTCTCCTGCATTCGTTTTAACATCGGCCATCAATGATCACAATAAAAAAAGGTCCTTTCCGCCTTAATCAATCAATTATTTTGCTTAATGTCTTGTTGTTCCTGTAAATATTGGTGTAATGCATTTTCAAGTTGAGTGTTTCTTTTCATACCCATTATTTCATAAAACTTCATGAGACTTTGACCCTGCGTGTTTCTTAAATCGATGAGAATTCGTGATCTAATCAGTTTTTGTACGTCTACAGTAGTGGTTAATTTTGAACGATTTTTCGTACTTCTATACACTCCATGTAGCATTTTATTTACTGTTTGGTTGTTAGCTGGTGCTCCTTTAATAATGACAAATGGAGCATTCAGTTCACCATCATATTGGTCGCAATATTTTTTGATAACATTATATGAATATAAATCCATTTCCAACCATTTATCCACTGATTCATCGAAGTCATGTCTAAGATTGCGTATTTTTCTTTCTTCAATCTTTACGTCATTCCTTTTCAATTTATAAATGTGATCTTGTTCGAAAAGCATATGGTAAGCCAGTGTGACTATCAATGGCGTCAAAATCTTCTCTTGAGTTTGTTTTTTACTAAAATCGGTTTCGTGCATAATATAGTCAATGTCTTCTTCTGTTAAAAAATCAAGCTTTTCCTTTGGTGTCTTTTTAACACTTTGGATTGTTTCTTTAATACGAAAATATGACTCTAAATCAATTTTTCTTAAATCTGCTGAACATAGTAACTCAAGAAAATTCGTTAGTGCTGCTCTTGCTGTAGAGCCCGTTCGATTTTCTAGAAATCTTTTTATTAAATGCTTTGCAAAAAAACTTTTAAAATCAACAAGGGCACTGTCTTCTAAATAATTTTCAACATAATTATTAATGTCTCGTAGGTATTGTTCTCGAACCCTTGGAACTAAGCTCCTATCTTTTGTTTTTAAAAACATTGCGAAATCTTTGTTAATGAAGTCCTTCAACAGTTGGATTGAAATCTGTTCCATAGTTTATAACCTCCATATTAAATAAAATTAAAATTTTATGCATATTTTGCAAGTAAAATTTTTGTATTATTTCCCTCTTCAAATTTTATAATACTACAATTACAAGTCAGAAAATATTTGCATTTATTATAATAGCGAAGACTGTCATCGAACAGCTGACAGTCTTGAATGTACTTATATAGCCAAATCCAACGGCAGATCCGATATATCCTTTAACCGCTTCCCGTCAATCATAATATTGAGCAACTCCAATGCATCTTCTGCATTTGCCATTTCCACCGATTGTTTAAGTTCATCCAGAGCGAAATGGTAAACACAATCTATATCACCTGTACCAAGTGCAATGGAGGCAAGACGACTTGGCAATGGTTCTGCCGTAACAACGACAATGTGAGGCAAATGTCCTTTGCGATTTCGGATCAAGTTCAAAGCTTCTGAACGACTGTTTTGACTTCGATCTGAACGAATCGTCCACTTGGAAGAAATGCTAGCGTGAAGCAGCGGCTTTCCTCCGTTAATTGCCCGAATCGCTGCACGGCGGCTGACATCTAGATCAACCATAAGATCATCCCTATTAAGTTCATCATCCTGCAAAAGATTCTGAACAATAATGATATCAGGAGTAATCGTATAGTCATTTCCAAGAGCAGCCGCAAGCTCTGGATTGTTTTTGGAGGCCTCGTCAAGTGCGGTTAAATGAGCGTATTGTTCAAAACCAGCTATCGCCATTCTTTTGCGATTCCCAATCTTCTTAATCTCCCAATAACCAGGACGTATATGATTTAGTGCCAAAAAAGTATCACGTATAAACTCGGCATTAATAGCCTCAAATTCACTTCCGCTTGTTTGACCTGCTAATCTTTCTCCTGCTTCTGATTCCAGTATTTCAGCAATTCCCTTAGCAATTCTAACCGATAATTTACTGTCTTTATCTGCGTTGCTCGGAACTCCTTGACTATTGACTGTAAGTACTGACTGCAAGAGCGAGGCATGATATTTCTTTCGTGCTTTAGCAATAAGCGCATTTGTCATAGTCTATGTATCCTTTTCAGATTTATTGTAATTCCAGCTTCTAAGCACTTTCGAATTTCCAGTCCAACCGCTTGAGCAACCGGTGGTGGAAATGCATTGCCGATTTGACGATAGGCTGGCGTTTTCTTGCCGAAAAATTGCCAAGAATCAGGAAAACCTTGTAACCGTGCAACCATTCTTGTGGTCAATCGGGGCAAACCAATGAAATTAGGCTCAGGTGCTTGGTCAGCAATGCCCATCCCATCAACCCCCAGAGCTGCCCATGCTCGTTTTGCACGTGTTGGTCCCAAATCAGGCCCCCCGTGTTTCTTTGAACCACCAACGATAGTTGGAGCAATATCATTTGCCCAATCTTTCCAGCGATTGGCCAAAAACCAACCATTCTCAGCCATAAGGTCATAAAGAGTTTCTCCCACTGTAGGAGGTCGATGCCACAATGGCTTTGGCCAGCTAAAGTTATGAGCGAGGTCGTTCCTTATTGCAACAAAGACAACACGCGGGCGAAGTTGAGGAACGCCAAAGTCGGAAGCGTTTAAAAGTTTCCATTCCGCTGTATATCCCATTTTACGAAGATCATCTACTATCTTTTCTCGATAATCGTCAAATACTGCATCCAATAACCCACGAACATTTTCAAGCATAACTGCCTTAGGTTGAATTTCCTCAACCATGCGAATTGCTTCGGGGAACAAGTCGCGTTCATCTTCTTGTCCAAGCTGTTTACCAGCCTTTGAAAACGGCGGACAAGGAACACCGCCCGCAAGCAAATCAATACCTTTGAAGTGTTTTCCAGATACATTTCGCAAATCATCTTCTATAACGTTCCAGTGAGGTCGATTTAAGCGTAGAGTTGCGCAAGCTGGAGATTCAATTTCGACAAGCGCGGCATGTTCAAATCCTGCTAATTCAAGACCAAGAGCTTGTCCACCCGCTCCTGCACATATTTCAAGTGAATTCATATGGGATACTCTCCTAACTGTCTTGCTTAAGAATTAAGTATAGATGATGTTGGACCTGTCTTCAAGATGCTAAAAACGAACGTTTGTTCCTGTTTTTATTTTAACAAAAGATAAGCCAAAATCAAAGTAATTGAAAAGCGAAAAGACATGTACCACAATGTGAACATGTCCAAATAAACGTTAGTATTTCAATGCCAGGGGGTTAGCGCCGCTTTTCTGGCGTTATCGTTTGCAGATTCCACACGCGTCCGGGGTCTCCACCGGGTCCCCGATAATGGTGTTTACATCGACCATTTGTTTCAGGTTTTCCACCGTCGTCTTCATCAAACCCTGGATGGGGTGGTCTGCCATTTTTGCTCACGTCTTCTTCTCAGTTTTAGTAAGATACGGATCCCTGCGACAAGAGCGTGTCCCAGCCGAAATCGAAGTATACAGCGAAACTGCGTTTGGATCTGTTCCCCATTCCAGACAGGCTGCACGCTGAGCCGTGGTACCGTCCTCATCGTGATGTAGTGGGAAAAGCAGGTTACGATGGCGCTTTTAATGCCCCATACCAAGCCCGTCAAGGCGTCCGTTGAGGCCGCCTCCCCGAATCCAAGGCGCGTATGCCATTCGATCTCTTCGCAGCGCACGTGGCGCATCATTTTCTTTATCGTCTTACGCAAATCGATAACACGCTGCTGAAACTGCTTGTACTTCTGCACCTTCTGTTTTATGTCCGCCGGGGAAATCTTCTTACGCTTCTCTGTCCGTTTCCGTCTGCTCTCCCGCTCCATATTGACAGACATCTCGGCACCCGTCTTGCCTGCCAAAAGTTTCAAGACAGGAATCTCATATTTATAGCGAATTAGGTGAAACCAAGCACTCACTTCGATCGTCAAATAGTCGTTAGCACTTTTACGTCGATATGCCAGTACAATCTTCAGTGGAGTCACGACAATGATCAGGAGCAAAAGCAGAATGCCAAGCAGCATATACCAGCCAAACAAGAGAATCCCCGCCTTTCCTCTCTAGTATGAGGAAAAAACGGGGAAATATGTTAAGTTGTTGACAAATAGAATCGTCAGCTAGTTCAATACGTACACCTTTACATTTTGTTGGATTCCGTGGTCAACTGCCTGCTGGTAGGTTGGGTAGTACAAGTCGATGCGGTTTCCTTTCACCGCTCCGCCGATGTCTGCCGCTACAGCGTAGCCGTATCCTTCAATGTAGAGATGGCTGCCCAAAGCGATCACATTGGGATCAACAGCTACAATTCCAGGACGAAGCGGCGCCCCGATGTACGACTTCACATTGCCATCCGGATAGTTATAGGCTGTCGTCTCCGCATCCAGCGTGCGTGTATAGCGAAACGCTACCGGTTCAGTTTGCTCGTATTTGCTGCTCTGGAAGCTAGGTCTGTATAAGAAATCATATGCATAGGCAGCCGCTGCACCGCGTGTAATCAACTTGGCGGGCTGCAGCATTCCTGTTGAAGAAGGTTGGGTAATCTCATGTTGCAGTGCGTATACCATCGGCCGTTTGCCCCATTCCGATAGCTCGTCCCCATCGGGATAGGCGAGCAATGTCTTCATGGTTGTGGACCACAGCAGTTGATTGATGCGTCCCCCTTCTCCTTTTGCACGCAGCAAGATTGCGATCATTTCTTCTTTACTCACTGTTTCATCAGGATGCAGATAGAGGCCTCCCTCTGCTCTGTGTCCATGGAGAATCCCTAGTCGGTACGCCGTCTTGGCGTATGGATAAAACCAGTGATCGTCTGGTACATCTGCAAAGTGAACGCGCTTGCCGGCATCCGGCTGTACACCTCTTGCCTTGACAAACATGGCAATCAACTCTGAACGTGTAATCACCTTATCAGGATAGAATTGCCCATTGTCGTTTCCCTCAATCACTCCGCCCTGCTGCAGTTGGCGGATTTTCGATTCGGCCCAATGGCCGGAAATATCGGTGATTCCTTTTTCTTCAGACAACACAGCGGACTTTGCCCCTGCCGTATTCGAGATGCTGATCAGCGACAGACTGATCAAGACTGCAAGCAAACTCTTTTTCAGCATCGTTCTCCTCCCGACACGATTTCGATCATGTAGACCTTATGGTATCTTTGGTTATCTCTGCCAAAGGGTTGTGACAAGTCTACGTATTACTCTATACAGATCACCCGTTCAATTCAAGAAACAAAACTTTCCATACAAAGGAAGAGGGCCCAAAATCGGGCCCTTGTATCTACATCCACATATGCATTTCTCTTTCCCCAGCACCGGGCCGTACGTTACTTATTAGGAACGACCAGCCAGTTGCTGCTCTGCGAAGCTTACCAGACGTTTGGTGATTTCTCCTCCTACCGACCCGTTTTGACGAGAAGTGGTATCTGCACCAAGTTGAACACCGAACTCTTGTGCAATCTCGTACTTCAGTTGATCCAGTGCCTGGTTGGCTTGAGGTACGAGCAAGCGGTTGCTAGAAGTGTTGTTCGCTGCCATATTTCTCACCTCCTCGTTGTTGGTAAGTTTAATATGTGTATACGGAAAAAATCCATTCATCTTAGGTGTTAGCAATGATTACCGCTCGTTGCGCGATCATCAGCCAGAGAAGCCAGGATGACCTCTGCTGTACGGTAAGCGGAATCGGGCCGGGCGAGTCGGGCTGCCTGGGCAGCAGCTTGCGACCATGCCGTTCGCTCCTTGGCCAGACGCTGCAAAACACTGGCGATTTCTGCAGGAGTCTCTGCTGCATAAGCGACACCTTTTTGCTGCAGGAACCTGCTGTTTCGCTGTTCTTGTCCCGGCAGCGGTCGATATAGAATCAGCGGTGTCCCCATCGCCAAGGCCTCCGAACAGGTTAAGCCTCCAGGCTTGGTTACCAGTACATCAGCCGCACCCAGCCATTGCCACATCTCCTCCACGTAGCCTTTGATGTGCAGGCGATGCATCGAGGTCGAGCCTCTCTCGCTATATTGCTGCAGGCTGGCTAGCTGCCGCTGATTCCGACCGGTGATCACAACGATCTGCAGCGGCACATCCAACTCTGTCAACCGCTGAACGACCGGTACATAGTCGTTATGCCCTGCCTCACCACTGCAAAGCAGCACGGTAAACAGATCAGGGACAAGTCCCAGCTTCTTTCGCCATTCTCTTTTGGTTCGTTTACTCCCCTCTGCATAAGAAGGGCGGATCGGGATGCTGTATGCGTAAATCCGGTTCGGGTCGACGTCGAACTTCTGCACCAATTGATCCCCGATTTGCTCATCCGAGACGATATAGTAATCAATTTCCCGGTTTACCCAGAAGCTGTTTAGCTGAAAGTCAGTCTGCGCAATACCTAGCTGAAATGGTTTGCTGGTGCGTCGTTTGGCCCATGCCAAAGCGGGCAAGCAGTAGGCATGTGTCGCGATCACAACTTCTGGTGCTTCAGGCTCAATCACTTGCCTCAACAGCCGTTCTCCCAGCACCGCTGCAAGCGGTCTATGCAGCATCCGCTTCCAATGCTTCTCCCGCTCATAAATCCTCTGCCACAGGCGCGGAGCTCGGGTTAGCGAAAAGTGGTATGCCTTGTGGGAGATCTGACGCAGAAGCGGACTGGCCGCAGCTAGTCCGTAAATGATGTTGACCTGGATCCCGGTATTCATCTCACGAACGGCCTCAGCAATCGCAAGTGCAGCCATTTTGTGCCCACTGCCGGCCCATTCTTCGGTACAAATGACAACTTTTTTCTTCATGATAGCCCTATACCACTGCCTTCCGGCAAATATCGTTTGAGCAGTTCTTCTTTGGACATGTACACACGCGTTAAGGCAAGATTTTGATGATGATGAAGGCGCTTATGACCGTCTGGGTGGATCAGACGAATCATCAGCTTCAGATACCAGCGTTTATAGCGGAAAAAAATGGTTAGTGGTACTTCCGAAACAGTGAATCCGAGCTGCTCGGCTCCTTTGTACAGCATGGTCGTTCCGACGATTCCCTTGATCTGTTCGGACTGAGGCAGAGAAGCGACGTAAGCAGCCAGTTGGGGAAGCGACTCCAGCACATGCCGCCGAAGCAGCAAGACCATCCTCGTATCATTTTTGATTCCCTGAAACATGGTGGCCAGATGGTAATTGTGGATGTGCAACTTGATGATCAAGTCGCCGGGATGGATTTGCCGACCGTCTGATGTCGTCAGTACTTCTCCTCTGTATCGCAGCAGAACGATGCGAAAAATGTTTTTTCCCTTATCCACGTACTGCAACCTGGTACAACGTTGATAGACAGTGTCCCATACGCCCCAGAGGGATAAGATGCCGGCATTCATCCTTCAATCTGATCCTCCCCTGTATTTTTACTACATAGTATTGCCACCAAGTTGAAAAAGAACGCAAAAGGAACGCTGGAGATAGCGTCCCTTTTTGCCAGTTCATGCCTTCTTTTTGACCATACCCAGCAATGCGATGAACACGAATGAGACCACCGGAACCAACGAATGGTAATAGGGAATCACCTGCAGATAGTGTCGCAATGCGGGATCTTCGCTCAACATGCTGATCGCCGTATACGCCAAGATGGCCGCCCCGATGTAAATCAACAGGGGGTATCGGTTGATCAACCTCGCGACGAGAGTGCTCCCCCACACCAGCAGCGGGATACTCAATCCAAGGCCGAACAATACCAGCAATAAATCGCCATGTGCGGCGCCTCCTACTGCCAGTACATTGTCTAGACTCATCACAAAATCAGCTAATATGATCGTCTTGATCGCCTGTGCCACACTCTTGCCATATACTACATCCATTGATTCCGCTTCCTCTTCCAGCATCAGCTTGCCGGCAATCCAGAGCAACAGGATGCCTCCTGCTGCCTTGATCAATGGAATATGCAGCATCCACGTGGCCATCCCGGTCAGTCCGATTCGCAGCAGCACTGCTCCTACCGTACCATACACTACGGCACGGCGACGCTGCTGTGGATGCAAGCCGCGGCAGGCCATCCCGATCAACACGGCGTTGTCGCTGCTCAATACCAGGTCGATGAACAGAATTTGAACAAACGACAACCAAAACCCTGCGTCCATCCCTGCCCCCTCGTCTTTCACACGATAGACGTTCACTAGTAAACCTTATGTATCATTTGGCAGGGACATGACAAGCTCTTTAGCTGTGCCAGAGTGATCTCAGAACATGTTCAATCAGCATGGGGACGATGCGTTCGGCATAGGTGAGCTCAACTCGCCCCCATTTTTTGTGAGCATCGTAGCCATACGGCCCGATGTTGACGATTGGCACATTGAGTTGACGGATCTCATCAAATGGTACGTGATGCCGGTTGCCCCAAGCGGGCATGTTTGCCTTATAGCCGTCAATCCCCTGATCGTCGTCACTCAACTTGACAAAACTCATGTCAGAGATATACGGAAAGAACGGACGGACGACGATCGGATGCGGATACATCTGCTGCACTTGTTCAACTGCATGCTCAACGGCCTGCAGCAGTCGCGAGTCGTCAGGATCATCGGCAGAGAGGGCGATACGTGGCGAGTACAACGAGGAGTAAAACAAAACGCACACTGGATCTTCATTCCGATCGAGACGACGCAGTTCCTCCACCTGACGACAGCAGTAGAAGCGGATGTCCAAGTCGGCCGCTGCTAGCTCCTCTCTTTTGCGGTTCAGTACCTGTTCCACCTTGTCTCCATGCTCGGTCCGCAAGTACTCTACATACTCCGCGTACGTATAGACACGGGGTTTTAGGGTGACTGGCTGTGGCGTACTGCCGGTGCGTTCACAGTATGATTGATAGCGGGCAGCATACGTCTCAATCGCCCGTTCAAAGGCGCGAATAGCACATTCTTTCATTATTTCCATTACCTGGAGCGGGGATTGTGAGACAACCAGATAGTTGTAGTAAGCAAAAGCGGCAAGCGGTGTCTGCACATCGTAGTACGGTTTCAAGTCGGTCTGTTTTAGACTGACTGGCGGTGGAGTCACTTCTCCGTACATTTGATCACACAGAGATGGGTTGTAGTCAATCTCCCGTGTCAGCTCAGCCAGCACCAGGTTGGGATCAAATCCATCAAAGGCCTGACCGACATGGGTCTCCTTGCCCGCGACAAAAAAGGAGGGGAGCAGTTTGCCGACTGTTCCCGCATAGATATAGCGGTGCGGATCTCCTTGATAACGGGCCGTTACGAAATCGGTGTTGATGGCAGCACGAATCGACAGCTTTTCTTGTTTAGCCAACTGGTTCAGAAACGGCACGGCAGCAAGAATCCCGTTCGAGCTATCTTCCTCGTCGCATTCCGCAACCAGGATCAGGTTTCCTCCCAACTTCGACGTATGCTCACTGTAGTACTGCAGGATGCTCAGGTTCGCTGCCAGCCCACTCTTCATATCGAGCGTTCCCCTCCCGAACATCCAGTCACTGTCACCTAGATGTCCTTTTACCTCATCTGGCACCTGCTGTGACAACAGCATCTCTTTCAACTGCCACGGTTTCGTTGCCTTCTCCTGCAACGGTCCGTAATCGTCGGTTCCGACGGTATCCACATGGCCAATGAGCAAGGTCGTGTCCGCCTCATCTGCCTCCGCCCTGACCAAAGCAATCAGATTGTAGCGCTGGCAGTTTGACTCGCCCGTCGATTGCAGCCAAATGCGCTTTGGATAGCGCTGAAAATACGCCCACTTTTTCACCTCTTCATAAAGCTGAACGGTAATCTCCGCTTCCCCCTGAGTGTTGACAATACTCTTTCGTTCAACCAGCCATTCTGTCCACTGTCTAACCCGATCCGGATCTATTCTCATTTGAAGTCTCCTCTCCTTTTTGGCTCGTTACTTCCTTCTCCCTTTCCCTTCTTTCTCCTGCCTGAACGGTACCTCAGTAACTCTATATCATGTCCGGATGTTCATTCCATCGTTTGACAAAAAATGTCGGAAAATGAAAAACGATTTTTGTAAAAATAAGCGGAAAGATTCTTGCATTTCCAACTTCGCATCAAATACCATGAAATGGGGGAGGATGAAAATGGCCAGTACAGTCACGTTAAACATGGAGGATATATCCAAAAAGATTCTTAGCTTGCGGTCACTGATTACCGTACGGTGGCTGCAAGAGGTGGAAGAACAACTCCATATCGAATTCACCATGCCATTGGAGGTTGCCGAACGTCGCACAGAACTGATCGCACGTTCATTGGTGGAGGACGTCAACGACGATTTGCAAATCTGGTCGAGGGATATGGGGAATTGGATGCTTTCCCAGCAACTGCCCCTTTCTTCGATTCTGCGCACCTACCAGCTTTACCGCAATGTATTCTGGAGCATTCTGCGTCCTGCCCTACCCTTTTGGACGTTAAGCGAGCAAGACATCCTTCTTCTTGAGCAAAAAATCGGTCAGTCCATAGACGAAGCCCTGTACTGGGGCGTTTATCATTTTGAACAGGCTGTTAACGCCGAACTAAGCAAAAAAGAAGAGATGATCTCGATTTTGCATAATGACAAGCTAGCCATCTTGGGCAAGTTGGCTGCCAGTATGGCACACGAATTGCGCAATCCGCTCTGCGCGATCGAGGGCTTTCTCAAGTTGATCCGCGAATCAACGCGAGGCGAATCAAAGATGGAATCGTACGTTGATGTGATCATGCACGAATTTGCCAACTTGCACCGGCAGATCACAGGATTTCTTAGTTTCTCCCAGAAACCGATTCTCGATGAGGTATTTAAGGAAGTGGCGTTTTCGCAGTTGCTGGACGAGGTGGAGCTGCTGATCAAGCCTCGAATCATTGCGGAAAATATCGTTTTTGAACGTAAGGTTGATTCGTTTTCCCTGCACTGTTACGAGGACGGATTGAAGCAAGTACTGGTGAACCTGTTTCACAATGCCATTGATGCTGTCCAAAATACCGCTACGAAAGAGATTCGCATTTTTGCCCGGACCCGAGCAGGCCGCGTTCTGATCACCGTGGAAAATACGGGAGAAGTGATTCCCAGCCACTTGTTGGAGAAGCTGTACCAACCCTTTTTCACAACGAAGAACAACACCGGAATCGGACTTTCCATCTGCAAAAACATAATCGAGAAGCACAACGGCACAATCCATTGTCAATCCAAGCCTGAACTGACACAGTTTTTCATCGATCTTCCTCAGATGCAGCCACCTTCCCTGTTGGGAAGAACCCTAGCCGAATCCTAAACAGAGCAGTTGCCCCTGATACGCACCCTAATTACAACCAGGACTTTAGAACTAATCCAAACCGACTTTTTTTCTATATCTCTGCTACAATGTTCGACATAAAGTGGATACTTTTCACCCAGCCGACCCTGTTGTGGTTCCTTTCCAACGAAAAAAATCGTGCAGCGGTCCAGAAGGATGCTGCACGTCAACCAAATAAATTAGGGCGTGTTGACAACGTACCAAAGGTACAAGGTTTACACGCTTTTTTGTCGGATACGAATACCACACAGTGGACTTGGTGTAAATGTCAACCGCAAAAAACAAGCCTATTTCATCATCTGTTTTATTAATTCACGGTTCCGACTTTTAAAAATATCATTATGTGAAGAAACGGTTCCGCTTTTGTGCGCTTCAGGCTGTATATATTGTTTAGCTTGGTTTACCGCATTCGCCGCATCTTGAAATGCTCCAGCAATCAAATGCAATTTGCCCTCATGTTTAAGGATATCTCCCGCTGCATAAATACCTGGAATGGACGTAGCACTGGTGGCACGACCGGAAATAAAGTACTCGTCTATTAACTCAAGCTTTATTTTGCTATTTTCCAATAATGACTTGTCGCGTTCATAGCCATGATTGATGACCACCTCGTCAACGGGCAGTTTATGTACCTCACCTGTTATATGGTTAGTCAGCTCAACCTGTTCAATCTTCTCCTGATTGGGGCAGGCAATCAACTTGGTAATGGTTGTATGAAAGAAACATTTTACAGAGCTGTTCATGAGTTGTTTTACTTGAGCCTCATGTCCTGAAAACGTGTCTTTTCGATACGTTACGTACACTTGACGGGCTATGGGTTCAAGCTCGTTTGCCCAATCAATCGCTGAGTTTCCTCCGCCGGAAATGATCACGGTTTTCTCCTTAAAACGCAACAGCGATTTGACCGTATAATGTAGGTTTGTCACCTCGAACTTCTCTGCACCTTCCAAATCAATTTTTTGAGGCTCTAAGATGCCTCCTCCTATCGCTACAATGACCGTTTTTGTATAATGCTTTTCTCCTGAGGCAGCATGTAGTACAAATAGACCTGATTCATCACGTTCAATCGATTCCACTTTCTGATTTACTACCACGGTCGGGTTAAAGGTTAGTCCCTGCTCAACCAGTTGTTCGATTAATTTTTCTCCAAGAATGGGCGTAAGGCCGCCGACATCCCAAATCATCTTTTCCGGATAGACATGAATTTTTCCGCCCAGTTCCGGTTGATACTCGATCAGCTTGGTCTTCATTTCTCTTAGACCACTGTAAAAGGCAGAGAAAAGACCGGCAGGCCCTCCTCCGATGATTGTGACATCATACAATTCCTCGTGCTTGTTCATTTGATCCTCTCCTCTGTGACGAACACTCGCATACCCGGCGCAACGATTACAATCAGCGGCTCGCTCTATTGGACTAGAATGTTTTCCATGATGGTTTTTACTCCTAGCTCAATTCCCAACGGTCCGCCAGCCGCAATCGAACTGTCCAAAGCGTACATACGCCCATTCCTTATTGCGTCAAGAGAATTCCATACAGAATCACTCTCCATATTTTTCAGGTATTTATCTACGTTTTTAGACGATCCGCCTATATCAGCAACAAACATGTAATCAGGGTTCATCGCTGCCAGACCCTCTAACGAAATCTGCTCCCCTTTTGTTGACATGTCCACATTTTGCTTGGTGGCTGTAGGCCAAGACCGTTTTCTTTGTTGAAAACAAACTGTGTTGTAAAGGCCCAAAATTGCTTATCTCCCAGCATAATAACTCCAAAAGTTTTGTCGCCGTATTCCTTTAATTTCTCTCTTGAATCTGCAATCAATGCTTCAATTCGCGCAATTTCATCCTCAGCCTTTTGCTCTTTTCCAAAGATTTTTCCATAATCTCGTATCGCACCTTGCCAATTGTTTTCATTGCTATCCACGGTAATAACAGGGGCTATTTTCTCCAGTTTTTCGCCGTAGTCCCCAAACCGACTCGAAACCATGATAATTAAATCTGGATTGATTTCCACATTGGGATTGGTTATTGATCCGAGATCCGCAATATCGTTATCCTTGTACGGAGCCAAAGACACCCATTCATCAAGTACGTTCATATCCGTAGCCGCTATAGGGGATTCGTCCAGTAAAAACAGATGCTCAAAATTACGGAAGAATAGGAGAGCTACTCTCTCAGGTTTCTTTTCTAATACGATCTCACGACCAAGAACATCTGCATACGTTCTCGGCCATTTCTCCGTTTCCAGATCGTTTTCTTCGGGTTGGCTTGCCTTCGTTACGGGAGATGGGCTGTTGGGCACTCCAGCACATCCGGCCAAAATACCTATCAAAAGTGCGATTGAGATGATCAGTCCAATAAATCTTTTCATTCTGACTCCTCCGATATGGCCTTCCATTTTGCCTTGACTATCTTGGCTAAAGCTAGTTTAGCAAAACTTATCTTATGTATGAATGAAGCCATCCTGAAATCCATATGGATTATTCCTGAATCTCCCCCGGAATTCGCCAGGGGAGACGCCAAACTGTTTTTTAAATATACGGCTGAAATAGAATGCGTCGGTATAACCGACACTTTTGGCCACCTCACCTATCGGCGCGTCGGTAGCCACCAAGCAATCCTTCGCCCGATTAAGACGGTATGCCATCAGATATTTGCCGGGTCCCATACCTGCGTACTTCTTGAAAACATAGAATAACCTGTTTTCATTGATATCATTTTGTTCCGCTAAAGCACGTACGGTCAGCGAGTCCATATAATGCTCGTGGATATATTTCGATATTTGCTCGAATAAAGCTTGCTCACTGTCATTGCTTTGGTTGCGGACACAGACGAACAATTCCTCCAGTGCACAACGGAAGAGCGTTTCTGTCTGAAATGCGGGAATCCCACCCGGCTGGCGGGACAACCGCCACAATAGTTCAAGCAGCTCCGTCAGGCGAGGGCTTTGCCCCAGTGCAAGCTGGAAATGCGTCTTGGGCAGGCAAAATCCTGTCGGCTCGGGAGCGCAAATACGATACAGCACAAGCAGGTACTCCCATCTGGTATTGCCTATGACTCGTCTATCCAATTGCATATGTGCACCGCCGTGCACCACATATCCCGGAGCAAGCGTATAAGGCGTCCCATTGAAAACAAACTCAGCATTTCCTCTTAATGGAAATACAAAGCCAGGGAAAGGTTCGGTGTAGCCATCACAGCGCAATTCCCGGATCACGCACAAAGCGACAGACTTGTTCCACGCGAAAAGAGGTATGCGCAAAATGCTCCGCAAGCTTGTTAATATCGATCTGCATTGTCCATACCTCCCACTTGCTTACTAGTTCATTCGTTGATCTGATCCTCTCCCCGACGAACAATCGCACTGATAGAGCAAGCAGACGCATACTTTCATCATACCCATATCGATATTGATAATCAATATCGATATGAACGTTGTCGTATTTTTTTTGAATGCGGACATTTTCAAACAAAAAAATCGTGCAGTGGTCCCGAAGGATTGCTGCACGTCAATGCACAATAAATAAGGTAGAGTGCGAATTAATCGCCTCTACCTCTGCTTTTATAGTTATGGAGCGGGTGATGGGAATCGAACCCACGCATCCAGCTTGGAAGGCTGGAGTTCTACCATTGAACTACACCCGCATATTTACGGAAGCATCTTTTTGGTGCCGAGGACCGGACTTGAACCGGTACGGTAGTCACCTACCGCGGGATTTTAAGTCCCGTGCGTCTGCCAATTCCGCCACCCCGGCAAAAATGGTCGGGAAGACAGGATTTGAACCTGCGACCCCTTGGTCCCAAGCCAAGTACTCTACCAAGCTGAGCTACTTCCCGTTTGCAATGATGGATTTAAATAAAATGGCGTGCCCTGAGAGATTCGAACTCCCGACCTTTTGATTCGTAGTCAAACGCTCTATCCAGCTGAGCTAAGGGCACATCGGAATCAAATGAAAATGGAGCGGACAACGGGGCTCGAACCCGCGGCCTTCGCCTTGGCAAGGCGACGCTCTACCAGCTGAGCTATGTCCGCATTTCTGAAATGGAAATGATGGTGCGGTCAAGAGGACTTGAACCTCCACGGTGTTGCCACCACTAGAACCTGAATCTAGCGCGTCTGCCAATTCCGCCATGACCGCATATCTGATTTGGGAGTAATGGTGAGCCATGAAGGACTCGAACCTTCGACCCTCTGATTAAAAGTCAGATGCTCTACCAACTGAGCTAATGGCTCAAAGCAATGGTGGGGAGAGACGGATTCGAACCGCCGAACCCAGAGGGAGCAGATTTACAGTCTGCCGCGTTTAGCCACTTCGCTATCTCCCCATCTTTATTCCTTTATTCACATCGTGGTGCCGGCGATAGGAATCGAACCCACAACCCCCTGATTACAAGTCAGGTGCTCTACCAATTGAGCTACACCGGCTAGATACCAAGCTTTTTGTTTATGTTCATTTGATTTGGAAAGAACTTTTAAGGTAAATCCGGTACGGATAAGAGACCCGTCATTTGAAGAAAATGGCGGAGCTGACGGGACTCGAACCCGCGGCCTCCGGTGTGACAGACCGGCGTGAACTCCAACTTCACCACAGCTCCATATGTTTTTATTCAATCATTCAGGATATTTAGGTTGCACCCTACCGGGTATTACTGTCTCACCTTAGCACTAAAGGATATTCAACGTAGTAAAGGTGATATTTGGTTGCGGGAGCAGGATTTGAACCTGCGACCTTCGGGTTATGAGCCCGACGAGCTACCGAACTGCTCCATCCCGCGCCGATTACCTGATAAGTGGTGGAGGCTGACGGGATCGAACCGCCGACCCTCTGCTTGTAAGGCAGATGCTCTCCCAGCTGAGCTAAGCCTCCATACATGGTGACCCGTAGGGGATTCGAACCCCTGCATGACAGCGTGAAAGGCTGCTGTGTTAAACCGCTTCACCAACGGGCCGTAAGAAAAGGAATAATGGTGCTCCCGACAGGAATCGAACCTGCGACCTCTTCCTTACCATGGAAACGCTCTACCGACTGAGCTACAGGAGCATGGCTCCTCAGGACGGACTCGAACCGCCAACCTACCGGTTAACAGCCGGTTGCTCCACCATTGAGCTACTGAGGAACAGTATGAGGTGCCACGAGCAGGCGATGATGCCTGTGCCAGTCACACCTTCAAAACCGGATAACAGAAGTATAGAACAAGGAAAAGAAAGTGTGGATAAGTCCTCGACCGATTAGTATTCGTCAGCTCCACGCGTTGCCGCGCTTCCACATCGAACCTATCAACCTCATCGTCTCTGAGGGGTCTTACCAGCTTGCGCTGTGGGAAGTCTCATCTTGGAGGGGGCTTCACGCTTAGATGCTTTCAGCGCTTATCCCGTCCGCACATAGCTACCCAGCTGTGCCACTGGCGTGACAACTGGTGCACCAGCGGTGCGTCCATCCCGGTCCTCTCGTACTAAGGACAGCTCTCCTCAAACTTCCTGCGCCCGCGACAGATAGGGACCGAACTGTCTCACGACGTTCTGAACCCAGCTCGCGTACCGCTTTAATGGGCGAACAGCCCAACCCTTGGGACCTACTACAGCCCCAGGATGCGATGAGCCGACATCGAGGTGCCAAACCTCCCCGTCGATGTGGACTCTTGGGGGAGATAAGCCTGTTATCCCCAGGGTAGCTTTTATCCGTTGAGCGATGGCCCTTCCATGCGGAACCACCGGATCACTAAGCCCGACTTTCGTCCCTGCTCGACTTGTAGGTCTCGCAGTCAAGCTCCCTTGTGCCTTTACACTCTACGAATGATTTCCAACCATTCTGAGGGAACCTTTGGGCGCCTCCGTTACCTTTTGGGAGGCGACCGCCCCAGTCAAACTGCCCACCTGGCATGGTCCTCGCACCCGATCAGGGTGCCGAGTTAGAAACTCCGTACATCAAGGGTGGTATCCCAACGGCGCCTCCCCCGATGCTGGCGCACCGGATTCTCAGGCTCCCACCTATGCTGTACATGATGCACAAAGTTCCAATACCAGGCTACAGTAAAGCTCCATGGGGTCTTTCCGTCTTGTCGCGGGTAACCTGCATCTTCACAGGTATTATGATTTCACCGGGTCTCTTGCCGAGACAGCGCCCAAGTCGTTACGCCTTTCGTGCGGGTCGGAACTTACCCGACAAGGAATTTCGCTACCTTAGGACCGTTATAGTTACGGCCGCCGTTTACTGGGGCTTCGGTTCAAAGCTTCGCTTCTACCCACCGAACACAAGCTTACGCTCGCGTTCGGCGGGGCCCAGAAGCTAACTCATCCCCTTAACCTTCCAGCACCGGGCAGGCGTCAGCCCCTATACTTCGCCTTGCGGCTTCGCAGAGACCTGTGTTTTTGCTAAACAGTCGCTTGGGCCTTTTCACTGCGGCCCCCTCGGGCTCAGCCCACCTGACACAAGCTTACGCTCGTGTCAGGCGGGGACCCTCACCCTACCGGGGCGCCCCTTCTCCCGAAGTTACGGGGCCATTTTGCCGAGTTCCTTAGCAAGAGTTATCCCGCGCACCTTAGGATTCTCTCCTCGCCTACCTGTGTCGGTTTGCGGTACGGGCACCTTGTTCCTCACTAGACGCTTTTCTTGGCAGTGTGAAATCAGGGACTTCGGTACTTGTATTTCCCTCGCCATCACAGCTTGTGCTGGATGGTATGCGGATTTGCCTGCATACCACACTTGCTGCTTGGACGGCCATCCAGTAGGCCGCTCACCCTATCCTCCTGCGTCACGCCCTCGCTCAAACGGAACAAAGGTGGTACAGGAATATCAACCTGTTGTCCATCGCCTACGCCTTTCGGCCTCAGCTTAGGTCCCGACTAACCCTGGGAGGACGAGCCTTCCCCAGGAACCCTTAGGCTTTCGGTGGACAAGATTCTCACTTGTCTTTTCGCTACTTACACCGGCATTCTCACTTCCAAGCGCTCCACCGCTCCTTCCGGTACGGCTTCACCGCTGCTTGGAACGCTCCCCTACCCAGTCCGTACGGACTGCCATAGCTTCGGTGGTACGTTTAGCCCCGTTACATTTTCCGCGCAGAGTCACTCGACCAGTGAGCTATTACGCACTCTTTAAATGGTGGCTGCTTCTAAGCCAACATCCTGGTTGTCTGGGCAACTCCACATCGTTTCCCACTTAACGTACACTTGGGGACCTTAGCTGATGGTCTGGGCTGTTTCCCTCTTGACGATGGATCTTAGCACTCATCGTCTGACTCCCGGACATAAGTCATTGGCATTCGGAGTTTGACTGAGTTCGGTAACCCGATGAGGGCCCCTAGCCCAATCAGTGCTCTACCTCCAAGACTCTCACTGGACCCACCGAACCCAAGCTTACGCTCGTGTTCGGCGGGGTCCCATCCGAGGCTAGCCCTAAAGCTATTTCGGGGAGAACCAGCTATCTCCGAGTTCGATTGGAATTTCACCGCTAGCCACACCTCATCCCCGCACTTTTCAACGTGCGTGGGTTCGGGCCTCCAGTAGGTGTTACCCTACCTTCACCCTGGACATGGCTAGATCACACGGTTTCGGGTCTACGGCAACGTACTTGCGCCCTGTTCAGACTCGCTTTCGCTGCGGCTCCGTCTCTTCGACTTAACCTTGCACGCTACCGTAACTCGCCGGTTCATTCTACAAAAGGCACGCCGTCACACATTGATCGTGCTCCGACTATTTGTAAGCACACGGTTTCAGGTTCTGTTTCACTCCCCTCCCGGGGTGCTTTTCACCTTTCCCTCACGGTACTGGTTCACTATCGGTCGCTAGGGAGTATTTAGCCTTAGCAGATGGTCCTGCCAGATTCACGCGGGATTTCCCGTGTCCCGCGCTACTCGGGGTCCGTCTCGGAGAGACGCGCGTTTGGGTTACGCGACTGTCACGCTCTCTGGTCCACCTTTCCAGATGGTTCACCTACGCGCGTCTTTTGTAACTCCACGTGAGACGCCCCACAACCCCGCAAGGATAACCTTGCGGTTTAGGCTCTTCCCCGTTCGCTCGCCACTACTAGGGGAATCACTCTTGTTTTCTTCTCCTCCGGCTACTTAGATGTTTCAGTTCACCGGGTCTGCCTTCTCGCCACCTATGGATTCAGTGACGGATACCATCCCATTACGGATGGTGGGTTGCCCCATTCGGAGATCCCCGGATCAAAGCGTGCTTACCGCTCCCCGAGGCTTATCGCAGTTCGCTGCGTCCTTCTTCGGCTCCTAGCGCCAAGGCATCCACCGTGTGCCCTTAGTAACTTAACCACACGGATGTGATTATGTCTGCGTTGCGACGCACAGGACGTGCTAGTGTCGGCGTAGTCCCATGGACGGGACGTCTCTAGCCGACCCAACAGGACGTTGGCGCTTTTAGCAGACGAAACCACACGTTTTTCGTGTCATGTCGTGGGACATGCCACGTCTTGCATTCCTTGTCTATACTCGTTATCCAGTTTTCAAGGTACGACAATATCTAAGAGTCCAACCTCACAAGAGGTCAAACCGCCTGGCAGCGTCCTACTCTCCCGGCCCCCTTCGGGGCAAGTACCATCGGCGCTGGAGGGCTTAACGGCCGTGTTCGGCATGGGAACGGGTGTGTCCCCTCCGCCATCGCCACCAGACGACGCACAGGATGTGCTAGTGCCTGCATTGCCACAGGATGTGGCGCCTTTAGCAGGCCTTCCTGTGTCTTTCGAGACAGGATATTTACTTTACCACGTCTGCCTCAGAGAGGCAAGTGGAAGTTGAAGGAAATGCTCCCTCAAAACTGAACAGCGAAAACGTTTGTAGCCGAAAGCTCCATAGAAAGGAGGTGATCCATCCGCACCTTCCGGTACGGATACCTTGTTACGACTTCACCCCAATCATCTGCCCCACCTTCGGCGGCTGGCCCCTTGCGGTTACCTCACCGACTTCGGGTGTTGCAAACTCTCGTGGTGTGACGGGCGGTGTGTACAAGGCCCGGGAACGTATTCACCGCGGCATGCTGATCCGCGATTACTAGCGATTCCGACTTCATGCAGGCGAGTTGCAGCCTGCAATCCGAACTGAGACTGGTTTTCAGAGATTGGCTTGCCCTCGCGGGTTCGCGTCCCGTTGTACCAGCCATTGTAGCACGTGTGTGGCCCAGGTCATAAGGGGCATGATGATTTGACGTCATCCCCGCCTTCCTCCGTCTTGTCGACGGCAGTCTCTCTAGAGTGCCCAACTGAATGCTGGCAACTAAAGATAAGGGTTGCGCTCGTTGCGGGACTTAACCCAACATCTCACGACACGAGCTGACGACAACCATGCACCACCTGTCACCGCTGCCCCGAAGGGAACCTCCATCTCTGGAGGGATCAGCGGGATGTCAAGACCTGGTAAGGTTCTTCGCGTTGCTTCGAATTAAACCACATGCTCCACCGCTTGTGCGGGCCCCCGTCAATTCCTTTGAGTTTCAGTCTTGCGACCGTACTCCCCAGGCGGAGTGCTTATTGCGTTAGCTGCGGCACTGAGGGTATCGAAACCCCCAACACCTAGCACTCATCGTTTACGGCGTGGACTACCAGGGTATCTAATCCTGTTTGCTCCCCACGCTTTCGCGCCTCAGCGTCAGTTACAGGCCAGAAAGCCGCCTTCGCCACTGGTGTTCCTCCACATCTCTACGCATTTCACCGCTACACGTGGAATACCGCTTTCCTCTCCTGCACTCAAGCCAGACAGTTTCCAATGCACACCGGGGTTGAGCCCCGGCCTTTCACACCAGACTTACCTGGCCGCCTGCGCGCGCTTTACGCCCAATAATTCCGGACAACGCTTGCCACCTACGTATTACCGCGGCTGCTGGCACGTAGTTAGCCGTGGCTTCCTCGTCAGGTACCGTCAAGGTACCGCCTTGTTCAAACGGTACGGTTTCGTCTCTGACAACAGAACTTTACAACCCGAAGGCCTTCTTCGTTCACGCGGCGTTGCTCCATCAGGCTTTCGCCCATTGTGGAAAATTCCCTACTGCTGCCTCCCGTAGGAGTCTGGGCCGTGTCTCAGTCCCAGTGTGGCCGGTCACCCTCTCAGGTCGGCTACGCATCGTCGCCTTGGTAGGCCGTTACCCCACCAACTAGCTAATGCGCCGCAGGCCCATCCGTAAGGGGTAGCTTGCGCCACCTTTCCGTTCTCTCCCATGCGGGAGACAACCCTATCCGGTATTAGCATAAGTTTCCCTATGTTATCCCGATCTTACGGGCAGGTTGCCTACGTGTTACTCACCCGTCCGCCGCTAGGCTCTCAGGAGCAAGCTCCCGATCGCCCCGCTCGACTTGCATGTATTAGGCACGCCGCCAGCGTTCGTCCTGAGCCAGGATCAAACTCTCCATTAAAAATAAGAAAGAAATTGATCTCGGTTCAAAAGCATTTGCTTAGGCTTCATATAAACGCTTCGCTGTTCAGTTTTCAAAGAGCATGTTCGATTTGTTCTCGCCATTGTGTCTTGCAAAGTAGCGACTCTTAGAAGTCTATCACAACAAACCGATCTTATCAAGTGGTAATTTTTCACTCCGTTGCACCTGCGTTAGCCGGGTTCTGTACCGACCGAATAGGAGCAACGAGAAATAATATAACAAAGCTTGCAAGCAGTGGTCAAGAGTTTTTTTCAAGCAAAATAATCCAGTTATTCAACCGTAAGCGAATGCTGCCTTTCAGCTTGAACAACCGTACAAATCTTTCTTCAGATTGCCTGGTAAAGAGAAAAGGAGACCTCCGCTGCAGTGGAGGTCTCTAAACCGTCTCATGATTCTGTGACAACGCGATTGGTGATGGTACCGATCCCTTCAATCGTCACGGAAATCTCGTCCCCTGGGTGAAGTTGGCCTACTCCCGAAGGGGTTCCAGTCAACACGACATCGCCCGGCAGCAAGGTCATCACTGCCGTGATTGCTTCCAACAGTTCCGGCACTTTGAACACCATTTGCTTGGTGTTCGAATCCTGCCGAACCTCCCCATTCACTTTTGTCACGATCCGCAGATTGTTGTAATCCAGTTTGGGCGCAATAGCCGGTCCCAACGGACAAAACGTATCAAAGCTTTTTGCTCGTGTCCATTGTCCGTCTCGCTGCTGCAAGTCGCGAGCAGTCACATCTATCGCACAAGTGAAGCCCAAAATATAATCTTCGGCTTCATCTGCTCTGATCCGTGTGGCCGTCTTTTTGATCACGACGGCCAATTCTCCCTCATAATGAAGGTTTTCTGTCAGAGAGGGATAGACGATTGCCTCTCCCGGTCCGACCACGGTTGTTGACGGCTTTATGAACATCAACGGTTCAGCAGGCAGTTCTTTGCCCATTTCAATCGCGTGATCCTTGTAGTTTACGCCAATGCAAACCACTTTACTGGGCGTGCAGGGAGCAAGTAGCCGCAACTCATCGATCGGCAGTTCCAATCCCGTCATCACAGGTTTACGCTCGTCCTGTTTGTAGATGTCTCCCTCGATCACTCGTACTTTCTTTTCATTTGCCACCTGCCAACCGTGTTTCACTTTTCCATTTCGCTCATAACGAATGATCATCTGTTTCCCCTCCCGTAACCAACCGGCCTAAAACAGTTCTGCTCCCGCTTCAAGCGATGTGGTGGTGATCTCCTCTACTTCTGTACGCTCTACTGCACTGTCCACTAGCGCCTCAACATCAAGCCGTCGTTCAAAGCGGGCAGCCTGTTCCGGCTTTGGACGCGTTACCGGGTTTTTCGGCGTAAAAATAGTACAGCAATCTTCAAAAGGCAGGATCGACAATTCATAGGTATCGATCTTCCGGGCGATATTCATGATTTCCACCTTGTCCATGCTGACCAGCGGTCGGAGGATCGGAATATTGACAACACTGGTGATCGTATTCATGCTCTCCAAGGTTTGTGATGCAACCTGTCCCAAACTCTCTCCTGTAGCAAGTGCCAAAGCTTTGTTGTCGCCAGCAATCCGCTGGGCGATCCGCATCATAAATCGGCGCATAATCGTAATCAGATAATCTTCCGGGCAAGAATTACGGATTGCAGTCTGAATATCTGTAAACGGCACCACGTGCAGGCGGATGTTGCCACCCCAAGCAACCAGTTTATGGGCCAAATCACGTACTTTTTGCAGCGAGCGTTCACTGGTGAACGGAGGACTGTGGAAATGAATCGCTTCCAACGTAACGCCCCGTTTCATCATCATCCAGCCAGCGACCGGACTGTCAATTCCACCTGAGAGCAGCAGCAGCACCTTGCCGCTGGCACCGACAGGAAGTCCACCCGCACCCGGCACGGTTTGGCTACTGAGAAATGTGCCTTCTGCCCGGATTTCGATCTGAACCACCGCTTCCGGGTGATGGAGATCAACCTTGATCCCTGCTACATTGCGCAAAATATGGGTACCGATCATTCGGCTTACGTCCATGGACGAGTGGGGGAATCGTTTATCCGCCCGCCGCGTCACGACCCTGAACGTGGCCGGTGCCGGAGTCATCGAGCGAATCAGTTCAAGCGCTCCCTCCTTGATCGCCTCTTCTGTCGCTTCTACACGTTTGGTTGGACTGATCGAGATTATGCCGAAAACGCGCTGCAGACGCTCGATGATTCCATCAGCGTCTTCCCCGTTCAGTTCGACATACATCCTGCCATAGCTGCGGCGCACTTTTGCTTGTTCAAAAGGTCGCAGCACTTCCTTTACACTCCGCATCAACGTCTCTTCAAAGATGTCGCGGTTGCGTCCTTTCAACGCTAGTTCTCCATAACGGATCATAATCACATCGTAAGTCATATCGGTCATCCTTTACACGTTCATATAGGGACGGAGCCGCTGCACCGCGTCGCGCAGCACTTCTACAAACTGATCCATCTCTTCCGGTCTATTATCGGCTCCGACACTTAACCGGATGGCAGACAACGCACGTTCGCGGCCCATACCGGTGGCCATCAGCACCCGACTCGGTTCATTCAACTTGGACGAACAGGCAGAGCGGGTAGAGACGAGAAAGCCTGCTTCTTCAAGTGTGTGAAGCAATACTTCTGCCTTTACACCCGGCACAGAAAAGTTGAGGATGTGGGGTGCGGTGTTTGCTGCGGGCGTATTGATGATACAGCCGGGAATCGACTCAATCCCCTTGCGCAGGCGAGTCGTCATCTCCGTGTACAGGGCAGCTGCTTTCTCCCTCTTCTCTTCCATGATTCGTATCGCCTTGGCCATCCCTGCGATGGCCGCCAGGTTTTCTGTACCGGAACGGACTCCCGCTTCTTGTCCGCCCCCGATCAACAGCGGTTGAATCTTCAAACCCTCTCGTTTGAAGAGAATACCTACGCCCCGCGGACCATGGAACTTGTGCGCAGAGATGCTAAGCAGATCAATTCCCCATTGGTTGATGAGAAAAGGTACTTTTCCGAAGCTCTGTACCGCGTCTACATGAAAGACGATTTTCGGAAATTGTTTCAGATAGGCACCGATCTCTTCGATTGGCTGCACCGTGCCTAATTCATTATTCACATGCATCACGGAAACCAGTATCGTATCAGGACGGACAGCCTGCTTCAAATCCTCAACTGAAATCCTGCCATCAGCATCAGCCGGCAAGTAGGTGACATCATATCCAAACTGTTCCAATTGGCCGCAGACATCATAGACAGCAGGGTGCTCAATCTGGGTCGTGATGATATGCTTCCCTCTGCCACGATACTCCATGGCGACTCCTTTAATTGCTGTATTGTTGCTCTCCGTTCCGCCGGAAGTGAAGTAGATCTCGCCCGGCTTCACCAGCAGCGCTTTTGCCGCAATCTGACGTGCCTGCTTCATCACCTGCTCTGCTTCTACTCCTCTTTGGTGTAATGAGGAGGGGTTCCCATAATAGGTCTCCATTACCTTCCCCACTACCTCAACCACTTCCGGGTACGGTTTCGTCGTAGCACTGTTGTCCAGATAAATCACAAAAAGACACCTGCCTAGCGGATCAAATATCTTCCACCATCATACCTGATCGATCAGGATGATTCTAGTTTCAAATGCTCAAGCATCGTTAAAGGCGCTACAAGCGAGGCTTACAGCTCTAGTGTAACCGGATCGACATGGCCACACTCCCTTGGCATAGAGCTGATGCCCGCGCAGACGATTGGCAGATTATGTGTTCACACGATGTTTACAAACGGAAGCGCTTACAGTCGAAAATGCGTCTTTACTTCCCTTTCGCCCCTTGTTAGAATAGTCAATAAATTTAGAACAATATTATGGGAATGGAAGGAGAGGGACCCCATGACAGCAAGCGTAGCCATGCTGGAACAGATGAAACAAATGGAGGCCGAATTGAAACGGCTGCGTTCTGAACTGGAAAAAATGAAGCGAAAGAACGAAGGGTTCGAGCGGATTGACACCGACGTATTTCTGACCGAAGTGTACAATCGATAGATCATAACAAAACCGGGACTATTCACTTATTTTCGTTTACATGTTTGGAAGGTTGTCGGCATGAAGTCATGCAGATGACCTTTTTTTATGTCCTTCCAACGGCTGGCTCACCCTTTTGTGTGACCCCAGAGGGACCTTCTCAGCCCCTGAGTCCTATGCGTCAACTCTGACTGGTCAATCATGGTGTGACTGGCACCATTTATCCAATGAATGTAGGATTCTCCTCCTTGTACAATAATGCTAACCGCCGCAACAACGAACATACAGCTAGGAGGTAGGTTATGAGCAGATTCAACTTTTGGAAGCTGCCGCTGCAGGCAGTATTGGCAGGAACCTTATTGTTTCCGTCCACAGCTGCTTTTGCCGAAACCATCACGGTTCAGCCCGGTGACAGTCTTTATTTGATTGGTCAGCGCCATCACGTCACGGTTGAACAACTAAAAATTTCCAATCATCTGACTTCAGATATGATCTATTCCGGCAGCCAACTGTTTGTCCCTCCTCAATCGAGGACTTACACAGTACAGAGTGGGGATGTGCTTTGGAAAATAGCAGCTGCGTATGGCGTATCTACTCGTGCGATCATAGAGGCGAGCAATCTCACGTCTCCGGACTGGCTCGAAGTGGGACAAAAACTGCTGATTCCTATCGAGACGGCCACTGCACCCCCGGCAGCAGAAGAGCCGGACAAGCCGTGGGTAGAACTGCAAAACTACACTGTTAAACAGGGAGATACCCCGTGGACGATCTCACTGGCACATGGTATCCCAATGGACGAGTTTTTGCAGGCGAACAAGATGGACGAATCCCAATACCTGAGCATCGGACAAGTCGTGAAAATACCAGTCCACCATATTCCTGTAACCCAGACTCCAGGCAGTACATATGGAGAGTATCTGGATTGGTTTCAAGCTGCCCAGTACCTCTTTCCGATCAATGCAGTGGCTACGGTCACCGATTTTGAAACAAAGCGACAGTTTAAAGTGAAGCGTACGATAGGCGCTGGCCACGCTGACACGGAGCCATTAACCGCTTCTGATACGGAGGTGATCAAACAGATCTGGGGTGGAAACTTTTCCTGGGTTGCACGTCCGGTTATCGTAGAGATAAATGGACGGCAGTTGGCGGCCTCGATGACCTCGATGCCGCATAGTGTCCAGCACATCACGGACAATAACTTCCCCGGCCACTTCGACATTCACTTCTTAAACAGCCTGCGTCATAAAGACTGGCAGGTTGACGAGCGGCACCAGGCCGCAGTGCGAACAGCTGCTGGGCGCTGATGCTCTCAAGTTAATGCTCTAAAACTGACGTTCTCGAAAAGAAAAACGCTTCCCACACAAATGTTGGGTAGCGGAGGAGATGTCTGTTCATCCCCGGTCTAGGTACGGGATCTCCCCCAGGTATTGACCGCTAAAGACTTCTGTAGCAGGGCCTGTCATGTAGACATGGTTGTCAGCGTCCCGCCATTCGATCAGCAGATCCCCACCGGCCAAATGGACCGTGACGTGACGATCCGTTTTTCCATTCAAAACTGCTGCGACGACGGCAGCACATGCTCCAGTGCCGCAGGCCAGTGTAACTCCACTGCCCCGCTCCCACACACGAAACAGAATTTCCTGGTTATTCAATACCTGTATAAATTCCACGTTCGTCCGTTCCGGAAACCATTGGTGTGACTCGATCAGCGGACCGTAGCGCAGCACATCCTCGTCAGATACCGTCTCCTCGATCAGGACGGCATGCGGGTTGCCCATGGAGACGGCCGTCATCTGAAACGTTCGGCCGTCCACATCAATCGGCTGATTGACGACGGCTTGTCTTCCTCCCTCTGTCAGCTGCAGCGGGATGGCACCAGGATCGAGCCGCGGTTCCCCCATGTCAATCGTGATCAACTCCACTTTTCCGTCCGTTCCCACCGTCACTTCTGGTGAGACAATCCCGCCTAGCGTCTCCACGGTAAAACGCTCGCGGTCCGTCAATCCATGATCATAGACAAACTTGCTGACACAGCGCAGCCCATTGCCGCAGTTCTTCGCTTCGCTTCCATCATTATTGAAAACCCTCATCTGAAAGTCGGCGCGCTCAGACGGCATGATCAGAATCAGCCCGTCGCCACCGATACCAAAGTTTCGATCACTCACTCTGCGAGCCAGCTCCGGCAAATCAACGCCTGCAAGCGGCTCTGCAAAGCAGTTTACGTAGACATAATCGTTACCCAACCCGTGCATTTTCGTAAACTTCATCTGCTGCGGTTCTCCTTTTCACGGTTTCCTGTAACCCGGGTATGGGCGGAAATCTGTCTGGCCCCTGAGTCAGATGGTGTAGTGCAGCCATTCCCCGGTCTTTGCCTCCATCTTATCATAGAAGCGCTGGGCACGGGAATTATCCTTAGCCGTCGCCCATTCCATACCAGCGTATCCGTTGGACCGGACGTAAGCAAGGCAGTGACGAAACAGCTCCTCTGCCGCTCCGCCGCCTCTAGCCTGCTCTGCGACGTATATGTCGTTTAAGATCGCAGAACGCCGTAAACCAAGTGTGCTGAGCGTAAAATAAAGGGTAGCAAATCCTACCGGCTCATCATCAAGCCAGACGATAAACTGGATTCCTTCCTGCGGATGATCCAGCAAATAGGCGGCATGCTGGTATACCTCCTCATCTCCATGCTGTCTGCCATAAAACTGCAGATAGCCCTGCATCAAGGAAACAAGCTGTGGCAGGTCAGTCTCACGAGCCGACTCCACCCTGATTGTCTGCTTCTCTCGGTCGTGCACGGTACTCTCTCCTCCTGTCCATCTTTTTTTACTCATTCTACCACCATTTCTCAGCCGATTGGATAGGTGATTGGCAAACGGACAGGCGTAGAGAGACGCGACATGATATACTGTTTGACAGCCAACTTCCGTGAAAGGAGAACAACGAATGAAGATTGCACTGGGCACAACTAACCAGGCCAAACGAAAAGCAGTCGTTCTAGCCACGGATACAGAACCCGTCTGCCTGTCTGTACCTTCAGGCGTGGCAGACCAACCGCTATCGGAGGAGGAGACGATTCAGGGAGCGATAAACCGAGCCAAACACGCTTTGGATCGGATGCCGGACGCAGATGTCGGACTGGGGCTGGAAGGTGGTCTTACCTTTGACGCTCGTTTCACCCAGCAGTGGTATCTGTTCTCCGTCTGTGCCGCCTGGGACGGTGAGCGGCTCTGTCTGGGCAAAGGCTTGTATTTTCCGATTCCTAACTGGGTGGGAGAAAGGGTTAGCCGCGAAAACATTGAACTGGGCACCATCATCGACGAACTGGGGGAAACAGAGGGAAGCAACCAGAAGGAAGGCGCGTACGGGATGTTCACAGGCGGACGGATCACCCGTGCAGAGGTATTCTGCCAGGCCGTGATTGCCGCATTGACACCGCTGCGATCAGAGGTGTACGCGAGACGGTAACGATGAGGGAAAAAGGTCCATAGGGAGAGTGACAGCTCTGCGGGAGCATGTTTGATCGGATCCCACAGAGCTGTGATTGCAAGCTTATCACAGAGGACACAGGCGTGGACCAGCTACCTAACCCTGTACGGCAAAGTTTGTTTCAAACAGTTCACGCAAGGCTGAAGCGGCTTGCTGTTCGTCCTCACCGCTCACTTCAATCGTCACATCATCACCCACTCTTGCTGCCAACGCCATCACGTTGATGATACTTTTACTGTCTGCCTGTTTGCCGTTCTTGATGATCGTAATGGACGACTTGAATTGATTGCTTCTGTTTACCAGGATGGAAGCAGGCCGGGCGTGCAAGCCACCGTGTGCATTTACTTTTACGGTGAAGCTAACCATCTCTCTCCTCCTCTCTGTGGCAGACAAAACGCGAAACTGGCTCCGATAGGCTGGTTGACAAAAGTTGCTCCTCCCGGAAAAGAGCTGCTCTCCGCCTGTACCGGGGCTTTGTCTACACGCTGAACGTACTCGTTCTTCGATAATCATGGATTAGCCGTGCTCACGAAGATGCTTTAAAAAACTGAGGCAAATGCTCTTTGTGAGCTTCCAGCATCTCGTCGAGGATTTGTTTGGCGATCTTATCTGACGGCACCAGCGGGTTAATCGTCATCGCCAGCAGTGCCTTGTGATAATCTCCCGTCACCGCAGCTTCCGCCGCCAGCCGTTCGAACGATTTGATCTGCTGGACGAGACCGCGTACCGCAACGGGGAGTTCACCTACCGCAAGCGGAACCGGTCCGTCCCTAGTGATGAGGCAGTTCACTTCGACAGCCGAGTCGTGTGGTATACCGGCAATCGCTCCGTTATTTCGCACGTTGACCGGCTGAACGTCACGTTTGTCCGTGTAGATGGAGTGAATCAGGCTGCACGCCGCATCGCTGTAATACGCTCCTCCGCGAAGTTCCAACTGCGCCGGCTTGTGGTCCAGGTGAGGATCTTTGTACAACTCAAACAACTCTTCCTCCACTCGTTGCACTACTTCCGCACGCGTTCCTTCTTTCTCGGCGGCCTCCAGCTCGTGCTTCAGCATGGTCTCGGTTTGATAATAGTAGCGATGGTACGGACACGGGAGAATGCCTAAAGCCTTGATAAAATCCTTTTCCCATCCCAGATCCACAATATTTTGCATCGTGATGCCTGACTCCCCTGAAGAGAGTTTATCCAGCAGGGTGTCGGTTGCCTTTTTGCCGTCCACATAGACATTCAGACCGAATACCATGTGATTGAGTCCGGCGAAGTCGATGTGGACACGGTGCTGATCCACTCCCAACAACTCGGCAACGCCCATCTTCATGCCAATCGGCACATTGCAAAGACCGACCACTTTTTGCATGCGGCTGTACCGCAATACCGCTTCTGTCACCATACCGGCCGGATTGGTAAAATTGATCAGCCAGGCATCAGGACAAAGCTCTTCCATATCGCGGCAGATCTCCATAATCACCGGAATCGTCCGCAATCCTTTAAACAATCCACCCGGTCCGTTCGTCTCCTGTCCGATCACGCCGTATTTGAGCGGGATCCGTTCATCCTTGGCGCGAGCATCGAGCAAACCAATCCGCATCTGCGTAGTCACAAAGTCAGCGCCCGGCAACGCTTCTCTTCTGTCCAAGGTGAGGTGGATCTCCATCGGCACCCCTGCCTTCTGCACCATCCGTTTGGCCAAAGCGCCGACAATTTTTTGTTTCTCCTGTCCGGCCGGTATGTCAACCAGCCACAACTCGCGGATTGGCATCTCATCGTAACGCTTGATGAACCCTTCGATCAATTCAGGGGTATAGCTGGAACCGCCGCCAATCGTAACAACTTTCAAGCCTCTCACGCTTCCACTCCCTTGCTTGCACGCATTCTCTCATACAAATCGACAAACTCGACTGCCAAGTCCTTCACCGTCATCGCATTCATCAGGTGATCCTGGGCATGGATCAGCAGCATCGTAATCTCTGTCTTTTCTCCCGATGCTTCCGCTTGAATCAGCGAGGTCTGCAGTTGATGCGCGTGATGCAGTTCTTCTGCCGCTTCCGACAGTGCCGTCCTGGCTGCAGCGATCTCCCCACGCTTGGCATGAGCGATCGCTTCCATCGCCAAACTCCTTGCGTTGCCCCCATGCAGGATTAATTTCATTACCGCTTCTGAATCGTTCATTTCTATCTCCACCCATCCAACGTGTTGAATAACAAAACGTATTGCATCTGATTCCTGCTGACGTTACATCTGGGCTGTGCTGTCTTTGCCGACATTTTGCGCTGTGAGGTTCCCCTGTTCTTCCAGCCACTTCTGTTTATCCCACAACCGGAAGAATGGGTAGTAGATCAGCAGTGATATGAAAATATTGACGATTTGCAGAATACTGCCTGAGATCTTTCCACCAGTAGCCAGATATCCGCTGATGATCGGTGGAGTGGTCCACGGAACCGACACCCCGCTGGGTTTGGCTACTAATCCCCATGACATGGCAAAATAACTGATGATCACCAGTACGAACGGACACAAAATAAAAGGAATAATCAGCAGCGGATTCATCACAATCGGCATGCCAAAGATCACGGGCTCGTTGATGTTGAACAGTCCGGGACCGATGGAAAGCCGCCCCGTGCTCTTCATCTGCTGACTGCGGGCCCGCAGGAGCATCAGGATGACCAGGGCCAGGGTCGCTCCGGAACCACCAGCGTAGATCCACATATCAAAAAACTGCTTGGTGATGATGTTCGGCAGCTCGGCCGCAGGATTTTGCTGGAAAACAACGCGGTTCTGGTCCATCAAGGTAAGCCAGACGGCTCCCAACACACCGTCAACAATCGCCGCGCCGTGTATCCCCACCGCCCAGAGGATGTGCACCACAAGCACAGCCACAATCCCGCCGATCAGTGTGCCGCCCAACGCGTTCAACGGTGCAGCCAGGACGGTAGATACAATATTGTGTATGCTCTCAAAAGAGGTGTTCTCAATCAAAATCCGCAGCAGCCAAGTGGCCAGCAGAATCACAAAAGCAGGGATCAAGGCTACAAACGAACGGGAAACAGCTGGCGGCACACCGTCTGGCATGCGGAAAACGATATTCTTCTGTATGATTTTTCTGTAGATCTCTGTTGACAGAACCGCTATCAACATTGATACGAACAAACCCTGGCTTCCCATCAGCGTTCGCGGGATGACGCCGTCGATTTGCGTGGCGGCCGTTGCTCCTTCCGGGGTAAACATGATCCAGTTGGGTGTTGCCAGCAGAAAAGCGGCAACTGCGATCGCACCTGCCGACAGGGGATCCACCTTGTACTTTTCTGCCAACCGATAGGCAACGCCAAATCCAACAATCAAGGCCATGATATCAAATGTGGCATTGACCGGGTACAACAGCTTGGTTCTCCATTGGTCACCAAAGGTATTCGCCATGAATTCGTCGTAACCAGGGATAGGAAGAAACCCGATAATCAGAAAAAGAGAGCCGATAATCAACAGCGGCATGACCAGGATAATCCCGTCGCGAATCGCCTGCAGATGTTTCTGTTCGGCTACGCGGCCCGCTACCGGCATTACCCGTCTTTCCAGAAAAGAGATAAATCCCCCCATAAACAGCCTCCTCTATTTATTTGCTAGACGCAGCGCAAACTCCAATACATTTTTCCCATTCAACGTACCGTAATCCAGCGGACTGATCACATCTACCGGAATGCCTTTTGCCTCCCCCTCCTTTTTCAGTTGAGGCAGTTTGTAACGAACCTGCGGGCCCAGCAGTACGACCTCTGCTTGATCGAGATTGTTCATCACCTCTTCAGCGGAAACGGCCCAGATTCTCCCCTGCATCCCTCTTTCGCGGGCAGCCTCTTCCATTCGCTGTACGAGCAGACTGGTCGACATTCCCGCAGAACAACAAAGCAAAATATTCATCATCGCCCTCCTTTCGCATGATCTGTACTGGTATAGAAGCAACTCCTATGCCAAAACACTGCATAATGAATGCGCTTACAGCAGTAATCCTGATATCTTTCCTGTTCCGTACGTCTTTTTCTTTACTTTGTTTTGATGAATACGGTTTAGTGTTTTCGTTGTTTGCTTTAGAAAAGCAAAAAAAGAAACACTATTTAGGCTAGTGTTTCCGGTTCGCGGGCTAACGGAAAAAAGTTCATCACAAAGCAAATGTCATCTTCACCAATGTTGATTTGATAAGTATCTGCCAACGGTTGAAGCTCGTATGCCACCAATGTGAACATCTTTCTGTTCTCGGCGATAAAGGACTCCTTGTTGGAGTAAGTAACTGTTTGCGTATTGGTTTTGAGCCTCTCGATCATGCAGCATATATGCAGATACGTCCCGATTAGGGTATCGAACGGCAGCTTGGTATGCAGGCGCTCTTCCAACCGGGAAACGCAGGTCCTGACATCGCGCAGAACGGCATCTCCCTCCACCATCTTCAACTGCTCTTTCAAGGTCTCTGCCATCCTGGTGTACGCTTCTTCCAAGTCAATCGCCTGCTGGATGTCGGGGAGCACTTCGCCGTTTAGGACATCATCCATGCTGTAATGATGGATGTCTTTATCCAACAGATAATTGCTCACGATGCAAATCACGTTTCGCGTCTCCTTGAGCTTTCGAAGTTGGCGGCGCGCTTCCTTCCTGTCAATCAACTGGATCGGGATGATCTCCAACAACTCTCTGTCAAACCGCAGCCGTGCCTCCAGCAAGCTTTTGAGAAACAGGGCACTCCCCTCTCCTGACAAGCACGCGGCAACGATCGTCATCCTTGGCAGAGGCTGGGCGCTTGCTTCGCTGTCCTGCTGTTCTTCCATCAGCAGATACAGACCTTTCACATCCCGGTACACTTCTTGCAAAGAATGACCCAGCATTGCTTTTCGCGAGGCTTCCACCACGTGCAGTGTGCTGACCATGGGAATGACCCGAACAGGAATGCCCAGCTCCGCTTCGATCAGCTCCCCGAATACCAACAGTGAACCCATGTCGACGAGGAGCAGCAGGCCCGACTCGCCGCTCGTTTCCCGCGCGATCTGCACGACCTGCTCGACGATCCCGGAGGAATCCTTTTCAAACGGCAGATCCACCGCCCTCGCATATTGCACAGCCAGCAGCCGATTGGCCACATCGACCATCGCTGTCGCTACCCCGCTGCCGTGCATGATCACCAGCACACCTACTCTTTCCCGTCCTTCCTGCATCGCTTCGTCATCGAGGATAAAAAACATTGTCAAGTAGCCGGCCTCGTCAATCGGCAGATCGATAAACAACGCTTCTTCGATCATCCGCACGCATTCCATGGCAACAGCAAACTCTTTTTTGTATTTGATTCGCACACTGTTTAGATGCGGGTTGACGATCTGCTTCCCCTTGGCTAGTCGATCCTTCGAGGTTTGGATGTGCAGCGCCAGGCCGAGGATCACCTTTTGACTCATCACTTTTCCCAATTTGGCTTCTGTGTAGCGGACGATCTCTTCCACCAGCTTGAGGATGACCGGATCGATGATGCGGGCCAGATCTCCCTGGTGAAACCGCTGCTGCACTCCTTTAATAAACTGCGTGAAGTAGTGTTCGATATCAAACTCCAGTTCTTCATCGCTCACGCCTTGATTGCGCAGTTCATAAATTTTCTGCTCAATCTTTTCATATACGCTGTGGACGGGCCGCTCCGTCTCCTTTTCCACCAGAATCCGTTCTTGTGAAGGCTGCACGACAAATGCGTTGTTTTCGGTGCCGACCAATTGTTCCAACAACTGCTTTTGTTCTTTGGCCAGCAGCAATCCTTGTTTTACGTGGTATGGCAGGTCAGACACACCTACGTGAAGATCCGGCTTTCGCATCGAGAGCAAATCGGCATATGCCCGGGCACAAGTAAGCTGTATATCTGTTTTGAGCTGGCCGATGTTGTTGGGGCATTCATAAGAGAGAAAGGCATGAATGGCACTGGCCGAGACCTGGATTTCCTGGCCCAACCGGAAAGCCTCTTCACGGAAAAAATTCATCACCAGCCCAAACCGCTCCTCCAATCCCCGCTCCATGAGAGAAGGCAGCTTGATGATCATCGGGATTCTGCGGATAAACGTTTTAAGCAGGCTGGACTCCGGGTTTTCCGTCGTCGCCGAGATGATTTGTACGTGGGCTGTACGTTCGTCTTCCGTCTCGCCGACACGCCGAAAGATGCCTTTGTCCATAAAGGTAAAGAACACTTCTTGTCCTTCCGCCGGCAGACGGTGCACTTCATCGAGAAAGAGAATGCCGCCATCTGCCTTTTCCAAAAGCCCTTTGCGATCCATCTCCGCCCCGGTGTACGCTCCTTTTTTTACACCGAATAGCTGGCTGATCAGCAATTGAGGACTGTTGGCGTAATCCGCACAGTTAAAAATGACAAATGGCGCTGATGGGTCCAGCCGGCCAATCTCAACGGCAAAGGCGTGAATCAGGTCGGCAAACATCGTCTTGCCCACCCCTGTTTCCCCGAGGATTAAGCAGTGCATGCCGCGAGGGGGGTAGAGAACCGCCGCTTTTGCTTGTTCGATGGGGGTGATTAGGCTTTTGTTCGCCTGGGCCAGTTTGTCCAGTGTAGTTGTCCCTGTATGGAGTGTCGGCTCTCGTCCTGGCTGTTTCGCGCAGAAGCGCGTAGGACGACCTTCTGTCTTCTCCAGTTTCCCTTCTTTCCACAAACGATTGAGATCGCTGCTCACATTGGCGCGACTCAGTCCAAGCTCTTCGGCCAGCTCACCGGCACTTACGCTCCTCTCCGGTCCGATCTGGAGCAGCTTTTGGTAAATCAAATCGATTCGCTTCATGAAATCACCCATCCTGGCAGAGTGGGGATGATATGACTGTTCCAGATGTAATGGCTTCTGCTATGGTAATGTTCAACAAAAAACGGAAGAAACCTCCACTGTGTTGTATCAAAAAAGACACTGCCGGATTCGGCAGTGTTGACAAATGTTTGATTACAGGCGTGTTGTTTACAAGGGAGCGAGGCCGACAAGCAAGTCACTCTTACCCGTTCCGTTGATCATGGAATCGCTGGTTTGTACGATCCAGCTTGCCATAAGCCACGGGAGTTACAACTGCTTTGACGCGGGTCACTTCGCGGATGCGTTCGGCAACCTGTGACAGCAGGGGGTGATCTTCTCTGTTCGCCGTGTTGTTGGACGGATGGAATGAGTGATCGGCTCGCCCCGATCCATCAGCCGTGCGTTCGCCGTCTGTGAGTTCTACTTGAATCTCTAGCTGATCCCGTCCCTCCATTCGGGTAACATTTGCCTGGTAGCAGGCCACTTGCGGAAAGCGAGCAAACACTTGATCCAATTGCTGTTGGTAAACGAACATGCCTCGTACTTTTACACCGTCGCCGACGCGCCCAACGATACCGGCCAGTCTGGTCTTCGACTCATCAAGCCACCTGGACAAATCCCCTGTCCCAAATCGAATCAGCGGATAGAGGGAATCAAACAGGGTAATCACCACCTCGCCAGCCTCACCCGGCTGAAGCGGTGTACCCGTAGAGGGATCGCAGATTTGAACCAGCACATCGGGCTGTACCAGCAGTCCCGCCAGAGGATGCACCCGATAGGCGATACAGCCGACATCCGCTGTCCCGTAAGCTTCACCGAAGTTGATCCCCCGCTGCTCACACCAGAGGGGCAGTTCTGGCGGCAGCGGCTCTGCGGTAAAAAATGCCTTGCTTAGACAAATCTCTTCGCCGAAACGAAATCCTTCCTGCTCCGCTCGCTTGAGCAGGGAGAGAAAATAGCTGGGTGTACCGACATAGCCGGTCACGGCCAAGTCACGCAGCAACGGAATGAACAGTTCGGTATTGCCCACTCCCGCGGGGATGACGGTCGCTTGCAGTTTGCGCAGCGCGCTGTCAAACATAAATCCGGCCGGACTCAAGTGATAGGAAAAGGTGTTGAGCACGATATCCCCGCTGCGGAACCCCACATCTGCCAAACTGCGGGCGAATCGCCACGGATCATCCCCGGCCGGCTGCGGATCGTAGATGGGGCCGGGAGAGAGAAAAATCCTCGCCGGCAACGACTGTCCGGCAAGCAGTCCGGCGAATGGCGGGGACCGTCGCTGCAGAGCGGGAAGCTGTTCTTTGCGCAGGACAGGAATGCGTGCTAAATCTGCCTCGCACACCACTTCCTCCGGTGCAATCCGCAGGCCATCCAGTCGCTCACGCCAGCCCGCCGCATTGTCATATGCGTATCGAATCAACTCCTGCAGCCGCTGATCGGACTGTCCGCGCTCCATCACAACCACCGCTTTCTCCGCTTGTAGTGTTTCACGTCACGGAAACTTTTTCGCCCGCTTTCGCTCATTCCCAAGTAGAACTCACGCACATCCTGGTTTGATTTTAGGCTTTCCACTTCCCCTTCCAGCACGATTCGCCCGTTTTCCATAATATAGCCGTAGTCGGCAATGGAGAGTGCTACATTGGCGTTTTGCTCGACAACCAGGATGGTTGTACCTGCTTCCCTGTTGATCTGCTTGATGTTGCCGAAGATCTCTTTTACCAAGAGCGGTGCCAGCCCCAGAGAGGGCTCATCCAGCAGCATCAATCTCGGCCTTGCCATCAGTGCCCGACCGATAGCCAGCATCTGCTGTTCGCCGCCGCTCAAGTAACCCGCCGTTCGGGTACGGAGCATTTTTAACTTGGGAAAATAGTGATAGACACGCTCAACATCTTCTTTTAATGCGGAGCGATCCCGACGCGTGTGGGCACCGGCGATCAGGTTTTCTTCCACGCTGAGATGTTCGAACACGCGCCTGCCCTCCATCACCTGAAAAATGCCGCTCTTCACGATCTCCTCGGCCTCTTTGCCGCCGATCGATTGCCCTTCAAACATCAGCGTCCCGTCCGTTACCTGTCCTTTTTCGCTCTTCAACAGGCCCGAGATCGCCTTGAGCGTGGTCGTCTTGCCCGCGCCGTTGCTGCCCAGCAGGGCAACAATTTTTCCCTGCGGGACGTGCATCGACATGCCTTTCAGTGCCAGGATCACCTTGTCGTACATTACTTCGACGTTGTTTAACGTGAGCATCGGGAACCTCCCCACTATTGCTTAGTAGCCGATATAGTCGGTGATCATCTCAAACCTGTCGCCCTTCACCTGCCCGAGGCGAATCTGGTTTGTTCCCCTGTGGTTATCGGCAGAGAAACTGACCCGTGCGCCCAGACCGCCCAAATCGAGGTTCTGTATTTTTTCCATCCCTGCTTTGATCCCTTCACCCGTCAAGTTGTCACCAGCGTTTTTAATCCCCTCGAGGAGAATCTTTGCCGTCACCCAGCCCTGGATGAACTTCTGGTTATGGTCAGTCAATTTCTCCCCTTTGGAGGCAAGATACTCCTCTACTTCTTTCATCCCCGGCAATGTTTCATACGGGAAAGCATGAGTGATCACACCGATGTAGCCCTCGGCCGCATCTCCGGCCAGCGTGATCACGCCCTCACCCGCTGCCCAGTTGAGGCCGATGAACTGCGTGGTGATCCCCAGCTTCTTCGCATCTTTCAGGATTGTCGCGGTCGCTCCCCAGGTCTCCTGGATGATCGCAAAGTCTGGATTCTTTTTCTGCATATTCAAAAGCTGTGAGGTAGCGTCCAATGCCGTCAAGTCGACGATCTGTTCGTCCACGATATCGACACCGATCTCGTTGGCATAGACCTTGGCATCTTCAATCGGCGATTTGCCAAACGGCGTGTCATTGTAGATCAGCGCCACTTTTGGATTTCCGCTGCCCTGCCAGTTGTCCTTGATCCATTTCAAGACAGCTCTCGCCTGGTCAGAGTAGGTAGCGGCGGCAAGGAAATTGTAGGGGTGCTGGGACACGTTGGTTAACGGTTCCGAGTACGAAGCGGACAAAAAGGGAACCTTGTCTTTGGCGATCAGTTCCTTCATCGCTTCGGTATCGCCGGTACCCCAGCCGAGAATCGCCGACACTTTGTCTTGCTTAATGAACTTTTGATAGATCTTCACAGCTTCCGGTACTTTGTAAGCGTAGTCAACGCCAATCAATTCAATCGTGTAGCCATTTATGCCGCCTTTGCTGTTGATGTAATCCACATAGGCCACTTCTCCTTCAGCGTAGGGCTTGCCGACGTCTCCGGTTGCGCCCGTCTCGTCAAACAGGCCGCCGATCTTGATCGTGCCTTTTGAAGAATCCGGTGCAGAACCACCGGTACTGCCTGCCGCAGGAGCCTCGGTCCCGGACGCTGGTGCACTTGTCTGTCCCCCGCCGCATCCGGCTAATAGTGTCGTCACAAGCAGCCCAGCAGTGATCAGACTTGCCCATTTCTTTCTCTTTCCCATGTGAATCCCCCCGTTTTTTTGGTTGTAACATTCCTTAATAAGAAAAAGGCCACAGTTTGCAGGAATCCTTGATGTTGCGCCAAATCTTTGCCAATCCCTCCGGTTCGTATATCAGAAACAAAATAATGATGGCACCAAAGATGATCTGGTGGAGGGCACCGAAGTGTTCCGTCACCTGGGGTAGGTAAACAGCTGCCGTATTGATGACTTCCCGCAGAAAAACCGGCAGCAGGGTGATAAAAATGGCACCGAAAATCGAACCGACGACGCTGCCCAAACCGCCTATCAAAATCATCGCCAAGTATTCGATCGAGACGCCGATCTCAAAGTGTTCCGGCGAGATAACCATCGTATAGTGGCCCATCAGCGCCCCGGCAAGGCCGACAAAAAACGAACTGATCGCGAACGCCAGCACTTTGTAGCGAAACAGGTTGATGCCCATTACTTCAGCGGCAAGATCGCGATCCCGCACGGCTACAAAAGCCCTCCCTGTCCGGGAACGAAACAGATTGGAAGTGAAAATATAGACAAAAACCAGGACGGCCAAGGTCAGGTAGTAATAGCTCATCTCAGAATCGAATGAATAGCCGCCCAGCGTCGGTCGAGACAAGATCATCCCCCCCGTGCCGCCGGTGAGTGCGTCCCAGTGATTGATCGTATATAAGATGATCACCTGTGCCGCCAATGTGGCCATTGCCAAGTAGAGCCCCTTTAAGCGCAGGGATGGGATGCCGAACAGAGCCCCAACGAGGGCAGTGACAAGCCCCGCTAACGGCAAGGAGATCCAAAAGCTGAGACCCAACGTACTAGTCAATACCGCAGATGTATAGCCGCCCACTCCCAGAAACGCTCCCACGCCAATCGAGATTTGCCCGGTATAGCCAGTCAGAATGTTTAACCCGATGGCACCAATCGATGCAATCGCACAGAGTGTCGCCAAACTGGTGGCGTACTCTGATACAACCCATGGCAACAGGGCAAAAAGGAGCAGGATCCCGTACACCCGATAACGGATGCGCGGCACTTTGTATAAAGCCATGTCTTGGCGGTAGCTGGTGCGAAACTCGCCGCATTCGCTGACAAACGGGCTTCTCATATGCTCACACCCTTTCAATTTCTCGTTTTCCGAACAGTCCGTAAGGTTTAAACATCAGAATGAGTACGAGCACGATAAACGGTACTACCTCCTTCACTCCGCCACCCAACTGCTGGTCGAGATACCCCCCGGCCAAACTTTCCAGGATGCCGATGATAAAGCCTCCCACGATCACACCAGGGATGCTGTCCAATCCCCCCAAAAGGGCAACCGGCAGTACTTTTAGCCCAATCGCGGCCAGAGAGGAGTTGACTCCGTTGATGTTGCCCAGCAACACGCCGCCAACCGCAGAGACAATCGCAGAAATCCCCCATGTAACAGCAAACACCTTTTTTACACTGATCCCCATCGAGAGTGCTGCCTGCTGGTCATCCGCAGTAGCACGCATCGCAATGCCCATCTTGGAGTATTTGAAAAAAAGCGTAAAGATAGCGAGGAGCGCCAGTACGGTGAACAGCGACCAGATGTAGACCTGGGAGACGACGATCGGCCCGATCTCAACCGGTGCGTCTGGAAAAATCGTCGGAAACACGCGGGTGCTGGTGCCCCAGAACAGATGAACAAATCCGGCCATCAAGCTGGACAGACCGATCGTCGCCATAATCATCGAGATCACGGGCTCTCCGATGAATGGCCTCAGCACCACCCGTTCAATCGCCCAACCGAGCAGCGCACTAAAGATCAGGGTGAGCAAAAGAGCAGGGATAAAGGGAATCCCGTAAGCGGTGATCAGCGTAAGACAGACATACGTACCTACCAGCAGGAACTCTCCCTGCGCAAAGTTGATCGCATCGCTCGATTTGTAAATCAGCACAAACCCCAACGCGACCAGCGCATAGATGCTTCCAACCGCCAATCCGATCACCAAAAGCTGTAAAAACATATCCATCAGGCAACCTCCCCGTCCGCTGATAATGAATCCCCAACATCGACGACTTCCATCTGTGCACGTATCGTCGCCTCTTTCCCGTCCCTGTATTTGATTGTTCCTTCTATGTCAAGCAGTTTACCGTCCCCGTACAGTCCGGCGATCACTGCTTCGTACTTGTGGGCAACAAAGCCCCGGCGTACTTTTTTGGTTCTAGTCAGTTCCTCATCGTCTGCGTCCAATTCTTTATAGAGCAGCACAAACCGCTTTACTTTCGCTTTTTCCGGCAAATCGTGATTGATGCGCTCCACCTCGTGGCGAATCAATTGCAATACTTCAGACTTTTGCGATAAATCTGTGTAGGTGGTGTACGCCACTTGATTTACTTCTGCCCAACGTCCCACATTAGCCATGTCGATGTTGAGCATGGCCGCTACATAAGGACGATTCGTTCCGACCGCGACCGCCTCCTTGATGTATGGACTGAACTTCAGCTTGTTCTCGATGTACTGTGGGGAGAACATCTCGCCAGAATCAAGCCGGATCACGTCTTTCAAGCGGTCGATCACCACCAGATGACCGTCATCGTCAATGTAGCCGGCGTCACCGGTATGCAGCCATCCGTCGGTGATCGTCTCCATCGTCGCTTGATCGTTTTTATAGTAACCGGTGAAGACACTGGCACTTTTCAACATGATTTCACCTTGTTCCGAGATTCGCATTTGGGTGCCAGGAATCGGCTCCCCGACGGTGTCAAACTTGATGCGCCCGTCGTGATGAACGATTGCAATCCCGGATATTTCCGTCTGACCGTAGATTTGCTTCAAGTTTACTCCCAGGCTGTGAAAAAATTTGGTCACATCGGAACCGAGTGAGGCCCCTCCGGTGTAGGCCCGCTTTAAGCGGAGCAGTCCAAGGTGATCTTTCATCGCAGAAAAGACAAGGTAATCCCCCAGTATGTACATCAGACGTTCCCATAGGGTCAGCCTTCTGCCACTGATCGATGCCTCCGCCTTGCGCTCTCCGTATGGCCGCAGGCATTCGTATATCTTTCGTTTCAGCCAACCTGCATCTTGCAGCCGAACCAGTACGCGGGAAACCATGTCTTCCCAGATGCGGGGAGGTGAAAACATGACATGCGGTCCGATTTCACGCAGATCAGCCTGAACCGTTGACGTCTCTTCGGGGAAGTTGATCGTATAGCCAATGAGGAAGGCTCCGGATACACCCATCATCTGCTCACCAATCCAGGCTAGCGGCAGAAATGAGACGTACTCATCTTTTTCGCTAAGCGGATCCAAGCGAAACAGTCTCTCCGCCATGTTGAGCAGATTGCGGTGTGACAGCATCGCTCCTTTTGGAAAACCGGTCGTACCGGACGTATAGCAAAGAATCGCCACATCGTCGGCGCTGCCACGTTCAACTTGTTCGAAAAATACGGAGCTTTCCCAGGCGTTGCTTTCTCTGCCCATTTGCTGAATCTGCGTAAACTCGGCGAGCAACGGGTGCTCATAGCCGCGCATCCCTTTGCGGTCGTAATAGATGATCTTTTCCACATGCGGAATCTCCATTTCGATCTCCAACAGCTTATCCACCTGCTCCTGATCTTCCACCACAACGATTTTGGCATCCGCATGATTCAACACGTAGGCTATCTCTTTCGGCAGGGAGTCCTGGTAGATGCCAACCGATACACCGCCTGCAGCTTGGGCTGCTATCTCCGATATGATCCATTCCGGACGATTGTCCCCGATAATCGCCAGTTTTTCTTGCGGTTGAAAGCCCAATTCCACAAGCCCTAAAGAAAACGCTTTCACTTCATTCAACAGTTGAGCCCAGGTCAACTCTTGCCAAATGCCAAACTCCTTTTCGCGCATCGCCGTCTGATCTGGGATCCGCGCTGCCTTCTCGACCAACCACTGCGGCAGGGTTTCTGTTTTCACGCCAATCTCCCTCCCTGCTCACTCTCCACTTGCCCCAAATACGCTTCGATCACCTGTGGATTGGTTTGAATCTCATCCGGTGTTCCATATCCGATGCAGCGGCCAAAATCAAGCACCGCGATGTGATGGGATAATTCCATCACTACTCCCATATCGTGTTCGATCAAGACGATCGTGATGCCCCGCTCCTCGTGTATATCCAGAATGAACCGGGCCATGTCCTCCTTCTCTTCGCTGTTCATTCCGGCCATCGGTTCGTCAAGCAGCAGGAGGTCAGGAGACAGAGCGAGCGCTCGACCGACTTCCACACGTTTTTGCAGACCGTAAGACAGCGTCCCTACCGGCTTATGGCGAATCGATTCGATTTCCAGAAAGTCGATGATTTCTTCTACTGCTTCCCTGTGTTCGATCTCTTCTTTTTCCGCCTTTCCCCAATAAAAACCCCCAGCTAACAATCCCGACTTCATCCGCACATGACGTCCCAGCATCAAGTTGTCCAAGACTGTCATATGTCGAAAAAGCTCAATGTTTTGAAAAGCTCGGGCAATCCCTTTGGCTGCTCGTCTGTATGGCGGCAGACCTTTCAGCTCTTCCCCTTGAAATCGTATGCTCCCGGATGTAGGCGTATACAATCCGCTGATACAGTTGAGCATACTTGTTTTTCCCGCTCCGTTTGGACCAATCAGTGCAAAAATCTCCCCCTTTTGCACTTGAAAGCAAACCTCAGATAGTACGGAGACGCCCCCAAAGCGCAATGACACCTTGTCAATCTCCAAAGACATGGTTTTCCCCCTTTGTTTTTCACTTATGTTCTCAAGCAGCTTGGGAAGAATATACAATTATAATAATTTAAAAAATAACATGTAATCAGAATATTATCAATTATCTGTTTTAAATTAATCCCCCTCTTCCTGTGGAAGAGGGGGATTCGGGTCAGCCAGCCCTAAAATACGGATAGATCAGCAGCGCTCCCACAATTGCCAGCGCACCGATGATCATCGCCCAAGTACCAAGTGTGCGCGCGTTTCGGCGGAAGGCTAGATAGCCTAGCACAATCCCTGCGGGAGCCATCAAATACGGAAGGAAGAACAAGGAGAGAATGGCCGCTCCGAGGCCGATCCATCCAAGTCCGGTGCCCGCGTCGGCTCTGTCTTCGGCAGGAGCGCCGGCTCTCTGTCCTCTCCGTTCCTGTCTTACATCGCGTGCATTGTCATCGCCCAACGGTGGGGCGATCTCAGCCGCTGTCTCATAATCGGCCTGCTTCAGGTCAACACGCTCTGCCGCTGTATCAGCGACGCGATTGGAGCGTGCCGCCTGATCCGCTTCAATCTGATTGACTGTCGGCGTATCGGCTGCTGCCCGTGGACCGTCTGCAGGATCTGCTTCACCTGCGTAACGCTCTGTCCGGGTAACGGGATCGTAAGAGATGTTCCCTCTGGGCTTGTTGGCGTCTGGATTAAATACCGCTCCCATCCAAGTATCCATGGCAAACTCCGTATCGGCATCTTCCGTGTACAGGTTGCTCTCACTGGTTGTGGGAATGGTTGGCCTTGCTTCTTCCTTCTGATCAGCATCCACACGTTGCTTTTGTTCGTCGGCCATGTTTGCTCATCCCCTCTGTAGTGGATTGTGTTGAAGGAAGTAGCCTTAGTCTCTGCTTACGGTGTACAATTTAAACTGGAGGCGAGAGGAATGCCCGTCTCAAATGATTTGCAGCCGGTTACTGGACAAGATGTCAAAAAGACGTACCCTGCAAAGCGAAAGGGATACGTCTTTTTGACATACTTAGGAAGCAGCATCTTTGGGCTTGAAGGTGTGACAACAGGTCTCAGCGGACTCGTTGGCCTCATCTTTGTGGGCATCATCGTGACGGTACTCGTCGGCAAACTCTTCTTTTAGTCTGGACCGGGAATGGCGGTCGATCTCCACCATAATCATATCCGCTGCGCAGTTATTCCCCTCACTCCAGTAAGAACAGTTGGAGACACTGCATTTTACGATTGGCATTGTTTCTTCACCCCCCCTAGGGGTAGGGTTCACCAGCATATCAGGGGTTTATACCCGGGCAATTTTCGGCGAAAAGCGAGGAGAAGTTGATGACGACAGGTAATCGATTGATCATCATAACGGGAGGAGGCAGCGGACTGGGATACGAGCTGGCACGACTTCACCTGCAGAAAAGCGATCAGGTCGTCATCGTGAGTCGTGACCGGGCCAAGTTGACCAAAGTACAGGCAACACTGAACGCGCCGCCACAGCTGCATATCTATCCTCTCGACGTAACAGATAATGAGGCGGTACGTCGCTTTGCTGCCTGGGTGAAAATCCGTTTTGGTGGTTGTGACATTTTGTACAATAACGCCGGCTCTGCTGTATTCAAGCCATTTTTGGATATGAATCTCAACGAGATCAGACAAACGCTCGCGGTTAATCTCGAAGGGGTTCTCTACATGACTCGTGCCTTTTTGCCCATGATGATGGAGCGTAGCAGCGGGCAAGTTGTGAATATAGCTTCACTTGCCGGAGAGGTGGCTACGGCCAAAGCAGCCGTATACGCAGCCAGCAAAGCAGCGGTGATCCGCTTCAGTGAAGGACTGCGGCAAGAAGTTACGGCAGATGGAATCACCGTCACCTGTGTCCTGCCGGGTCCGATTGACACACCTTTTCTCGACCGGGCGGACCGCAGCGGAGCGTACCGGGATCAGGTCGGCACGTTTCTGCTCAAGCCGGAACGAGCTGCGCGGACGATCCTGCGAGCCGTCGAGGCAAAACGAGCCACAGCAGCCATGCCGCTCACCCTCTCCCTAATGTCGGGTATGTACCGACTGCTGCCCCAAGGCATCAGAGCATTGATTTCCCCTTATCTGAACCGCAAGTGAGAAGCAGACTCCCTTGAAAAAAAGGGGATCGTTATATCCCTCACCGCAAATGACGGAGCAGCCGGTATGCGATGAGTCCGACCAGCACACAGGCTAGCGAAGCTGCTCCCAAAAGCTGCTGCATCCCGATCACCGGAATCAAAAATCCGGACAGATAGGCCCCCAACGGCATGCCTACTCCCGTAATCGTCCGGTTGGCAGTAAACACCCGGCCCAACATTTCCTGCGGAACCTCCCGCTGCAGATAGGACGTATACAGGATGCCATAGGGAGCAAAGCTGAGGCCGGCCAGCACCATGGACAGCAGGGCGACAGGCAGTGAGGGCCATAAAGCCAGCGGCAGCGTCGTGATTCCCCATAAGACGATGATTGTGGAAAGCATCACACCAAGTGCAAACCGCAAAGTGAAGAAGGAAAATAAGAGAGAACCAACAAGCGAACCGCAGGCAAGTGCAGACCACAAGAGACCAAGTTCTGCGGCATCACGGTTCAGCACTTCCTGCACATACACCTGCAAAAGCTCCATCAGCCCGTAGGACATGTTAAAAAACAAGGAAAGCACAAGCAGCCAGAACAGCGGCCGCTGGGCAAACATGTATCGGTAGCCGGCCCTCAAGTCGCGCAGCAAGGAAGGAAACAAGGGGGCAGCCTCCCTTGACGAAGCGGCCAAACGGTCGTCCCCTCTATCGTTCGTTATCGACAGCGTCTTAATTCGTACAAAGCAGAGAGCGCAGAGAAAAAAGCTGAATGCGTCAGCTGTCAGCACAACCATTTCTCCGTACCAGGCGACAGCCAATCCAGCCAAACCCGGCCCGAACAGATAGGTTAGCTGCCACTGACTTTGCACCAATCCGTTTGCCTTGATCAGAAGCTGTTTGTCCGCAATCAACTGGGGAAGCAGCGCCTGAGCCCCTGCCAGACTGAGCGGTGCCAACATGCCGGCGACGGCCAACAGGAGATAGATCAACCCCATCGGCGGCTCACCACCCGCGAGCAGGATAACCAGCACAGCGATGATGCATCCACGCAGCAGATTGTCGGCAATGATCAGCTTTCGTCGGTCATAGCGATCCAGCAGCACACCGGCGATCAACGATGAAAAGACGCCCGGCAAAAAATACAAAAGGATAACGCTTCCCATCGCTGCCGAGGATTCTGTCTCAGCCCCGATACACCACATCAAACCCATCCAGCCGAAATGATCGCCCAAACCAGACAGCAGCAGCCCCAGCCAGTACCAGCGGAACGATTTCACTTTCCATATCTGCAGCATGCGCTCTTTCCTCCCCATGGTTGGCGTAAGATCCGTTCTCTCTCTTATACGTGGATTTATTTTACAACATTTTATATACTTTTTGTATTATTTTGTTTATAAATGTTGCTAAAATAAAAAAACTCCTCATCATAGAGGAGTTTTCTACCCTGAGCGAGCCGCAGTTTTGTGGTCTGCTGCCTGCCGCCTGCGTGCCCGATGTCTTGCTGCGAGCAACCAACAAAGTCCAGACAGCATTCCCAATACTGCCAATCCGGTCGCTATCGCCTGGCTCCCGTAGGCTTCACCTCCAAAGCCCACCGCCAAGCATCCTATGCTGAAGGCGGTCATCGTAAACATCTCGCGAAGCGAGAAAACCCGTGCCAGATAGCGAGCGTCAGCCACCACCTGCAGCCTGGTCACACTCATGATGATGACGGAAAAAGAGGCGAACGAGAGCAACAGGGAACTGACAGCAATCACCCAGATCGGCCCGACGTGAAACAGGAAGAAAATCCCGCCCCCAACCAGGATCATGGACAGCCCCATGGCCCGCTCCATCGTTGGCAGATGCAACTTGTCTGCCCAGCGTCCGATCAGGTAGCCTGCCAGTACGCCACCCAATCCGAGCGGAATATCCAACAGACCAAAAACGTGCAGCGGTTCTTTTCTTTCCTGCAAGATATAAAACATCAGCAGGATGTAGTTGGCCCCTGCGATCCTCTCGGCCATCTGGAGATAGATGATGTGCCGGATCTCGGTCTCGCCCCACATGTAGCGCAGTCCTTCCCGCAGTCGTCGAATGATCGAGTCATCCTGTTGCCCGCCTCGCTGCTTCAACAGCGGAAGCCGCAGCAAAAGAAAAAAAGAAAGCAGATAACATGCTGCATCCAACAAAAAGTTGAACCGATACGAATAGAAGGAAACAAGGACAGCGGCGATCCCTTGACCGACGATGATCAAGAGGGCTTTGGTTCCCTGCAGCAAGGAGTTGGCGGCCAATCTCTGCTCAATTGGAACGGATTCAACCAGTGCCACCTGCATCGCCGGTTGAAAGAAAGCAGAACAGATATTGATCGCGGCCAACAGAAGAAAGGCGACCCACAGGTGGGCCGGCTCTGTCACCCAAAAGTAAAGACTGACCAAAACACCACTGAGCAGGTTTACAGTGAGCATAACACGCCGCTTGTCCCAGTTCTCCAGCAGTGCGCCGGAGAAGAGACTGGTGATCACATAGGGCAGCAGGCGAAACACTGTTCCCGCAGCAAACGAGAGGCCGCTTCCGCTCAACTCGTTCAACAGGCCGATTACGGCAATAAAGGTAAACTCATGGCCCAGCGTATTGATCACTTGAGCAGAGTAGAGACGGCGAAAAACAGGTTGTTTCCATAACGTAACCATGATAGGCTGCAGATCCCTTCCCTCTAGCTTATGATTCGGCAGACGGATGAGACAAGTGCGCAGCGGCGTAAAACCACGCGGTCAAGACAGGCATAAACGTGAAAAGGGTGCAGCTAAGCCAGTCATCCGTTCGACTGAGCAAATAGTTCCATGGCAGACAAACACAAGATCAGAGTACCGTGATGAAGCGCGTCCAGGTCAAACCGCATCTGCGGGTGGTGCAGTCCCGGTGTTAAATCGGTACCCAATCCGATCATCGTAGCAGCAAGTCCTGCTCTTTCGGTAACGTAAAAATGGAAGTCTTCTCCTCCCGGAGTGACCGGTGGAGCGACGACTGCATCTGCTCCCAGTATCTCGGCAATCGCCCTGCTCACCACTTGTTCCATCGTCGGATTGGGAACAGCAGCATTCATCCGTGCAATCACTTCCAGCTCCACCTCTGCCCCGTTGGCGCTGCCTGCCGATCGGGCTGCAGTCGATACTTTCTCCAGCAAGCTCTCCATCGCGTCATTGGTCTGCGCGCGCAAATCGATGCCGAACTCGGCCTCGTCCGGGATAATGTTGAGATTGTCTCCGCCGGCATGCAGCTTGGTCACTTTGGCCGAAGCCGGAAGGGTTGGGTCTGCTCTGACTGCGTTGACAGCACCCACAATGGCTGCCAACGAATCAATCACGTTTACACCGAGATGGGGTCTAGCGGCATGGGCCTGAACACCACGCACCTTTCCCCTAAGCATCGCCACCGCCCCATGATAGATGGCTGGTGAGGCCGTGCCAAAGGAGAGTTCCTGGATGGGCCTAACATGAATGCCAAGCAAATAGTCGATGTCGTCAATCATTCCTTGGGCGAGCAGCGCTTTCGCTCCTGCCCCCACTTCTTCTGCCGGCTGGAAGATCACCTTTAGCCGTCCCTTGGGACGAAAATCGGTTTCCTTCAAGCAGCGCAGTGCAGAAAGCACCATCGTCATGTGGGCGTCATGGCCACAGGAATGGTTTGCTTTCCACACACCATCTACATTCTGCCACAACGCATCCATGTCGGCACGCATTCCTACGGTAGGCCCATCCGTCTCCCCCTCCCATACCGCGATTACCCCCGTATGTTGGTCAAACGTCTGATACGCAATCCCGAGCTGTTCTAACTGTTGGCACAAGAAAGCCGTAGTCTCCCTCTCCTGCCAGCTCACTTCAGCCAAATCGTGCAGACGATAGTAGGTAGCCAAGATCTCCTCCCGATTTCGATTTACCCAATCCCGTATCGCTGCTGTCACTGATCTCATCCCTTTCTGTTTGCTGTTCCCGTTTCGATGTCCGTTGCCAGACAGAGATGCCTATCCTCTCATTGTAAACCGAAATCGGTTCGCCTGCCTTATTAAAAACGTCCCGCTCTTCGGCGATTCATATTGTTGTTATAAAGAGAAAAAAAGAAACGTCCCTCCTGCTCGCTGTGCATCAGCAGGAAAGAACGCTTCTTTATCAAAGCCGTGGCCGCCCCTCTGTCGCGAGGTGCTTCTACTCCGGCTCTTTGGACTGGAGGTCATCCCGTTATGATGTTTTCAACTTGCTCAGCTCGGCCTGGAACTTGTCGTTCAGCACTTTGATGTACGTGCCTTTCATGCCAAGCGAACGAGATTCCAGTACACCAGCGCTGGCCAGCTTGCGCAAGGCGTTGACGATAACCGACCGGGTCAGACCCGCCTGATCGGCCAGTTGGCTTGCCACCAGCAGCCCCTCTTTGGCGTCTAACTGTTCCATGATCTTCTCAATCGCGATTTGCTCACTGTAGGAGAGCGAAGCCAAGGCAATCTTGGCAAACGTTTTGTCGCGTACTTCCATCTCAATCTGTTCGGCACGATGGCGGACGATTTTCATCCCCACTACTGTGGCGCCAATCTCGGCAAGAATCAAGTCGTCCGTCTCAAACGGATCTGCTGCACGCAGCAGGACCAGCGTGCCTAATCGACTTCCGCCCGCATTGATCGGGACAATCGTCGTATTTGCTTCTGGCAACAGGGAGCTCCACTCGCGGGACAGCATGCAATACCTGCTGTCTGTCCCTTGGTTCGCCAGCGATTGCTCTACCTCTAACAACAAGTTGTTGTAGTCATTCGGCAGAATGCTGGCAAATCGTCCTTCTTCCTGTGTGTTGACCTCATCTAGCAATCCGCAGCCGAGAATCACACCATCTACAGTGATAATGTAGACATTGGCCGCCATCACATCAGAGAATAGCTTGGCGATTTCCTGATAGCTGACGCCGCTGCCTCCCATCGTCCGCTGCAGCATCGTATTAATCCTTCTTGTCTTTTCCAATAAACTCATGTTTCCTTCCTCCTCGTAAGGTTTCCTGCTCTCAGTATTGTCAGAAAAATGCGCCTTAATACATTGCACCCCAAAAAATCATAAAAAAACGTCAAAGCTCTGTTCGCTATGAAGAGCTCTCGAAATTTGCGTCTCTGTTATAATTGGGTTGACAAGCGATGAAGGCTGCTCCGCTTTTTAGTAATCACAAAGGATAGGAGAAGATGATGACGAACAAACTGGAACCCATTCCTGAACTGCAGACAGACAGGCTGCTGCTGCGCAAACTATCTGTAGAAGATGCGCCCATTCTGTTTCAATACTGGGCTGATGACGATGTGACCAGGTTTATGAACATTCCGCCATTTCAACACGTGGAACAAGCGACGGACATGATTGTGCATCTCAACACTCTTTCCGAACGTCAGGAAGCGTCCCGGTGGGGGATTGTCCTTAAAGAGACGGGTACTTTGATTGGCACCTGCGGGTTCAATACGAGTTGGGCCGGGGAAGATCGCCGGTCTGAAATCGGCTACGACCTAGGCAAGCCTTATTGGGGGAGGGGGTATATGACAGAAGCGCTGCGCGCGCTTGTGTCGCATGGGTTTGATCAACTGGACCTGAACCGGATCGAGGCACTGGTCGAACCAGGCAATACAGGCTCGATTAAAACATTAGGAAAAGTAGGTTTTCAGCAGGAAGGATTGCTGCGCGATTATCAGTTCGCCAAAGGCAGGTTTGTGGATCTGCGCATGTTTTCCCTGCTGCGGAGAGAATATGTCCGATAATCCCTGACTAAAAAACAAACGGAAACAAAAACGAGCCGAGCCCCGCTTCACTTACAGGGGTTCGGCTCGTTGATCATTCTGGATCAATTCCCTTTTGCAGGAGATTATCGCAGATTGTTCTGGATGGTCTGATCAATCGCCTGAGCCAGTTCACTGGTGGATCGCTGGGCGTCGGCGGCAGTCAGCCGCAATCGGACATAGCGCTCATCCATGTTAAAAGCTTCTTCCAGTGCACCCATTAATCCACGTGCGCGCTTGTCAATCTGCATGAGCAGTTCCAACTCGTCTCCACGGGGGAAGAAGATCACTTCCAGCTCGTCAAGACGACTGCGGTACTTGCCGGTCGGGCGAAACTCAAACTCCTGCACAAACGGATACGTCCTTCCAAGGTACCGATTGTATTCACAATCCACTTTATAAAGTTGGAAACCGATCTCCTTGACTGCATCCAGCACCTTGCTCATGACTGGGAGAGGGCGTACTTCGATGTAGTCGGAATCGCCAGGGTCAATCGCGTTTTTGATATCCAGACCTGTTCTCAGATAGACCGGCTGCCGGCCGATCGTTAATGGCGTCTCATAAGGGAGAGGAAAGGAGAATGGGATAATTTTGGTTTCCTCCGGTTTTAGCATAAATCGTTCTGCCAGACGATGCTTCACCAGGATGCACTCTTCTTTTACTTTTCTGTCGTCACGTTCACGCTCATAATGAGTGATCACGTACATGTAAATATCATCAATCTCCTGGCTGACATCACCACCGACGATGTGCACCTCACCGCTGATCGTCTCTCCCGGCATCAGGGAATCGTTGTGCAGACGGGCGTCAACTTTGGCTGAGCCGATCCCCACGCTTGCAAGCAGTTTTTTAAACATTGACATCAATTCGTCTCCTTTCTACATCTGCGGATCCACTACCGCCATTTGTTATGTCCTCATAGTGATATACGGAGAGTAGGCCGGAAAGTTTCACCTGAGCCCGATGGTCTCATTTTTTACTTCGATCGTCAGATACAGTCTTATGATTCGTGAAATAACAACCGTTTTTACCCGGACCTCCGCGGTACGGCCCTCAACCACGTATTCCCGTCTTCGCAGCATCTCATGTATGATCGCCTGTACTTCCCCTACCTGTTCCACCCTTTTCCCTCTCAATGGAGCCAGATCCTTCTCCAGTCGTCGGGTCACTTCCGTTTCCGTATAGGCATCCGGCTTAGGCTCCAATACCTCAATCCGAATCTCCTCGATCGTGACCTCTTGTCGCTTCCGTTGCTCTTTTTGTGATTCCTTCAGATTATCCATTTCGTCTGACAGACGATCGTACTGAAGCTTTAGATTTTGGTTCATTAACATCAGTTCTTCCAATTCATTGCCGTAGAGCACCAAAAATACAGCCGCTCCCAGCCAGCCCCCCAAAACAAACAATGCGATGTAGCGCTGCCACAGCTTTCTTTCATTGGTGCTGTTCATTTTCTCGCCTGCACCAGCCATTCGATTGACAGCGACCCGATGTGCGCGCCCATAAACGCTGCAAAGATCAGAATCAACTGCCTAAATACGGGCGAGAGCTGACCGTCAAAAATTTTCTCGATCTGCATAAATGAATCAAACGTTCCGCCAAGTGCACCCACCAGCCCCCAGATTTTTAACTGTTTGGCCAGTTCTCCTGTATACCACAACGGCATTTTTTCCGTCAGAAACGCTCCGATTCCACCGGTGATCGCCCCACCGACGACGATGCCGTATGCAATAAAGAAGGTGAGTACCACCTGAGCCATCTGCAAACACCCCTTTGTACAGGCATTACTTATCCCTACGCGAATCGGCAAGCAAATATGATGGGAGGGGGAGATGGCGTCAGGTTCGATCATATTTTTCACTGTGTTGCTCATACTAGGACAAAGCGACGGAGGTGAAGACGACCTTGTTCCAATCAGGCAAGAAGACAAAAGACGATCATGCAGACACACAGCCGATTGGTCATAATGAGGATGTGGAATACGCCGAAGAACTGGCCGACGCTGCTGACATCGAAGCACAAAAACGGGCGAATGCTGCCGACCAGCGGCAGGACATCCGCCCATAGGGGAGGGGTTTAGCGTGTCACAATTTGATTTGAGCGATCTGGAAAAAATCCATCTCGCGCTCGATATGGCGCAGCGTTTTGTGCGGGGCGAGAGCTACCACGGGGATAAACCCAAGGTACTGCTGCTAGAGTTTGAACGAATCAAAGAAAGAGTGCATGAAAAGCGGCGGGCATTGACCCAATCGGTCGAAAACGCTCATCGACTCACCGACGAAAGCGTACAGGATGCTGATTTTGCCAACCAAAACCCACCGCTCTGACAGCCTTATTTCTCGTGCCGCTTCAACTTGCGCTCAATGCGCGGTGCATTCATGACCAACAGGTCTACAAACAGATTGACCATATTAGGGTTCTTCAGGACACTGTGAAATAGATCCGGATGTTCCATAAACCACTTTTCGTTTGCCTTCACCCATGCTTTAAAATCTGCGTTTCCTTTGTAGTAATGGTTGAGTTGACGAACAGGCCTGCTCCTCGTCAGACGAATCACCTCACTTCCTGGTCAAGTCATGGCACAAAGCCAGGAACCTCAATCCAGACCTTCGTCAAAGAAGACGGAGATGAGGAAGATGATGACGAGGATCCAGATAATAACTTCAAATCCATCATTGTCAAAAAATTTACTCAATATCGTCCCCCCCTCGCCTGTGGTGTAATGGGATACAGTCAAATGACCAGCTAACACTATAGGTATATGAACATAGGGAGAATGTTGGCTTAGACGGCTGTCATGGTTCGCCTGATTTCCGCATTCACCCATTCCGCAGGCAGACGCATAATCACAGCAGCGCTTATCCCATACTAAAACAGCAACAGGTAGAAGGGGGAGGTGGCTGATGAACATCGGTCATGGGCTGTTGGCAAACCGTTTGTACGTCTTTTTGCTGGCCGGAGTGCTGTTTTCCCACCTCGCTACCTATTTAATCAACCCGATTTTCCCGATCTTTTTGGAAAAGAACCGCGGATTTGGCATAGGACAGGTTGGTCTGATCCTTGGTGTAACCAGTTTTGCCTTTCAGATCGGCAGTTTGCTAGGCGGTTTCTTGTCAGATCGGCTCGGCCGCCGCACCGTGATGATGTCGGGAGCCGTTCTTCAGGGAACGGCCATGATCGGATACGGAGTGAGTCAGCCCTTGGCCGCTTACCTCGCCTTTTCCGTCGTCAACGGGATTGGGCTCGGCTTGTTTGCTCCTTCTGTCAAAGCACTGATTGTAAGCACGGCAGGCGTTGAGAACCGTACGACCGCCTTTTCCTGGCGGGGGATTGCCGCCAATGTCGGGATCATCATCGCCGGATTGATGATCACCCTACTGGCGTTGGAGGCCAATCGGAGGGTATTTTTTTACGCCTCGGCCGTGCTGTTTCTCCTCGCCTTACTAACTCGTCTCACTCTGCCCAATGATCGTTGCCAGGGGGAGTCGTGTAGACGTACGCCATGGAGAGATTACAAACAAATCCTGATGCACCGCAGTTTTGTTTTGTTTTCCGCTGTTTCCCTGCTGATCTGGGCCTTATACGCGCAGTTCGCGCTTGTACTGCCGCTCAGAGGAGAACATGTATTGGGGACCACGTCTCGAATCGGTCTCATTTGGACGATCAATTCAGTCGTGCTCGTACTTATGCAGGGAACGATCTCCAGACTGATTCTGGAGCGGATCAATCCCTACTTCTCGCTCTTGGCAGGAACCTTGCTGATCGGTGTTGGACTCTCCTCTCTTGGCTTGGCCGATCGCTTTTTTACGCTTAGCCTGGCTGCAATTGTCTTCATTGTAGGAGAGATGATGCTGTTGCCGATCTGGGACAGCCTGGTCGGGTATTTCGCCAAAGAGGAATTATTGGGTGCTTACTACGGGATTTCCAATGTGGTTACAGCGGTTGGATCAGCTGTAGGCGCTGCTGTTGGCGGCAACCTGGTTGAACAGCTTGGTGGTGTCGGCAGTCGTCTGCCGTGGATCGGTTACGGGGTGACCACACTTTTCTTTATCTCTGTGCTGGGCCTGTTTGTCTGGTACGCCAAAGACCGGCACGGTCGAGGTTTGCCTCAGTCGACCAGCGGGATACCGATTTTAAAAAAGGAAAAGGTGAAATGATGAAGGAACAAAAGGCAGAACAGCTGTCGCTTTCCCTGCAGCAGCAGGTACCGTTCTCTTCTCTGCTGTACCGGGTGGAAGATGCCAACGAGACAAAGATGAAGAAACCTTCTCTTACCCACAAAGCAGGTGGAGATTATCGCTATTTGTACTGGGAGGAGCCATTTGTCGATGAAAAATGAGCAGCGACGGATGTCGAATAACGCCGAAGTCCGCGATGAAACCAACAAACAGCCTCAGCCAGTGCAGGATGATCGCCCTGGTTATGGAAACAAAAAACTGGAAGGTCCTAACAGGCCTTCCACGTAAGCGCACCCGGCCAGCGGCGCGCTTTTCAGCTTGGCCACTGAACAGTTGCTCGTTTCTCCTTTTTCCCCTATAGTATAAGAGAAAATGTTTCGACTTTTTTAGCGAAAGGACGAGGCGCGTTGGTGTTCACATCCTTTCCCAGAAAACTGTACCCCATCTTTTTGATCCTGCTTCCCGTCCTTTTCAGCTTGATTGTCTTCTGGGGTTACTCGTATGCCAAACAACAGTATTATGCTGCGGGCATACGCAGCCTGGATAGGCAGCTTAGCACTGTGATCCACGTGGTCGAGTTGACTCACCGGCAAGTTGAAAATGGTCAGCTCACCTTGGTTCAGGCGCAAAAAAAGGTCAAAGATCTGCTTACCGGTCCGCTCTTGCCGGACGGAACACGGGATTCGTCCGCGGTCGATATCACCATCGGACCAGGAGATTACTTGTTTGCTTTGAATTCCAGCGGCTATGCGGCGATGCATCCCCACCTGGAAGGCAAGAACCTGCTGTCGGTTGCCAATCCGGAGGGGCGCTATATCGCAAAAGAGCTGCTCAGCAAGCCGTTTGATGCGCTTCACTACCTCTGGGAAAATCCGATTGATTCCGAACCACATGCCAGGATTTCACTGGTTCGCTACTATGCTCCTTGGGACTGGTATATCGGCATCTCAACAGATGAGGATAACTTTTACATATTCTACAAGCCGGTGAAAGCTCTGCTGATCATACTGGTAGCAGGCAGCTACGTGATCGCGGCTATCCTGCTGTTCCTGGCGAGACGGAAAGAACGGGCTCTGCAGCGATCCACGCAAATGAGCAAACAACTGGCTGAGACCAACCAAAGCGTATTGAAGACACTGGCAGTGGCGTTAGAGGAGCGAGATGCCTATACGTCCGGACATTCTCAGCGGGTTGCTTATTACATGAAACAGATTGCACGACAGATGGGATTTCCCGAACAGGAAATGGATGCTCTGTACATGGGCGGACTGCTGCACGACATTGGCAAGATCGGCGTCGAAGACAGCATCCTGCAGAAAACCGGACAGTTGACTGACACAGAGTATGAGGTGATCAAAACTCACCCGGTACGTGGTGAAGCACTGCTTCGCAAGCTGTATGCCAATGTGAACAAACACGACCGTAAAAAGGTGGATCTGGTTTTGACTATCACCCGTTCCCATCATGAACGTTTTGATGGCAAGGGATACCCTGACGGTCTTGTGGGGGAGGCGATCCCGTTGGCTGCGCGGATCGCTACCGTGGCTGATTCCTTTGATGCGATGACGTCCATTCGTTCCTATCGCAGAGGCCTCTCTTACTCCAAGGCTTGTGAGGAGATCCGCGACAACACCGGCACGCAGTTTTGTCCGCAAGTGGCGGCAGCGTTTTTTGAGGGTATAACGGAAGAGACTTTTTACCTCGCCCATCAGATCACGACAGCCAACGAGATGCTGTTTGAATCGGATGAGGAAGAGGCAAACATAACAGGGGCCTACCAGACCGCTACATAAGGTCAGGCAGGCCCTTTTTAACTGTCTCTTACGCATTTCCCACAGCGATGATCTGAAACGGAACCTGAACTTCCTGCAGCCGTTGAAAAAATTGCGGCAGCTCTTTTTCGGGCAAGTGAAGAGAGAGATACTGGTTGAAGTAAAACACTACCCGCTGGCGCCCGCCTTCGAGTAGGCGATAACAGGGAAACTGTGCGATATCCTGCAGCTGGTAAAAGTACTGAAACCGCTCTTCAGTTAAAGCGGCTGTAAATGTCCTGCTGTAGGTAACGCCGTCTTCGCTTTTGTTTTCCCGCATCGTTTCTCTGGACGCTCCCAATAGCTGCAGCACTTCGACTGCTCTTCTGCCCAGTTTTTCTGCCAGCATATGGTCGTTGTACTCAATCTCCAGGTTTGTCAAGCGGTTGCGGGCAGCATCCAGCATAGCCATGAACAGCTTGCGAACGACCAAGTTGGTTGGGGCAAACTGGTGGTCGTAGAAGTTGTATTCCAAGACCACCTCATCTCCCCGCTGGTGACGGTAAAACCGTATCGCATTCATTCCCTATCCCTCGCTCTCAGTATGAGCGGATCGCATCCAATGCAGCCCGGTCCAGCTTTTTGATCACGCGGAACAGCAGTTGCTTGGCGGCTTCATAATCGTCTTGGTTGATGATCGCCGTATGGCTGTGGATGTAGCGGGCCGGCAGTCCGATCACCGCGGAAGGAACACCATTGCCGTGCAGGTGCACCGCTCCTGCATCCGTCCCCCCTTGCGAGATGTAGTACTGATACTTGATTCCTTCCTGTTCACAGATCTCAATCAGAAAGTCACGCAGTCCGGAGTGGGTTACCATGACGCGGTCATAAATACGCATCAGCAGACCGTCCCCCAGTTTTCCGAATCCATCCCGAACGCCAGGAATATCCCCGGCGGGACTTGCATCCAAAGCCAGGAAGATATCAGGCTGGATCAGATGGGCTGCTGTTTTGGCGCCTCTGGTGCCCACTTCCTCCTGTACTGTTGCCCCGGCATACACAACATTGGGGTGATTGGGCTGTTCGTGCAGTTCTTTTAACAGTTCAATGGAGAGGGCGCAGCCGTAACGGTTATCCCACGCTTTGGCCATTATCTTTTTGCCGTCTTTCATCACGGTAAACGGACTTGTCGGGACAACAGGCACCCCAGGCCGGACGCCCCACCGCTCTGCCTCCTCGCGGGAATCGGCACCAATATCGATGTACATGTTTTTGATATCCATCGGTCGGTTCCGCTGTTCTTGACTCAATACATGAGGGGGAATCGAACTAATCACTCCCTCGATCGGACCTGCGGCGGTCATCACCTGTACCCGTTGGGCCAACAGGACTTGCCCCCACCACCCGCCGAGCGGCTGAAAGGAGAGAAATCCTTTGTCAGAGACGCGGGTTACCATAAAACCAACTTCATCCATATGTCCGGCTACCATGACTCGCGGCCCGCTCTCGTCGCCACGGTGCACACCGAAGATGCTCCCCAAGTTGTCATATACGATCTCATCGGTGTAGGTACCGATATATTCTTTCATGATGGAACGCACCTCCCCTTCAAAGCCGGGGGCCCCATGCGCTTCTGTCAATCTCCTCCAGAGTTCCAACTGGTACGCGTCTGCCATCTTCCATCCTCCTCCAAAACTGTTCCTTTCCTATTATCGATGAGCGTTCTGCCAAATGCAACCGTCGTGCATGCAGGAGTCTGGCACGAACAGCAAGAATAGGTAGCTGTAGTTCAAAGGGAGGTTGCGTCATGCAGATCACAATGAAAAAGTTGACGAGCCCGCTTGAGTTTCAGCAGATGGAGCAACTGGAAGCGGCGGTGTGGAGCGAAAAGTCGGTCATACCGCTGCACATGACGCTGACACTGGCCAAGTTCGGCGGATTGTTCCTAGGGGCATTTGACGAAGAGGAGATGATCGGTTTCCTCTACAGTTTCCCAGGCCATCTCGAGGGTGAGCCACTCCTCTGCTCTCACATGCTCGGCTTCCTGCCTGCCTATCGGAAGCAGGGACTTGGAGTCAAGATGAAGTGGTTCCAACGTGAGGAAGCGCTCAGGCTCGGTTATCAGAAGATTAGTTGGACCTATGATCCACTGGAGACGGTTAACGCGACAGTAAACATCGCCAAGTTGGGAGGAATGGTCCGCCGTTACGTCCCCAACTGCTATGGCGAGCTACATGACGAGATGAACAAGGGACTGCCGACTGACCGCTTTATCGTTGAATGGCTGTTGGACAGCGAGCGAGTCCGCCAATACAGCAGCACGCTCAATAAGCAACCTGCTGCAAGTCGGTCTTTTCCCAAGGTATTGAGCTGGAAACAGGATGAGCAGGGGTTGCCGGTGCCGCTGGAACCTGTCTGGGAGACAGATGAACCGTTCATTGGGATTTCTGTGCCTGCTTACTTTCAACAGATCAAGCGGACCGATATGAACACAGCCAAAGAATGGCGGCAGGTGACCCGTCAGCTGTTTCCCCACTACTTTTCCAACGGATACACTGTGGTTGACGTGATTCGGCAAGCTGACGAATTAACCGTCACCTACCTGCTGCAGAAAGGAGTCGATTGGGGATGATGATTCAACGAGTTGTTTTGCGCCATCTGTCAATGAACTTGAAGTCACCTTTTGTCACCAGCTTCGGCACAACGACCGAAAGGGAGTTTTTGCTGATTGAGGTGCACGACCAGGATGGTATCATTGGATATGGTGAGTCAACTGCCATGCGGGATCCGCTATACAATGAGGAGACGTTAAAAGGGAATCATCACCTGTTACGAGATTATTTAATCCCCCTTGTACTAGGCCGACCGTTTTCACATCCGGATGAATGCATCCGCTTGTTCGCCCCGATTCGCCGCAATATGATGGCAAAAGCTGCGATCGAGTGCGCAATCTGGGACCTGTACGCCAAAAGGAAAAATTTGTCTCTTTCCCGGGCAATTGGCGGAAAAGCGGAAAAGATCCCGGTCGGGGTCAGCATCGGGATACAAGAGGATGTTACAGCCATGCTTAAGCAGGTGGAACATTTTCTCTCGGAGGGGTATCAACGGTTTAAAGTAAAGGTGAAACCCGGCTTTGACGTGGATGTGATTGCTGCCATTCGTCAAACATTTGGCGACATCCCGTTGATGGCCGATGCCAACTCGGCTTATACGCTGCGCGATGCCGAACACCTGAAGCAGCTTGATCCATACAACTTGATGATGATTGAACAGCCGCTGGGCCATGACGATATTGTGGATCATGCTGTTTTGCAGCGGCAGCTCGCCACACCGATTTGCCTGGATGAGAGCATCCATACCGTTGATGATGCACGCAAGGCGATTGATCTCGGAAGTTGCCGGATCATCAACATCAAAGTGGGCCGTGTAGGGGGACTAAGCCTCTCCAAGCAGATCCACGACCTCTGCCAGGCGCGCAACATCCCCGTATGGTGCGGCGGGATGCTGGAATCGGGGGTTGGCCGTGCCCACAACGTGGCCGTCACCACACTCCCTGGCTTCACGCTGCCCGGTGACACATCTGGCTCCAATCGCTATTGGCAACAGGATATTATCGAGCCGGAAGTAATCGTCGAAAACGGCTATATCCGCGTGCCGAGCAGGCCTGGTATTGGATACGAGGTAAATCAAAATCGTCTGGATGCTGTTACTCAAGCAAGTGAAACCTATAAGTGAGAGGAACGTCCAACTAGGATTTCTAATCAACAACGCCTAAGGAAACGGTGAAAGAAACCATGAAGAACAATGCATACGATGTGATTGTGATCGGTGGCGGACCGGCCGGGTTAATGGCCGCCTACGCAGCTTCCGCACAGGGGGCGCGTCTGCTTGGTGGAGAAAGGCGAAAAACTGGGGCGCAAGCTAATCATCTCCGGTGGCGGCCGCTGCAATGTGACCAATGCCAAGGAGTTAGACGAATTGATGAAAGAGATGCCGGGAAACGGGCGATTTATGTACAGCGCCTTTGCTCAATTCAGCAACAAGCAGATTATCCGTTTTTTTGAGGACTTGGGCGTTGCCCTAAAGGAAGAAGATCGGGGACGGATGTTTCCCGTTACCGACAAAGCGATTACAGTGGCCAATACACTGATCAGAAAAGTGAAGCAGCAGGGTGTGGAGATTCGCCTGAACAGCCCGGTCAAGCGAATCCGATATGAGGCGGGACGAACCAGTGGCGTGCTGCTGCAGTCAGGAGAGCAGTTGGCCGCCGCCTGTGTCGTTGTAGCAGTGGGCGGCAGATCGGTTCCGAAAACTGGTTCAACTGGGGACGGATACGCCTGGGCCAAGGAAGCTGGCCACACGATCACCGACCTGTATCCGACAGAGGTGCCGCTCGTCTCCAATGATCCGTTTATCCAGGAGAGAGTATTGCAAGGGTTGTCCCTGCGCGACGTCACTTTGACGTTATACGCACCAAAGGGGAAGAAGATCAGTACGCAGGAAGGCGACATGATCTTTACCCATTTCGGACTGTCCGGGCCGGCGGCTCTTCGCATGGGCCATTATGTCTCCGTGGCGAGACGGAAACATGGTTCCGTTCCTCTCCGCCTAAGTATCGATCTCATGCCGATGACATCTTCAGATGAACTCTTTCAGGAGAGTTGGGCCTTGTTAGAATCTCATCCAAAAAAAGCAATCAAAAACGTGCTGAAAGGATTTCTGCCGGAGCGATTGATTCCGCTGTTGTTGGAGATGGCCGCCATTCCGGGAGAGACGACGGCACACCACGTGACAAAGCGAAGTTGGCAGACGTTTGTCCAACTGGTTAAAACGTTTCCGTTAACGATTACCGGCACTCTTTCTCTGGAGGAAGCATTTATCACTGGCGGCGGTGTTCACGTCAAAGAGATTGAACCACAAACGATGCAGTCGAAGCTGATGCCTGGGCTTTACTTCGCTGGTGAAGTGATGGACGTACATGCTCATACCGGTGGCTACAACATCACCATTGCCTTTTCTTCCGGATATGTAGCCGGCACACACAGCGCACAACAAGCTTTGCAAGCAAGAGACGACAGGATTCTCTCCCTGCCTGCGGAATAGAGCGGGCAGGGATCTCCACTGCAGATGGCAGACAAAAAGAAGGGGGAGTGCATCCCCCTTCTTTTTTGATAAGGCGGTCACCAAGCAAGCCTGTACAGCAGCGCCATACCAGCCAGGACAAAGGCAAATCCCAGTAAAAAGAAGGTATTGGCCCGCTGTTTGATCCGTGCTTCGTCTCCCCCCAGATGTCGGGAGAGCCGCTGCCGCCAGCGTTTGGTTCGCGGTTGCCAGATCACCAACAGACCGACAGTAATCAAGAAGAGAGGAAGGAGCAAGGGCATCATTCCCCTGCTCCTTTCTTTTTCCGCCGCAGCAGCCAATTGCTTCCCGCGGCCTCTTCTGTTTCTTGTTCGACCAACAGTCTGGCCTCTTCGGCAAAGGAAAATGCTTCAGCGAACCGAAGCTGACGGAAAGCCTGTTCCGCTTTGGTCAGCATCTCATGTACCTGTCGGTTTTGCCGGCGATAACGGTTGGTGTACTGTATGGCTCCCTCCGCTTTTTGGCAATAGGAGATGACATCATCTGCCATTTTCTGCGTGATCTGCAATTCCTCCCGCGCTTCCTGCAGCATCTCTGTCACTTCTTGCAGTTCGTACTCGTATCGTTCCATCAACATCTTGATCCGGCCAAGTGATTGCACGACTTGATCAAAGCGAAACGTAACATCATCGGGAATCCCAGGGAGGTAGCTGCGTTTCAGCTGCTGTCGGATACGGATCAAGGAATTGGCGATATACTCCATCATGTCCAGGGCATCATCTTCGGTCTCGATCAGGAACGTTTCCGCTTCGGTTCCGGTCTCCACCTCTACAGCTTTCTCCGTTGCCGCCTGCACTCCCAGCGGCTTCGGCATCACCAGTTCATACTCTGTGTCCTGCTCATCCTCATCATGGTCATCATAGGCAACTTCGGCTGAGGCAGCAGGCTGCGGCTCTTCTGCCTCGTCATCTGCCTCTAGCACCAGCCGTTCTTCTGACAATCTCTCATTCCGCGCCAAGAGCAGGCTGCGCTCCTCATCGGATGTGGAGAAATCGCTGCCAGAGACAGAGCCCTGTCCCGCTGTTTCGTCCTTGTCATCCGCTTCTATTGTTATCCTTGTCTCGGATGGAAGGGGATCGTACTCGGTCAGTTCCACTTCGTTGGTTGGGAGCGGATCCGCTGGTAGCTGTTCGTGCTCAGCCGCTTGCTCCGCCTCTTGCCGTGACGCAGCAAGGTTTAATCCAACCTGCTCTGCTGCCGAAGCCACTGCTTGGGCCTCCTCTTTTGCCGATAAATCGATCAAGGATTCTCGAAGAGCTGAGGATGCAACAACGGCCTCCGCTATCCCTCCGAGAGAAGGCTTTTCCTGTGGTGTCCGCTCTTCTACCAACACCGCGGCCGCCGCAGCCTGCCGCTGACTGAGCACAGCTTCCTCCATGCTTTGGTAGGTAGCATCCAGCTTGATGGCAAACGCCTTGATGTGCATCTCTACGTGTTCCAGATTCCCCTCTTCCAGAGAGGTCTCGGCGGAGATGAGCAGTTGTTTGATCTGAAGCAGTGAAGCGTCCAACTGGGTTTGACTGAGGTCGTACCCGTCCCCTTCTACTATAGCAATGTCATCCTCCAACTGCTTTAGTTCGGCGACCATTTCCTTCTGCACGCGGTTGATCAACTGCGGAAGCCTCTCCAGCGATTGCAATACGCCCTGCAGGATCGTCTGGGCTTCCTCCGTCACTTCATGGGCTTTCATCGTATCGCCACCGGCCAATAGTTCCTTTACGGTACGGTGCATCCTCTCTGCCTCATCCAGCTTGCCCTTCAACTCATGAAACGTCAATCCGTATTCGAGGCGAGCGTTGGTCAGTTTCCGTTCGCACTGTTCCGCCAGTTTTCCGATTTCCGGAAGATGAGTGGTATTTTCTTTTTTCTTTTCAACCACTTTGGTGCTGTCGGATTTCAGTTCAGCCAGTTCACCTTCGAGCGCAGTCAATACTTCTTCGCCCTCCGCAATCAAATCGAGGGCAACCCTGAAGCGCAGCCGATCACACGCTTCCTCTGCTTCCAAAATGATCATCTCTACGTCCGGAATCCTCATCCGCAGCAAGTTTTCTTTGCGATTGGCCAACTGAGCGTACCATTCTTCCGTCGCTCCGGTCGCTCTGCGGAGCGGCTTGTCCACATCGATCATCTGGATTTTTTCGACCAGATCGTCTTTCCAGTCTTCTACGCGATCCAATTCAGAAAGAATACTGTTGCGCCGCACAAACGCGTACAAGAGGGCAATCAAAGAAAGCAGGAAAAGCGCCGCAAGCACGTATACCCACCAGGGTAGGAAACTCCACAGCGAGTCTGTCTCCTGCTGCTCGGCAGTTGGTTCAGAAGCAGGCTGTTCTTCACCAGCAGCGGCATCCGCCTTGGCAGCAATCCGCTTCAACTCGTTATTCATCTCGGCAACAAAAGTTTGAATGCCTAGCATATATTTCTTTTCGGTGCTGAACGGTTTGTAATACGTAACGATCTTTTCGTGCAGCATCTCCATTTTTGCGCCTTTCTCCTGTAGAGCGGGGCCCGGGTATACACCCAATTCCTGTGTATTAATATCAAGCACGATCATCATCGCATTTTCGGCGAGATTGTAGTTGTCGTACAATTTTTGGGCGTACTCATCGACATCGGCCGCTTCCGGCAGGACGCTCTCTACTACAACTACCTTGTAGGTATCCGTGTACTGTTCGACGAACTCGATAAACGATTCCTTCTGCTTTTCATCGAGATAGCCTTCCTCGTCCTGGACCACCTCGTCCGTCTTGGACGGGAAGGGTGCTGCCCAGACAGTAGTGGAAAACATGAAAACAGCAACAGCAATGGGCAAGAAAAACAGCATACGTAACTTCAACGTGACAACCCCCTTTAAGCGTTATCCGGACTGGACGGCGATGACAAGGGTATCAGCAGCGAACGAAACAACTGTTCAACCGAAGCAACCAGCCACTCGCAAAACTCGTCTGAACCCGGTTCCAGATAGTAGACTTCCCGGACGGCCTGTAGATTCAGGTAGGGGTAGACGAGCAGGCTGGTCATCGCCAACAATACCTGGTCAACAGACAGAGGAACAAACAAGTTCCTGGATATACCTTCTTCTAGAATACTGGAAAAAATATGCTTCCACCGATGTATGTATACGGTCATCACTTCACGTGCCAGCATTGATTCTACACTTAATTCCCGTTGGATCAGCCGCGTCACAGCAGCATGATCGCGTTGAAAAAACACATAAAGTCTTACCACGGCAAGCAGTTCGTCTAGTGGATCCAACTGTGGGCTTGCTGCTTTCTGTTCGGACAGGAGCCGGAAAAATGTTTCGTAATACGAGGCAATCAGCACCTCAAGCAGCCCCCGCTTCCCGTTGAAATAATAGGAAATAAGGGCCAGATTCACATCTGCTTCCTTGGCAATCTGACGAACCGTAGTGCCGTCAAATCCCTGTGCATCAAACAGTTTGGCGGCGGCAGCCAGGATGCGCGCCTTGGTCTGATCCGTGCCTTTACCGCTCGGCTCCCCAACTCGTTTCATCCCGGTTGTCCCCCCTGGAAAAATACCGATGTGAGGTTTGTTGAATCTATCTAGCAAGCAGATCCCCATTATTATAGTACAGATTTCCCTGCAAAAAAAGCAGTCATCATCGGAAAGACGACATATTTTTCCGGTATTCAAAGAGATTCTTGTCACGTTATGATAGAGAAAAGTGGGAATTGAGGGACAAATCGCGCGATTTTGTCGAAATGATGAGGGGGGAAGCGATGAAGCGTAGGAGCAAGCTGTGGAGAATTTTGCTCTGCTGCCTGTCGGCTGTCTGGTATGTAGAAGGCCGCGTGCAGGTTGACAACACGATGAACTCAAGTTTTTCACGCCACCTGCAGGATCCGATTCTAAAGGTCGTCACCTACAACATCCGTGGATGTCGCGACGACAGCGGCCAAGCCGATGCGGAAGCAATCGTCGATGATCTGAGGCCGCTTGAAGCGGACGTAATTGCCTTACAGGAAGTGGATATCCGTCTGCCCCGCTCCGGTTTTGTGAATCAGGTCAAAGAGATTGCCGCCGCACTTGAGATGAACTATGCTTACGCACCCAGTATTAACTTTGGGATCGGTACATACGGAAACGCCATTTTAAGCAGATATCCGATCCGCTCTGCTACCCAACATTTCCTGCCATTTGAGGTAGAACCAAGGCAGTTGTTGGCAGCGGTGATCGACATACACGGGAAGCCGCTGCAGCTTTATGCCACACATCTGGGGCTGCAGCCTGAGGAACGTTCCCGCCAGCTTACACTCCTCGTGGAGCACATAGCGGCCGATATGTCTGCTCCCTCCATCTTGTTGGGAGATTTCAACACCCGTTCGGGGGACCCGCTGCTGGAGCCGCTGCGGCAACTGTTTCACGACCCGATGTACAGGGAGACTTCCGCCGTTCGCACGATCAAAGGAGACACGACAGGACAGATCGATCATATCTTTTTGTCCGAAGAGGTTCGCTTTTTGCGAGGATTTATCTCTACACCGAGTCACTCCGACCATTATCCTGTCGGGTATTACGTTCAACTGCCTGCGGAATCATAACGCATTTATACATTTATTCGAGGGTGTCCCAAAAGTAAACTTAGGAACGACCTCATCAGAAAAAAATTAGATAAGTCTCGGAAGAAACAAAAAACAAAGGAGCTAAGCGACCTGTTCTCGCTTAGCTCCTTGTCTTTGGGCGTCCACTGCAGCCTTCTTGAGCAAATTGTGGGCAAGGGAAAGCCACCCGACCTCCAGACTTACTTTCGGTAAGCCTCGAAGCAGGAACCTTTTGAACCCTCGATTGTTCTTCATAGCACCAAACACGGGCTCCGGCTCAATCATGCGCCTCACTGCCAGGGCATACCCTTCTTCGCTGCGGAGCTTCTGCTTTGCTTGGTTCTTTAGCCGCAAATACTTCATGCTGACTTTGACTTCGCGATTGCCTTGGGCTTTCGTACACTGAGACTTCAACGGACAGTCCTCGCAACCGGCGCTTCTGTAATGACGGTACACGATTTCGTATCCACTTTCCGTTTTCTCCTTGCTCTCTCTTCGGAAATGGAGGGTTTGCCCCGCTGCGCATGTCCACGTATCTTGCTCACTGTTATACGTCCAGTTGTCGATCTTGCTGATGTCCCTTTGCCATGCCTTGCTTTTTTCGCGGTGATACGTGCTGTATTTGACGATGGCTTCGACTTCGTTTTGTTCGAGATAGTCATAATTCTCTTCGCCGCCATAACCCGCATCTGCGATGACGCTTCTCGGTAGCTTTCCGATCTGCGCCTTTACTTTTTCAAGATGAGGGATAAAGCAGCGCGTATCGGTCGGCCGCTGATGCACACTGTAGCCGACAATGAATTGATTTTCGGTGCCAATCTGCACATTGTAGCCAGGTTTGAGCTGGCCGTTTCGCATGTGGTCTTCCTTCATTCGCATAAAGGTAGCGTCAGGGTCCGTTTTGCTGTAACTATTTCGAGTGCCTAGTATCTTCTCATGTGTTTCATACTTTTGGAGGCGAGGAAGCAGGTCTTTGCGGATGGTGCGAACCGCCTTCTTTAGTGGCTTGTCTTTTGGCTTCTCCTGCAGGCGTTCCTCCAATTGCTTGACGGCATGCTCCAGCTTTTCACTTGTGAGGGTAGAGGACTCGCCCAGCTCGCGAAGATCTTGGCCCCCGTGCGCTCCTTCTTCTTGCTTTTCGGCTTCCTCAATGGTGGCAAACAAGGTCTTCACTTTCTCCTGGAGCTTGGCTTTGTGCTTGACGACAGCCTTTCCCCAAACAAACGTATACCGATTCGCATTGGCTTCGATCTTGGTACCGTCCACAAAGTAATGCTCCAGCTGCACGTAATTCTCCTCGACCAAGAATTGAAGAATGGCGGTAAACACAGTCTCCAGTACGGGTTTCATTCGTTCCGAGCGAAAGCGGTTGATGGTGCGGAAGTCCGGACGTTGTCTGCCTGCGATCCACATGAACATTATGTTTTCACGGACGGCCTTGGCAATCTGGCGAGAAGAGTAGATGCGCTGGGTGTAGGCATAGATGATGATTTTGGTGAGCATCTTGGGGTGATAGCTGTCTCGTCCGCCTCCGGGGTAAGCCGCGTCAAAGATGGCGTCGTCGAGACGATTGACAGCGGCGTTGACCACACGAACGAGATGATTGGCGGGAATGTCCTCTTCTACATCCATTGGTAAACAAAGTTGATCCATGGTATATTGAATGTACAAAGAAACCACTCCTTTTGTATGTGTTGGGTCGCACTTACATTTTACCAAAGGATGGTTTCTTTTTGTTTTTCTAGATTGAAAAAAAAAAGGGGATCCCTCAGCCATTATTCATGGCTTTTGGGACACCCTCAGCTGTCAGCGTCCAGGGTCGTTGATCATGGTGTCGCTTGGGTTTTCCGGTGGTCTGGTAAGGGACTTGGAGTGATCAGGTTGCTTTGATGCTTGTGATGGCTCCGGCAGTTGGTAGCGCTGTCCGTAGTTTCGCATATGGGTATCCACCTCGGTATATTCTTGCATCCGTTGTCCGTCCAGATCATATTCCGAGCGAATCTGCATCACCATCCGCGTCGGCAGATAGGTGGTCGTATCATAGTAGAGCGTGTATTCCGCCTCCAACTCCATGTTGTCGATCAGGTTGTCAATCTCCTGGCGGTTCTCTTCGGCCTTTATCCTCGCTCCCCGCTCCCCTTTTCGCCATTCTCCGTTCGACAGGTTCATCGCCACTTTTAGTTTCGGTACATGGGCCGTATGGATACGTCCTCCATCAATCTGCTCCTTCATCTGCTTGGCCAATGCCTGCTTCAACTTGCTTGAGTCAAGAAGGACTCGTACCGCTCTCAAGTCGTCTTGCTGGTGAAAGTCTCGCAGGGGAACAACGCTGGTTCGCATCTCTTCCATCTGTTGAAACGAAATAATCGGATTCCAATTGTTTAGTTCCTGCTGAAAAGAGACGTCCCCGTCATCAACGCTCCGCCATGATGAATTGTCGCCTGTCTTCACGTATAACTGCTGTTCCTTTGTGAGCAGCGACAACGTGTTCACCCGTTTCTGTTCAGGCAAGGGCAGCTTTACATTGAGAAACAGATCATCTCCCTGCACTTGTCCGGAGAAATTGACCGCGCTTCCTGTCGCATTGTTGCCCGCCAGTTGCTTGGTTACTCCCCAAAAAGAGTACCCCTGCTGCGACAGGAATTGATCACGGACGGCCAGATAATCGGCCTCTGCAGACTGCTTGGTCTCCATCTGGTTGCAGCCTGCCAAAAGTGACAGTACCAGTACGCCAATCACGCTGATTTTCTTGCTCACCATTGCTACTCCCCCTTGTCCTCGTTAGGGTTTCCGAGGAAAAGGAGAGTTATTCCAAATGGGGGCGCTATAGGGAATAGTAAAGAATCCCGTCCCTCTGTTCGCGCTCCACCTGGTGGAGGATGGTAAGCAAATCGATATGGCCTACGGTCTCTGACAAGGTGAGCGCCAGTTCTTTTTCGTAGAGGTCAGGAAACAGCAAGGCGGATAACTCATACGCTGTCTTTTGTCCGTCCTGCAGCAGACGGCGCAGTACGCCGGTCCGCTCCCAGTTACGCTGCAAGCGCGCACTAATCAGCTCCCGATGATTGGTTACCAGTTCCCCGTGTCCCGGCAGCACCAGCTCGATATCCATATCGGCACACATCTGGAGAGCCGTACGATACTGCACCAATGTAAGCGCACGTGCTTGGGAAGGATCACGCGGCGGTTCGATAAACGCATTGGATGAAATCCGCTTTAAGATGTGGTCTCCACCAATCAACACTTGATCTGACGAACGATACAAGGAGAGGTGGCTTTGGGAGTGACCAGGCGTATAAAGCACCTGCCACTCAGGCAGTCCTGGCAGCGGCCGATCATGTTTTAACAGGCCGTCAATTCCAGCCGGTTGGCAAAACGTCTGCATCAACTGGTAAAACTTCTCGATGACCGCCATCATCTTCTGCGGTACTCCACTCTCCCGATATAGGTGGTAGAAAAACTGATTATGGTGTTCCATAAATGTCTGGTCCATCTCCACATACGGAACGGCCAACGGGTGGGCAAAGCTTAGAGCACCTGACGCAGCCTTAACCTTTTTTAACAGTCCGCAATGGTCTACGTGGTGATGGGTCAGAACCACTTGTCTGACATCACCTAATTGGCAGCCAAGCAGTTCCAGCCCGCTGACCAATGCATCCCAGGCGGCTGGTGTATACGGTCCTACATCAACCAGTGTCAGTTCGCTTCCCATGATCAGGTAGACATTGACGGGACCCACGGAAAAAGGGGTGGGAAGCTCGATTTGATATACGCCCTGTGCTACTTCCAGTGGCCGTTTATTGTCGGTAGTTTGTGACATGCTGGATCCATCCCCTTCACGGTTTCTCTTAGCCGGTTAACGGCCCTTTAGGCAGATCGGACAGAGCGAAGCAGTTTTGGGCGAACTATGCCAGGCGCACCTGGTTTCTTCCTCTGTTTTTGGCATCGTACAGGGCAGTGTCCGCCTGATGAAACAATGTCTCTACACTGACCTGATGGTGATTTTGCCGGTCCCATCTTGCGACCCCAATGGAAATGGTGACCTGCGGTCTGGTCTCCGCTTCCACGCAACTGCGTATTCGCTCGGCCACGATAAAGGCCCGAGAGATATCCACTTTCGGAAGGTAGACCGCCAGTTCCTCTCCTCCCCAACGGGCGGGAATATCGGTATCGCGAATGCACTGTTTGACTAACTGTGCCACCTGCATGAGCACCTCATCCCCTACTTGATGCCCATACGTGTCATTGATTTGTTTGAAGTAATCAATGTCGATTAAAATCAGGGAACCGCGGTCATCATGTTCGAGAGAGTGGCTAACCTGCTCATCCAGATAACGTCTGGCAAACAATCCGGTCAGATTATCCGTCCGCACCATCCGCTCCACTTCATTGTGAAGCATCGCGTTGGTGATGGAAAGACTGGTATGCTGACCGAAGATTTCGAGCAGTTTAAAATCGTCAAAACTGAAAAAATGAGGCCGCTCGTCGGACACGATCAGGGCTCCCGAAACTTTTGACTCCTTCCATATCGGGACGCCCATCAGCGAAGCAAACTTCGTACCCGAATACGCAACTGTCTGCGGCTGCCCGTGAGCTACAATCACTCCCTGCCTCTCCCGCAGGATTCCCTCTACGGGCACATCGGAAGCAGCAACCACTCTGCCCATATCCTCTTCGGTGGATGCGTACCGGACAATCAAGCGACTCTCATCCAGCCGCTGCAAAATAGCACAATGCTGTGCACGGAACGTATTGATCATCATTTTGGATACGATCTGCATGATTTCCTCAAGATTTAATGTACGGTTTAGCTGCTGAGCCATTTCGTTGATCAGGCGAAGTTCGCGGATCAGGTTGCGGGACTGCTGGTACAACTGCGCGTTTTCAAACGCTGTACCTGCCGTCTCGGCCAATATCGAGATGTAGTCCGTCTCCGTATGGAGCAGGAGTCCTCCTCTGCCGGCCGTCAACTGGAGCACCCCGTACACTCCCTGCTTTCCCAACAGTGGCGCTGCGACGACCGTCACTTCCTCCTCTCCCTCTCGCCTGGAGCCAACCACGAGCTGTCCTTCCATGTACGCCCGATTGCTAAACTCTCCCTGTTCCGTCTGGTAGCCAAGCTGTTTCACCGGCAGCGTCGTGTTGGTGTCTACCGTCAGATACAGTTCTACCTCTGCATGCGGGTAGAGCTGCCGGATGCTTTTCATGATTTCGTCGAGCACGTCATTTACATCGATCGATGCCTGGATTTGCTTGGTTAGCGTGTACAACAGATCTTTCTTCCGCTCTTCTCGGCGTATCTGATCCGATATGACCGCCCGCATCAAAGCGTTGCGGATCTTCTCTGCCACGTTCTGCAGGAAGGCTACGTCTCGGGCGTCGTAAACGACGCCGTTTTGCTCGGGTGGAATGTGCAGCAAAAAGGCATAAAGAGGGGTTCCTTCACAGTACACGGGAGAGACGATCAATCGGTGTTCATCGGTGACAGTGGGGGTGATTCGCCGATTGAAGAAACGGGGGAGGATTTCGGACAAATGCCTGTCATGATCCTCTCCGGCCGGAATCGTAAAACGCTCCTGCGGCACGACGTATCCCCGGTCATCAAGCCGGACCGCGGAGCAGCACCCCTTATCTACTATCTCGTGGATTTGCTCGATTACACATGTTACAAACTCTTTCGCCTTGTGGTACCTGTTGGCATTCATCACGATTTCACTGGTAGCCCGCTTGATGTATGCATCATAGCCCATATAAATCAGCGGTTCCATTCCCTGCATATAGGAGCCTAGCTCATAAGGAAAAAGCTCTTTGGGTACGATCAAGCCAATCGTCGCCCTGATGCGGCCATCCTGTTCCTTCAGCGGGATCGCTGCCCAGGCGCATCTGTTGCCAGGACCTGCTTCCTCCGCCACTGACAGTTGGCCGCTGTCAAGTGCTTTGCTGACGACCGAAGCAGCGCCTGCAGCCATCACGTCCCCGATCCCGTACGTGAACGCAGCTGGCTTCCACTTCTGATGGGCTTGCAGGGGAACCATATTGAGCAGGCGACCGGAGGCATCCGTCAGGAACAACAATCCGGGTCGATTTTCCGGCCATGCAGCCAAAAAAAAGTGGCTCATATACATGAAAACACTCTCTAACTTCCCTAACATTTGTCTTTGGATCGCCACTAAACCCTCTCTTCCCCTTCCCCACCTTGCGTTTTCTACCAACCGTTCAACCCAAACTACCAACTAGCCGGCGAACAGCGGAGGCTCCTGTAGGTGTTCCGTATCGTTGACGTGCAATACTTCCCACTGTCCGCTGCGATAACGAACGGTGGATACTCCCGTATTATCAATCTGTGTCACACCTGTTCCCAATGTTCCGTTTGTAATGAAATGAAGAAACGAATTAATCAAGCCTCCGTGGCTGACAACCGCAACCGTTCCACTGAGGTTTACCTCAGCGATTGTCGTCAGACATTCCATGGCCCTTTTTTGCATCGCCGCAAATGACTCGATCCCATACTTTGCTTCATTCATATTGCTATCTTGATACCGTTCCTCAATCTCTTCACGGGTAAGCCCTTCCCATTTGCCGAAGTTCCGTTCGCGGAGAGCGGGCAGTATATGAACCGATTGTCCGACTGCTTCTGCTAGCCGGCGGGCTGTTTCACTGGCACGCTGCAAGTCACTGGAGTAGACAGCGGAAATCGCCTTTCCGGCAAACCTTTTGGCCAGTCTATCGGCCTGCCGTTCGCCAGTTGCGGTCAGTTGGAGATCACTGTGTCCTTGGATGCGCCTGATCCGGTTCCATTCGGTCTCCCCATGGCGGATCATGTAAAGGATGGTTTCCATTGATCGCCCTCCTTTTATCTGTCTTTTTTCATTATAAAGGGTTTATAAGTGACACGCTATAATCTTTGGCTGGACAAGTTCCCTTTTTACGATTTTTTGTAAAAACAAAACGATTGAAACGGATTCCCATCATAGGCCGTCTACAATAGTGAAGTTCGATGCCAATTAAAGGAGGGCTTTCCATGAAACCCGTACATCTCAAACGCGCCTCATGCGTTTTGTTATCCGCATCACTCCTGCTGCCGCTGGCTACAGCACAAGCAGCACCTGCGAGAGCCGTTGAAGCTCAGGTGAATTCACTGCCGACCGCGGCAGCCGTATCGGGCAAGATCGCAGCCATTCAACCTTCCGATGTGAAACTGAACAAAGAGAAAGCGCTGGCGATTGCTAAATCATACGTAACACTCCCGGCTGGTGCTGAACTGACTAACACATCGTTCCGTAATCGAGATAACTGGCGTTCCTTTCCAGAGTGGAGCTTTGATTGGATGAAAAAAGAAGAAAACGGTCGGGGAACCAATCTATCTATCAGCGTCTCGATCAATGCAGACACTGGTGAACTGACATCCTATCACACCTGGGAAAACAAGCGAGACGACAGCAATTCCGGACAGCCGATCGAACGGGAAGCAGCAGCCAAAATCGCCGAACAGTTTTTAAACCAGCATGCTTCTGCGAAGAAATCCCAGGTCCGCCTGTATGATCGCCATATGCCAAACGAAAAGCCACCGTTGGGAAATGATGTTCGATACACCTTCCGCTATGCACGCGTTGCCAACGATATTCTCTTTCCTGACAATGGGATTTATATCGAGGTTGACGGATCGGGAAAAGTGACCAGCTATAATCTGGACTGGAACGACAAGATCACGTTCCCAAAGCCCAAAGAGACGATCGGTGAAGACCAGGCAGCTGAGGCGTTCAAAGAGTCAGCCAATGCCAAACCGGTCTACAACCTGCCCTGGGAGCGGTACAACGACAACCAGGCGAAGCCATACCTTGTGTACCAGAACCCATTTGAGTACTTCATCGATGCCCAAACAGGCGAACCGCTAAAGCAGGATCTGGAACCGCGCTCCGCCGATCAAGAGCCGGTCCCGGTCACCAACGGTTCCCTCACGCCGCACAACAGCGGTGGCTCGCTCTCCCAAGAAGATGCGGTCAAACTGACTAACAAGCTGTTCAGCCTGTCCGGATACGAGTTGGCCTCCGTCAACTATTATGAGAATGAATCGCGAAGCGAGAGCAGTGTCTGGAGACTTCGCTATGAAAAGGAAGGAACCTCCAACGAAGAAACGAGTTATGTCTACGTCTCGCTTGACGCCAAAACAGGCGATGTACTCTCGTTTAACAATGATATGATTCGCCCACTGGCTACTGAATCGGGTAAAACGGAGAAAGTAGATTGGACGGAGGAGCAAATCAGAGAGAAAGCGATCGCCGCCCTGAAAAAATACTCGCCATCCATCGCCTCCGAGCTGTATCTGACCGACGTGAACGACCGACGTGAATTCGAGCGCGGCGACTGGGTCAGCATCCATTTTCACCGTCTGATCGACGGAATCCAGGCGGCAAGCGGAACAGCATCGATTACGTTTAACCTGGCAAAAGGAGAGATTGAGCACTACGATGTCAACATAGGCAGCGAGACCTACCCGAACCAACCGCCGAGCCACGCCAGCGCTGACGAAGCCGTGGCTGCCTGGTGGGAGGAAGCAAAGGTAGAGCTGGAATACGTGCTCCCGCCGATTCGTGAAGAACTGATCAAGATGGGAAAAGCAAATCCGGAAGATGAGCTTACCGCCAGACTGGTCTATCGTGTCTCCACGACTCCATACGAGCAGCCGTATGCCTATCATGCGGAAACCGGTGAATGGGTAAGCTTGTCTACCGGCAATACGATCTCCCTGCATCGGGTAAAACCATCTGACATTGAAGGACATCCTGCGGAAAAACAACTGACGCTGATGTATGAGTACGATGCCATCTCTCCAATCGACGGCAAGCTGATGCCGGAGAGAGCGATTACCCGCGGGGAAATGATCAAGATGCTGATGATCACTTTGAACCATGGACGCTTCTATCCAGAGCGCTACGCACTGGATAAAGCGACATTTAACGATGTCACCGCCGGCTCCCAGTACTTCGCATACGTGGAAGCAGCCGTACAGTCCGGGCTTCTCAGCAAGGACGCTCCCAACCTGAAACCGGATGAGACGATCACGCGCGGCGAGTTGGCCGACATGCTGGTACGTGCCCTCGGCCTGCACAAACTGGCCGATTACGACTCACTGTTTGCTACGAATGTAACAGACATTTCAGAAGAGGAGCGGGGTACCATCGCGATCATTACAACACTAGGGATCATGAGCGCACAGGATGGAAAATTCTCACCCGACCTGGTGGTGAACAGGGCTGATGCAGCCGTCGCTTTCTCCCGCTTCCTGGAAAAGAGAAACGAACTCAATCTAGGCCAAGCGCCTTCCTACATGTACTGATTGCAAGGCAGATACAACCTCTTGACTTTTCAGGCGACAAACCTATAATATTGGTTGTATGTGCAGCAGGGTAGCATTGATTGCAGGTAAAAACAGAAGGGCACCCTCGTAGTTTCATCCCTTGTGGGCAGCGGCTGAAATCCCATGAGGAGCACGATGCGGAAACGCTACCGTCCGAAGTTCGTGTAGACAAAGATGGAACTAGCCTTTTGGAAGTAAACACCTGTGAATCCCAGAACAAAGGAGATTTGAATAACATGGCACGTTACACAGGACCACGCCACAAGCTGGCACGTCGTCTGGGTATTTCCCTTGACGGAACAGGCAAAGACATCAAGCGCAACTATCCCCCAGGTCAACATGGCCACGCTCGCCGCAAAATAAGCGAGTATGGGATTCAGCTGCAGGAAAAGCAAAAACTGCGTCATATGTTTGGCGTAAACGAAAAGCAATTCCGCCGTACCTTTGTGCAAGCCTCCAAAATGGCAGGCGTACACGGCGAGAACTTCATGAAATTGTTGGAATCCCGTCTGGACAACGTGGTATACCGTATGGGCTTCGCACCTACTCGTCCGGCAGCCCGCCAATTGGTGAACCACGGTCACTTCATGGTGAACGGCAAAAAGGTAACTATTCCTTCCTACCGCGTCCAACCGGGTGATGTGATCAGCGTTCGCGAGAAATCTCGCAACCTGCCGATCATCAAGAACGCACTGGAAGCCCGCAACTTCCTGCCGAACTACATCACATTCAACGATAACGCCATGGAAGGCACCTTTACCCGCCTGCCTGAGCGCGAAGAAATGCCGGCAGAGATCAACGAAAAGCTGATCGTCGAGTTTTACAGCCGGTAATACCATTCACGAAAAGGACCTCGTACCGAGGTTCTTTTCTTTTTTGCACTCTTATTGCATGCCTTTCCACCATGCCCCATTCCTCCCTAAACATAGGATAAAATTTAAAATTTTCTTACTAATTACACTACCTCCACTCTCCGATAATAAAAAGAGACAAGATTCGACAAATAACGTCATCAGCATCCACGTTCATTTGGATCATAACAGGGAGGCACAGCAGTGAAAAGAGTAGGAAAACGTATGAGTATGATCACAAAAGGCGTTGTGTTTATTGCATTGTTTGTAGCCGTACTATCCTCTATTTTTGTGACATTGTCATACATCCAGCAGTGAGATGCGTACTTTCAGGAACTAGAAGACCTGACCCTCCTCGTGACGACCCAGTTCAGCTACTATGATGAGCGGATTGAAACCGCTGCTGAGCAATTGAGAGCCGATAGTGAGGCGTACCAATCAGCAGACGAGATCGGCGACCTGCAGAACCAGTTGGAAAACATCGTGGGATTTGAGCGCGTGGCAAACAGCTACTTGTTCTATCCAACCATGGAGCAAACAGACGGCAAATCGGTGCTAACCATGATGTTGGCAAACGATGCGCTTCTGGAAGCTGGTTTGACGCCTACTGTCGGTTACGAGCTGCCCCCGGAATTCGTTGCCGCCTACGAACAACTGCAAACAGAGGGGATCGGTCGAACCACGGTCTACAGTGATCAGTCGGGAACATGGGTCTCCATCATTTAGTACATCAAGAACGCCGATGGCAAGAATATCGCCATTTTGGGTGTGGACTTCGACTACGGCATGGTGCAGAACCAGCTGAACCAAACATTGTGGCATCAGGTTATGATCGGTCTGATCGTGGGTGTGCTCTTTACCTTGCTGATCGGGTGGTGGATTGGCCGAACACTGAAACCGATCAGGGATCTCTCGGCTTTAACCATGCAGGCGGCTGAAGGGGATCTGACCGTCTCTGCACCAGTGAAAAGCAAGGATGAACTGGGGCAGTTGGCCCATCACTTCAATACGATGATCGCCAATGTCAAGGGACTGATCACGCAGATTTCCGGTGTGTCCAATCAAGTCTCCGATGCAAGCACCCTGCTGAATACGAGCATTGAGGAGACAACTCTGACCACGGAACAGATCACATCCTCCATCAAACAGGTGGCCACCGGGGCTGACAGCCAACGGCAGAGTTCAAAAGAGAGTGCCAGAGCAATGGAAGAGATGGCCGCCGGCATACAGCGGATCGCCGAGTCGGCTACTTCTGTAGCAGAAACGGCGCAACAAGTGGAAAAGGTGAGCAAACAGGGGAACGAAACGGTCCAAACGACAGAAAAGCAGATGGATGCCATCCGGGAAACGGTTTCGGAAGCCGCACACATCGTAGAGAAACTTGGCGAGCGTTCTCAAGAGATTGGCAACATCCTGGAGGTAATCGTCGACATCTCCAATCAGACCAATCTGTTGGCTCTAAACGCAGCAATCGAAGCCGCACGGGCTGGCGAGCACGGACGGGGTTTTGCCGTCGTTGCAGATGAAGTTCGCAAACTGGCGGAGCAATCGCGGGAATCTTCTGATCAAATCTCACTGCTGATTGAGCGGATCCAGGAAGATATGAAAAACGCTATCGACAGCATGCAAAAAGGGCAAACGGAGGTCAAAATCGGGTCAGAAGTTGTCCGCGAGACAGGCCTAGCATTCCAACAGATTTACCAGTCCATTGAAGTGGTCTCATCGCAGATTCAAGAGGTTTCTGCTTCAGTAGAAGAACTGTCTGCGGGAGCAGAAGAGGTGACAGCCTCGATCGAACAATTGTCTACGCTGGCCGAGGAAGGTTCCACTTACAGCGCATCCGTGGCAGCCACAGCGGATCTACAGCTTGCCACCATTCAACAACTGCAAAGCTCCTCTAATCATGTAAAGAAACTGGCCGATGATCTGAAAACAGAAGTGAGGAAATTCACCATATAGCGGTCAACCGAAAAGAGCAGTGCCTTCGAAGGCACTGCTCTGTGTGTATAAAGCCTGGGTATAAGCGGAGAGTAGCTCTTTTCCGAAAGGAGCAACTTTTGCCAACCAACCTGGCGTAGCCAGTACGCAACGTTTACGACAGTTTCAGTTTGGCGAACTTCCTCTTGCCTACCTGTACGATCAGCCCGTCCTGCAGGCGAATCACCTGCTCGACATCATCTACCTTTTCCTGATTTACCTTGACCGCTCCCTGCTGAACCATCCGGCGAGCTTCTCCTTTGCTCCCGACCAGCTTTAGTTCAAACAGCAAGTTGACGATGCCGGCTTCTCCGTCCAGGTAGCTGTCTGCCTGAAGCGTCACTTCCGGAATATCTGTAGGCAGGGCACGCTGCTGAAAAACAGTCTTGAAATGATGTTCCGCTGCCTCTGCTTCCTGTTCGCCATGATAGAGGCGAACCAGTGTTTTGGCCAGCCTCATCTTGGCATCACGCGGATGGATGGAACCCTCAGCCAATCCGCTCTTCAGTCGCTCTAGTTCGTCCAACGGCAAGTCCGTAACCAACTCATAGTACTTCAGCATGAGCTCATCTGGCACGGACATCGTTTTGCCGTAAATCTCACTGGGCGCCTCGTTCACCCCAATGTAGTTGCCGAGGCTTTTCGACATCTTCTGTACCCCGTCCAATCCTTCAAGCAGCGGCATAGTGATAATCACTTGCTGCTCGTGATCGTACTCTTTCTGCAGGTGACGTCCCATCAGCAGGTTAAATTTCTGATCTGTCCCCCCCAGCTCCACATCGCAGGCAAGCGCGACAGAATCATATCCCTGCATCAATGGATAGAAAAACTCATGGATCGAGATCGGCAGTCCGCTAGCGTAACGTTTCTCAAAGTCATCCCGCTCCAACATCCGAGCAACGGTAGTTTTCGCTGCCAACTGGACCACATCGGCGAAGGTAAGCGGTGCCAGCCAGCTAGAGTTGTAGTACACTTCAACCTTAGCGGTATCAAGCACTTTGCCGAACTGTTCGATATAGCTTTTTGCATTTTCCCCCACTTGCTCCTCGGTCAGCTGCTTGCGCGTCTCCGATTTGCCGGTCGGGTCACCGATCCTTCCGGTAAAGTCACCAATCAACAGTTGGATCGTATGGCCCAATTCCTGGAACTGCCGCAGTTTTTGCAGCACCACGGTATGTCCAACGTGAATGTCCGGTGCAGAGGGATCCAGGCCTAGCTTAATCTTTAGCGGTTGACCCGTAGCCACAAACCGTTCCAGTTTATGTCGCAATTCATCCTCCGGTACGATCTCTACCACACCGCGCCGGATAACGGCCAATTGCCGCTCCACTTCCCTCTGCTGTTCTTCGTTCAGTTTGTACTGCTTCTGCAGTTGTTCTCCTGTATCGATTGTCTCCATCTCTAATTCAACGCTCCTTTTCTAATGGTCATGGCATGAAAAAAAATCCCGCCCCTAATAGGGACGAGATTGTTGGCTCGCGGTACCACCCTAATTGGAAGCAGCTAAAAGCGTGCCCCCCTCTTCATCTGATAACGGCCCTTCCGACCGGTCGACCAAAATCGACATGCTCCAGGTGTGTAATTCGCTGCTGACTGCGACACTGGTTTGCACCTGCCACCAGCTCTCTGCGGCAGACTGCTGGCGGAAACCCTCTTCCCAGCCCTGCCGAATGACGCTCCGACTGCAACTACTGTCACCCTTCTTTACACTTCAGCTATGCAGATTTATCGATTTCATTTAATCACATTGGCCGTTTTTCTGTCAACGCAAGCCGTCACCTTCCGACACAATCTGTATCCGCACCAACCGCGATGTGATATAATAAGGAGCGTAATTAGGGGGGACATACATAATGGAGAAGAACCAATCGGCTGCCGGCAAACCGACCCAACGCAAAAGGCGCCGGGGCATGAAGAAGCATCCTGCAATCCTCGCCCTGCAGGTGTTGCTGCTCCTGGGCGCAATGGGGGCGCTTTTGGCCGGCGGTGTGCTGACCGGCTACGTCGCATCACTCGTAAAGGACGAGCCCGTTCGCAGCCGCGAGGAATATGAAGAAAAGATCTTTAGCAATCACCTCACAGGATTTGCTTACTATAGCGACGGATCAATGATTGGACAGCTTCGGGCTGAGCAAGATCGCCGCCTGGCCAAACTGTCCGAAGTTTCCCAGCATTTGATCAAAGCGATCATCGCGACAGAGGACAGGCACTTTTACGACCACCCCGGGATCGTGCTGCAATCTACACTGCGCGGCGCTTACCAAGATTTTACCAATCAACCTGTCGTCACTGGAGGAAGCACGCTGACGCAGCAGTTGATCAAAATCACGGTTCTTTCCAGAGAAGTAAGTCACGAGCGGAAGGTTAAGGAGATTTTTAACGCCCTCCGTCTGGAGCGAATGTTCTCAAAAGATCAGATTCTGGAAGCCTACCTAAATGAAATGTATTTCGGCAAAAGCGCCAACGGCTCTAATATATACGGCGTAAAGGCGGCGGCTAAAGGGATCTTCGACAAAGATGTGGGAGACTTGGCACTGGCAGAGGCCTCATATATGGCCGGCATGCTGCAAAGTCCCGCTGCCTACATCCCGTTTGAAGAGGACGGCTATCGCCGAGGCAAGGAACGGCAAAAGATGGTGCTTGACCGCATGCTAGAGAATCAGTTTATCACACAGGAGGAGTACGAAAAGGCAATCGAGACCGATTTGCGTCCTCTCCTGGCTAAACCGTCGGCACGGGCGTACACGGAGCATCCGCACCTGATGATGGAGTTAGAGGAACGGGCTGCCCAAGCGCTGCTTGACGCCGAGCTGCAAAAGAATGGACGCGACAAAGAGAGCATCGGTCCCAACGAATATCGTCAGCTGTTGGAAGACAAGCGGCGCGAAATCCTGCGCAACGGTTACCATATCTATACCACGATTGACAAACGAATAAACGATATTATGGAGTCTATTGCCAGCAATCCGGAAAACTTCGGCAAAAATGCCACCTATACAGTTCGTCTGAGCAACGGCGAGAAAAAGGAGATCAAGGATGCACTGGAAGAAGTCGGGGCGATGATGATTGACAACGATACCGGCGCGATTCTGGGCATGATGGGCGGTCGTGACTTCCGCGTGGAACAGACCAATCACGCCACCGTCCCGCGCCAACCTGGTTCGTCGATGAAGCCGCTCGCCGCGTACGCCCCCGCATTTGAACTGGGACTGCTACAGCCGGCCACGCCCATCGACGATTCGCCGCTGTTGCTCGCCGATGGTTCAAAGGGAAGCCATCTGCCTGCCAACTGGGACAACAAATACCGCGGGATGATCAGCGCCCGTGAAGCTCTGCGCATGTCGTGGAACGTTCCTGCGATTAAGACGTACCTAAAAGTGACGATTCCTACCGCTCTCGATTACGTGAAGAAGATGGGCATCACGACACTGGTAGAGAGCGACTATCATGCAGCAACCGGGGTCATCGGCGGCCTCGCCTACGGTTTGACGGTGGAGGAAATCACCAACGCGTATGCCACATTTGCCAATCAGGGATCGTTTGTCGATGCATACATGATTGAGCGAATCGAAGATACACAGGGTAATGTCGTCTTTGAACACGAGAGCAACCCGGTGGCCGTATACAGTGAGCAGACCGCGTACCTGATGACAGACATGATGCGAACCGTCGTCAACTCAGGCACCGGTACGGCTGTTCGCCGCCACATCCCGCGCAGCGTGGATGTCGCCGGCAAAACGGGAACGACCAACGATTCAAACGATCTCTGGTTCGTGGGGTACACACCGGCCGTTTCTCTCGGCGTCTGGATCGGTTATGACGTGCCCCATCAGCTGCCTGGTTCAGCCAGTTCCCGTCCGATGGATATCTGGGGGAAAGTGATAAAAGAGGTTCTCGCTCTGGAACCGGCTATCCTGGATAAAAACGACAGATTTGAAAAACCGGAAGGCATTGTCAGCTACACCGTTGACAGCAAGTCGGGACTCTTGCCCAGCGAGCTCTCCAAAGAAGCGGGCCACTTGATAACCGATCTGTTTAACCGTCAGTTTATCCCGAATAAACAGGACGACCTGCACCAGAAGGCTCGCATCGTAGAATACGAGGGCAAGCGTTATCTGGCCAAGGAAGGGACACCAGATGACTTTGTGACAGAAGGCATCTTCTTCCGCAGTCCAGAGCCTTTAAATGTCTCGGAAGAAAACATCAAAAAACACAATCGACGGGTGGCCACCCGCCCGCTAGACTGGGAACAGCGCCTGCCAGAAGAGGAAGATCCGCGTACGGAACAAAACGGTCCGCCGGATATGCCACTTGACTTGTCCGTCTCCCAGGCAGACGGGAAAGTAACGCTCAGCTGGAAAACCACTGGGGAACCTGACTTGCTGGGTTACCGTGTCTACCGGACCGGTCGCGATGGCTTGTACACTCACATCGGCACGGTGAAAGATCCAAAGGTAACCACCTATACCGATGAAACAGGCGGATCAGGCCAGTACGCCTACTACGTCACTTCGGTGGACATCTCCGGTCAGGAGTCACCCGCTTCGATGATCGCTACAACAGGAGCGGATGGATGGGTACCGGTTGGTCCACTGCCTGGCAGTGACATCCCGGGAATGCCTCTGCCGGGGGGCAACACCCCTGACGGCAATGGTTCCGACACATCCGGTCTGCCGGATTCCGATCTGGACGGCATCGATTTACCGGATACGCCAGAACCGGATGCAAACGCAAAACCACCTAGTCCGCCAACAAATGTGAGCACCAAAAGCACATCTGACGGTGTGACGATTTCTTGGGAAACAAGTGAGAGCGGCGAATACATCATTGCCTATAACATCTACTACAGTTCGGATCGTGACGGAACGTTCCGCCTGCTTGACACGACCGTATCCACTTCCTATCTCAACACGTACCGCGATCGCTCGGGATGGTACTATATCACAGCCGTAAATAGCCATGGCGAATCAGCTCCGTCCAGGAAAGTAAGCGGCAGCGAGTAACAAACAAGAGAGCAGCAAACAGCCGAAACGACAATCAGCCCATTTTTCCCGACGGTGCTACGGAAAAATGGGCTGTTCTGTTTATACAGGCATCTGCGATCCAGTTGTTATACAGGCATCTGCGATCCAGTTGCGCTATAATAAGGAGGATAAATCCACAGAAAAGTGGAGGTGAATCGTGAGATGATTCACACGAAACGCTATGCGCACAGTGAACTGACTGTAAACGGGCACCATCTGATCATTGAAGGACCGATCACCCCTGAGGCTCTCTCTTCGATGCGATTTGACGAAGGCCTTACGGCGTTTCGCGTTCCACAAGAGCAGCATCGCGCACTGGTCGAGATTGCCGGTCTGCCGGAGGGAAGAATCATCGTCGCTCGCGAGGATAACCTCGTACTGGCCTATGTTACGTTTCTTCATCCTGATCCCATGGAGCGCTGGTCGGAAGCAAAACTGGAAGATCTGCTTGAACTAGGAGCGATCGAAGTCAGCCCAAAAGTAAGGTCTGGCGGCGTAGGCAAGGAGATGCTGCAGGTCGCTTTTTCAGATGATGCGATGGAAGATTATATCGTGATCTCTACTGAATACTACTGGCACTGGGACTTAAGAGGAACAGGTCTTGATGTTTGGCAGTATCGTAAAGTAATGGAAAAAGTGATGGGCAGTGCCGGATTGGTCTGGATGGCAACGGATGACCCGGAGATCTGCTCCCATCCGGCCAACTGTCTCATGGTCCGGATCGGCAAGCGAGTACCATCTGAGAGCATCGCCAAGTTTGACGCGGTCCGTTTCCGGAACCGTTTTCTGTATTAGAAGGGAGGGTAACACATGCGGATTGAAGAGATGATGCGAGTGCAGGTGATCACGGTAGGAACCACTACCACCATCGGGGAAGCTCTTTCCCTATTGCGTGAAAATCGCATTCGCCACCTTCCGGTGATGGAACAGGAAAAGCTGGTTGGCATTGTCTCAGACCGGGACCTGCGCGACGCTCTCCCCTCCACGCTGACTCGTCACGATGATGATCGTGAGGTCCTGCAAAAGCAGGTGAAAGACATCATGCGTACAGATGTGATTACTGCCCACCCGCTCGACTTTATTGAAGATGCCGCCAAAACCGTATACGAGTATAAAATAGGCTCCCTCCCAGTTGTTGAAGACGGTCAACTGGTCGGCATCGTGACGGAATCAGATCTGTTGCATCGGCTGATCGAACTGTTTGGCGTTCACAGGCCCAGCTCCCGCATCGAGGTAGAGGTAGACGATCGGGCGGGCATGCTAGCGGAAGTCAGTCAGGTCTTTCGCGAAGCGCAGGTGAATGTCTCCAGTGTTGTCGTCTATCCCTGCACCAGTCCTGGCAAAAAAAAGCTGGTCTTCCGAGTACAGACGATCGATCCTCGTGGGATTGAGGAGTTGCTGCTGGCCAGAGGCTTCGCCGTCATCGGACCACTGGAAGGAGGAACTGCCTCGTGAGTCGCCGTTCCCGACTAATCTACTCGCCGGACTATGCCACCTACTACTTTCACGATGAGCACCCGTTTAACCAAAAGCGTCTGCTGCTCACATACGATCTGATGAAGGCATTTGGCCTGCTTGCCGAAGGCGACGTGCTGCCTCCTCGCCCGGCGACAGACGAAGAACTGGCACTGATCCATGATAGGCGCTATATCGAAACCGTTCGCGCACAGGGACACAGCACTACGGAACTTCCCTTGTCTGCCAGCTTCGGACTGGGGACCGAAGACGTTCCTTGTTTCCCACAGATGCATGAAGCCGCCTCGCTCATCGTAGGCGGTACTTTGGAAGCTGTCAACCTGGTGATGAACGGAGAAGCCGACCACGCTTTCAACCCGGCAGGCGGTCTGCACCATGCCTTTCGCGGACGCGCCTCGGGATTCTGCGTCTACAATGATTGTTCGGTTGCGATCGCTTATCTGCGCAAGTATTATGATGCTCGAGTTCTCTATGTGGATACAGATGCCCATCACGGAGATGGTGTACAGTGGAGCTTTTATGATGATCCCAACGTGCTGACGATCTCACTGCATGAGACGGGGAAATTCTTGTTCCCTGGAACAGGCAATCTGACTGAACGAGGCGACGGTCAAGGCTACGGCTTTTCTGTAAACATCCCACTGGATGCGTTTACAGAAGACGAGTCGTATTTGGAAGTCTACCACCAACTGGTACCGAAAGTGGCAAGAGGCTTCCGACCTGATGTGATCGTCACCCAAAATGGCTGTGACGCACACGCTTATGATCCGCTGACCCATCTCTCCTGTACCACGCGAATCTACCAGGAGATACCCCGACTGGCCCACCAGTTGGCGCACGAACTGTGCGGCGGCCGCTGGATCGCAGTTGGCGGTGGCGGGTATGACATCTGGCGTGTCGTCCCACGCGCCTGGACACTGCTGTGGAGTGAGATGTCGGATCAGCCGTTGGGGGATGTTCCCCTGCCGGAGGAGTGGATTCGTCAGTGGCAGGATCGAAGCCCGCTCGCGCTGCCCGCGCACTTGTTGGATGATCATACACCTTTTCCGCCCATACCACGGAGGCGTGAAATCACAGAGAAAAACAGGATGACGCTGGAACGAGCCCTCTCATTCGCACCGATCGGCTGATCTCCAACAGACGTCCAGTGAATCCGCTGAGGAGAGGAATTATCGCATGACCTGGCATCAATTACTGAACTGGGGAAAGCAGCATACATGGCTGTTCCTGGTTCCGATCGTACTGCTGTTCCTCTGGTGCGGGTACGTCCTCTACCAGATCCACCTGGCAGAACGGACGGCCACCCCCCGCAAGGCTGATGTAGCCATCGTGCTCGGTGCCGCAGTCTGGGGCGACCGTCCCAGCCCCGGCTTGCGGGAACGTCTGGACAAGGCCTACTGGCTGTACGAGCAAGGCTACACCCCGTACCTGCTGGTCACTGGTGGTGTAGGCGAAGGTACGGAACTGTCCGAGGCGATGGTGATGAAACAGTATCTGACAGAAAAAGGGGTGCCACAGGAGAAGATTCTGACAGAGGATCGCTCTACCTCCACCTACGAGAATCTGCGCAACAGCTTGCCGATGTTGGAGCAGCACCACTTTGAGACCACCTGTATCGTCAGCCACGGATACCACTTGGCGCGAGCGCTGGATATGGCTGAATCGCTGGAAATCAACGCCTATCCAGTGGCCGCCCAAACGTCGACTCTTAACATCTTGTACCACAAGACACGCGAAGTTCTTGCCTATACCAAATGGAAAGTGGATCGGGTGCTTCTTCACCCGCCTTTTTGACATGAGGGGATGAGAGAATGTCAGCCGGACAAGAAAACCCGTCAGGGGAAAGCACCCTGACGGTTCTTTGCTTTGGACGAACATAGTGGGGGGCGAAAGAGAAAAACAGGTTCGCTCCGACGTGGATAGTTCTGCCGAGCTCTTTTTCACTACCCCTATTTCCGACGATTGTCCCCGTCAACCATAAATACGTCTACATAGTGACGGATGCGTTCCAAAATCCGGTGCGCCTTGGTCACTTCGACGCGGTTGCCGTTGCTGATCGCCAGATGATCCGCCAATTCCTCCAGGGAATAGTTGGACGTATAAAGCGTGGGCAAACGGTTATTAACCCTATGATGCAGGAGGACGCCCAGAATCTCGTCTCGAATCCATGGTGTCAGGTTCTCCGCTCCTAGATCATCGAGAATCAGTACCGGCACCTCTTTCAGCAGCTCCAGTTTGCTTCCGTAGGAGTGATCACTGAGCGATTCCTTCATCTCCCGTACAAACTCTGGCACATATACCATCAGTGAAGCGATGCCCCGCTCTGCCAGCTTTTGAGCAATAGCCCCCATAATGTAACTTTTCCCCACCCCGAACGGCCCGTGAAGGTATAGTCCTTTTTTCTTCTCACCTGGTATATATTCACCGCTAAACCGAATCGCTGCCTCCACCGCAGCGAGTTTGGACTTAGCCCCCTTAATACCCGCAAACGTAGCTGTCTTTATCTCTTCCGACACATAATAACTACGCATCAGTCGGTGACGCCTCTTCTCGTCTTCTGCGGCCAACTGCTTGGAACAGGGAGCCAGCGCCCCTACTACTTGACTCGCCTGCATATCTAATGTTGTATAGTGACCTTTCACCATGTTGGGACAAGAGACGAGACCTGGACAATTCTCACACCAGTAATGTTCCTTAACCGCCTGATACACCGTCGGAAGGGCACGGAGGTAGTCATCACGGGAAAGACCCTGGTTTTGTTCTTGGAACTCCTTGAGATAGTGAGAGGAGCGGAGCATTTTGTCCAGCTGCTGTTCCGGGGAAAGAACCTGACGCGGACTTCTTTTACCTAGCTCTTGTAAAAAATGCCCGATTGCTTCCATCTACCGTTTACCCCCTTTTTGTGACTTTGGAATAGATTCCAAAAGTGCGCGCAGTTCAGGAATATCCATAACACTAAGCTCTTCTTCCTGTTCTATAGGTGTTGTCTCGCTTTGCGCTGCCTTCTCACGTTCCTGTTCCCGCTCCATCTGCCGTTGTACAGAAGCCGGCAGCTTGTCCTGCGGGACGGATCGCCCGCCGCGGCGTGAGGCGGTGGTCGATTCCTTTCTGTTTTTCGCTTTTTCCTGCGCTTGCTGTTTGGCTTCCGTCCGTTCCAGGATCACCTGTACCGCCTCGTCTACTGTACTGATCTGCTTTGCTTTCCAGCTATCGCGAACCGTTTCCAGGTAAGAGCGCGGCAGTTCCATCTGGGTCTCACGCAGCGCATGCAGCAGCAGCACATTGGCGACCTCTGGCGACAGACCATCGGTGAAAACAAGTGCTTCCGCCCGTTCCAGAAAGGCCTTGCTGACTCTTCCCCCGACGGCCAGCTCCAGCAGGGTGAGCGGCGACAAGCTGCGGCAGATGCGTGCATGGGAGACGCTGCCTGGTTCAGGCAGTTCTCCTGGTGAGAGCTCGATATCGGCAGGAGAGACGACATCGCGGCTAAGGCGTCCGTCAACGTATTTTTCACGCAGCCGTCTTCGCAGGGAAACACGGTCCAGTTGTCCATCTGTGGTATATAGATTCCAATCGCGCAGCTCTTGTCCCAACAGCCAACTGCTCAGTTGATAAAAGTGAAGCAGTTGGTAGAAAAACGAAACCGTTTCACTCGTCAACACATCTGACGCCTCAATATGGGATGGCAGATTTAACCTTACAAACGACAGGTCAAGCGTCGGGCTTGGTTCTGCGAGATAGTCATTTTGCTGTGGAGCGGCCGGGTAACTCGCTTCCATCCGCTGAAAAAAGTGGTCAGTTTCCGAACCTTGGCGTACTTCCAATTCGCTCGTCGAGAGAGAATGATACACCTCGTAAAACGGTTTTGTCAGATTTTCTTCATACGGATACGCTTCCTCCAGATCAACCAATCGTCGGTCGGCATACTTTTGGCGCAGCTGCTCAAAGCGGTGTCGTTCCACCTTGTTCAGCAGCATGACCGACCAGATCTCTTCCTGGAAGAACTGGTAGGGAGAGAGGGGCGGTTTTACTATGTATTCATAGAAATAGTCGCGATCTCTGTTTTCACGACGCCGCACTTCTAACAGCCCCAACGCCTCCAGACGTTCCCTTGCCGCCAGCAGGCGGTCCAGCGACAGCGAGGTTATCAGCATGAGACCGCGATGCGTCCCTTCTCCGACGGCCCCGTTGCGTTCCTCTACTTCATGGGCCAGCACTTGATAGAGCGTATAGGATTCTACGCCGATCAGCGGCAGATAGAGATGCGTAATGTATCCCATCTCCGTCAGACTGAGCGGTCGGATCCCCCTTGCCAGATAGCGATCCTTTGGTGAAAGCTCATTGAATACCAAGCGCATATCCAAAACCCTTCCCTGTTCGTAAATCTATCATTTTATTATACCATCTTGCCAGACTGATCGAGTAGAGCGGAAAAAATGCTAAAAAAAAAGAAACAGGGAGGGAATTCAACTCCCTCCCTACTCCAGCCACCAACTGCCGATCTCCCGGAAAGGCTGCATACCCAGCCGGTCGGCTACACCGTGCAGGCGAGTTGAGATGCAGTACGGGTTTTGCACCTCGACCAGCGGCAGAATCGGCAGATCAGCCGCAAACTGCTTTTGCCAATCGCCAAACAGCTTCTGTCGTTCCTTCTCGTCCAGCAGCAGCTGCCCCTTTTCCAACAGCTGATCCGCTTGTGGATTAGTCCAACGGGACGCGTTCAATCCGAGTTCACCTACTCTTTCCCGACTATGCCAGATCTTGATCAACTCAGACGGATCCAGCGGGTACTGCCAGGCATACAGGTAGAGATCAGTTGCCTGGCCGCCGAACAGGTAGGCATGGAATTCATCCGGTTGGAGCGGTTTTGTTTCGACCTTGACCGGCAGCGACTTCCACGCCTCCAACAGCGCATCCACCAACCGCTGGCGAACCTGGCTGCCACTGGGGTAGACCATAGTAAGTACGAGCGGTTTCTCCTGACTGTACCCCTTCTCTTTCAGTACGGCTTGAGCTGCCTTGGGATCGAACCCTGGCAGTACTCCTGCTTCATAGGCAAATGATGCGGGATGCAGTGGACTTTTCACGGGTTGGGCAAAGCTGTAAAACAGCTCATCAACGATCTTCTCGACTGGAACCGCTTGACTAAGCGCTTGTCGAACAACAAGATCTTGCAGCTTCTCGCTGGCCAGATTATAGCCGATAAAGTGATAACCATGTGCCTCAGCCGTCTTGATCTGTACAGCAGTGTCTTGCTCGTTCAGCAGATGGGCAACTTCCGGCGAGACCATGCTGATGTGGACACGGCCAGAAGCCACCTCCTCCCCTACCTTCTCCTGCTGCAGCGGAATTACTTTCACAGAGTCCAGCAGAGGTTTCTCTCCATGGTACGATCCATTTGCAGCAAATACCCACTCCTGTTCGCTCATCTGCTGCGGTTGAAAGATCCCTGTGCCGATGAGTTGGCCACCTATCGACAGTGAGGAGATCTCATCCAGGGATTTTCCTTGCAGTTGATGCTGGGGCAGCAGCGGTGCCGTCAGCAAAGGGAGAAAGGCGACATCGTCCCGGTCCAGGCTGATCCGCACCGTTCCCTGTTCCGGAGCGACCGTGATCCCGGAGATGTGTTCATCCTTCCCCCGCCGGAAACGGGAAACACCCTCGATCAGGTGGGTTGATTCCCGCCAGACGCCGTAATAATCGGGACGGCTGTATGTTTCCAGCGTGAAGCGAACATCCTCCACTGTGATCGGCTTTCCGTCCGCCCACTTCCTCTGCTTGGGCAGACTGAGCGTCACCACCGGCTTTCCGTCCACTTTTTCCAGACGATAGTCGGAAGCGAGATTGGCTTTAAGCAGACCATCCTCTCCATACACAAGCAGTCCTTCGTAGGCTAAAGACTCATAAGGGGTTAGGGCAGCCTCCTGTTTTGCTGTTCCGAACGGGTCAAAAACGGGCAGCCCCCCGATCGACCCAACGACCAATTGGCCTCCAGACTTAGGTGTGGCCGACTCTGACTCCGACTCAGCAGCAGGGGCGGGATCGGAAGCCGGTGGGGGTGGCGCGGACTGCCCATCCGTACATCCTGTGAGCAGAACCGCGATCACAAGCGAGATGTAAAAAGGCCATTTGAATCGTAGGTGGGCGGTCATTCTGCTTCCGTGCCTCCTCTTTGCGATGTTTTGTCTGGCAAGCTGCGGGCATGGGCGAGCAGTTCCTCCAACTCTCGCATAAAGACGTTGATGTCCTTAAACTGTCGATAGACCGAGGCGAAACGAACGTAGGCCACTTCATCCACGTAGTATAACCTCTCCATGACCATTTCTCCTACATCTTTGCTGGGAATCTCGGATTGGCCGCGACTACGCAGTTCCTTCTCGATTTCGTGAACAACATTTTCCAAAACCTCCAGCGGGACCGGCCGTTTTTCACAGGCCCGGATCAGTCCGCGCAGGATCTTGTCACGACTAAACTCTTCGCGTGTTCCTTCTTTCTTAACGATTAAAAGCGGCGGTTCTTCAATCACTTCAAACGTAGTAAAACGCCGGCCACAACTCTCGCACTCACGCCGGCGACGAATCGATTTATTGTTGTTAAACGGCCGGGAATCAAGCACCCTGGTCCCGTTGTTCTCGCAAAAAGGACATCGCATCAAAACATCATCTCCCAGTCTCGGGCATTCCTACTCTCTCAGTGTCTCGCAACTTGCGGGGCACGTCAAGTTTACCTTAGATTCCTTCTTTTCACAAGTTGGCCGAGCTGTGATATAATGGGGGTAAAATGTGTTAGGAGATCCTTTTTATGCGTTTATTACCGATCGGACAAGTTCGCCCAGGGATGATGCTGGGCAAAACGGTATTTACCGACGATGGAAAGGTGCTGCTGGGTACCGGTGTTCCTTTAACCGAGCGGCTGATCGAGGGCCTGCAGCGCAGCGGCATCGACTCCGTTTATATTGATGACCCGCGTACCGCGGATATCGAAGTTCATGATGTCATTCGTCCAGAGACACGCCAACACGCACTTGCTGTCATCGCGGACACAGCACGGCAGATCACCAACACCAACAAGCTGGCGCGGCGTATTTCGGTCAAGGAGATGGGACTCCACTTCCAAAAAATGTTTCACAACATTTTGGAAGATTTGCTCGGCAACCGTGAGATCGTCTTCCATCTGATGAACATCTCCGCGTATGCCGGCTCGATGTACCACCATTCCGTAAATGTTGCTGTACTGGCTACCGCCGTCGGCATGTCAATCGGGTATAATCGCAAGCAGTTGACTGAGTTGGGGATCGGAGCGCTACTGCACGATATCGGCAAACTGCAGCTGCCCAAAGAATTGCTGGAGAAGCAGACACAGTGGACCCAAGAAGATCATGAGATCGCAAAGCAACACACCATCTACGGATTTGACCTGCTTCGTAAACAGCACGACATCTCCCTCTTATCCGCTCACGTTGCGCTTCAGCATCATGAGCGCCTCGACGGTAGCGGCTACCCGCAGGGACTGTCGGGCAAGCAGATTCATGAGTACGCCCAAATCGTTGCTATCTGCGACGTATACGATTCATTAACCACACCGCGCCCTTGGCGGAAGCGATACATGCCCCACGATGCGCTGGAGTACCTGTTAGGAGCAGGCGGACACCTGTTTGAACACAGCTTGATCAACGCCTTTCGGCAGCACATCGCTGTGTTTCCTCTGGGCAGCAGTATCGTGCTGAACACAGGCGAGGCTGGCGTCGTTTGCAGAGTGGATCCCAACTACTGCCACCGTCCGGTGGTGCGCATCCTCAAAGACGGCCGCGGCAATGATGTGTTAAGCCCCTACGAGTTGGACCTGCGCGAGGAACTAAAGCTGTTCGTCGTCGGCTTCGAGGGGGAGGAACTGTTTTCGGTCCACTAACCCGGCAAGTGGAACTGATACTAGCTAAGTGGAGCTTCCGAAACCATATACTACCAATATACAGCATATACAGCCCTCAGCGGCCATATCGGCAGCCAAGGGCTGTCTCTTATGTGAGGGCATCTCTCATCCTACTCGCATGCCCCAACGCTCATCATTCTTCTTCCCCATGTTCCACCTGATACACCATTGTTGCCGCAGCGGCACGGGTCAAAGGTGCATCAGGTTGAAAAGAGCTCCCCTCGTTGCCCCATAGACCAAGGGCTTTCGCCAATGCGGCGATTGCCTGCTGCTCCTCTGAAACGTCATCATACAATCGAGTAAAGATTTCGGGCTGTTCGATCAGTGAGCCGTAGCCGATCAGTCGCAGCACCATCTCGGATGCCTCTATACGGGTGATGGGACGATCCGGTTCAAATCGTCCATCATCCGGCACCAGGCCCAGTTGGGCAATCTGCTGAATCGCCGCATAATGGGGATGGCTTTGATCCAGGTCGGAGAAACGGTACAGCTTTTCTGCTTCCTCATCTCTGTCGGCGAGGCGGCGATGGAGGGGGTAACTGTGCGAGAGTCGAGCCAGCATCGCTGCAAACTCCCCTCTTGTTACCTGTTTGTCCGGCCCTACTTGCCCATCCTGTACCTGCAGGTAATTCTGGTCGACTGCAAACTGGAGGGCTTCCTGGGCAGGATGATCTTCTATGTCCTGTGGCTGCTGTTTTTTGTTTAGCTCAGCCAGGGTGTGCCATTTCCCGCTGACCGCATCGACATATCCTTCCTCCCCTACATAACGGTACACCAGTCTTGGTTCAGCAGGCTGCTCAGCACGATACAGCCAGTTGCCTGCAGGCAGGAAGTAGGTCAGCATAGGCTGTTTCTGTTGAAGCTCCACCTCACGGGCTTGTTCGGCGGAAATCGCCGCCTCTGCATTTGGCAGAGCAGCCAGTTCATACAAGTCCTGGCTGCGCAACTCGATGACCTCTGCCGATTCCACATCTACGAACACCCGGATACCGAGAAAATCCTCCACAGGGATTCCATCTTGAAGCAGACCGAAACGAATCTCGTACCCCCGATCCCATTCAAGCATCTGCTGTTTCTCTTCCTCTGTCGGCTCCTGTTCGATCAGGTAGATCTCACCAAGGTGATCGGCGAACAAGGTTTTCACAAACTGTACAGCGCTCTCCTCTGCCTCCTGCCAAGAGATCGGTGAATCCACTTCTGTTCCTTTACCCGGGAATCTGCCTTCTTCACGGTAAGAGTAGCCGACTAGCTGTCCTCGGTCATCAATCTCCAGTTCCACGAAGCGCGTCTGATCCTCTGCTTGCTCTACCGGATCAAACTGAAATGACCAGTGTTGGTTCGTGATGCCATCCGCTCCCGTACTGCTGCCGCTGCCATTCTGTCTGACAAAACGATACTCGCCCGGCAGTTTTTTGATCCATTCTTTGGCCCGTTTTTCAGCGGTCTGCCTGGAAATCAGTTCTCCCGATCCCCAACCGCTGACCGTGCTGCCCAATGGCTTTACCTCTCCGCCTTCACCCGGCGTCTGACCAAAACGGTTTAATGGACTTCCGTCAAGGGCATCAATGGCATAGACATCATCGGGACCATATCGATACACCAGCTTGTAATCTTCTCTGCCAAAATACCCAAGCCGTACGAACGCAAGGGAGGGGTAGGCCAACTCTTCCAGGCTTTTTTCTAGTTCTTGTACATCCTCTTGTTGCGGCAGATCTCCCGGATACCAGTTCCGTTCGAAGTTGATGATCGTTCCATCGCCGTCAACGGTGATGCTGAAGTAGTTCTCCAAAAACGGCACTCCCTCTACCATCCGGGTAAACGTAAAGCTATGTCCTCCCTCTGGCTGATAGAATCGAGCCTTGTTTTCGTATTGGTTGGGCTCGGACAGAACCTGCTGCTCCTCTTCGGCAGCCTTCTCCAGAAATGTACGAGCAAGAGTCTCTGCTTCTTTCTCCCCGATCAGATCATCCGACTTGCCTTGACTCACTTCCGGTCCGTAGATGGAAAAGCGTATCAGTTTTCCTGTCACGGCATCGACGACCCCATTGATAAAACCGTCTTTTCCTTTCATCTGCCAATGAAAACTCCAAACCGGGTTTTCTCCTTGTGTAAACGGATGGGATTCGCTTAAATCTTTTGACCTCAGCTCATATTCGTCAGGAATGGTGACCAAGTCTTCGACAACCTGCAGCGCTTTCTCTTCAGAAAGCGTCGCCTGAGTCATCTCGGCAGCGTATACAGACGGTGCCGCAGGTGCTAGGGGAAGCGGCAACACGGATGATACGACCACCCCGGCCAAAGCCCCCGACAACGCCAACCTGGATATCTGACGGTTCTTGTTTTGCAAGATACGATTGCCCATCTTTTTGCTCCTTTCAGATTATTTTGGCATCACAAACCCTATTTTACCAAATAATACCTAACGAGCTCCATACTTCTTTGTATCAATCAATCTCTAATCCGTTGTGCTGCCTGCTAACCCTTAACCCTGACTACCTGTTGTATTCCTCCTAGGCAAGATGTTTCTCAAACAAGGTAACGGTGATACCAGGGGCTACCTCTTGCTGCCCTATCTCCTGAAACCCGTTTCGTTGATACAATAGTTTGGCCGACTCATTTCCCGTACCGGTAGCCACTTTGATCGTCCGGATTCCCGGTTCATTGCACTCCACAAATCGCAGCAAGGAGCCGGCAATCCCTCTGCGAAAATAGTCAGGGTGGACCATCATCCGGTGAATATCCAGCAGATCGCCGATGCGCTTGTACGAGATCGCCCCGGCTAGTTTGCCCTCCTCCGTGCGATAGCCGTAAAACGATTCTCTACAGGTCACTAGCGTCTCAACCGTGTCGTGCAGCGGCGGGATACCGGAGAACCCGATCAGATCCGCTTCCACCCGATAGGCAGGGATCTGCACTGCAAGCACTTCTTCTGCGGTCTCCCGTATCTCAATCTGCAGCCGTTCTATCATCGTTCGGTCCTCCCTCTAGCTATGGTTTTATGATATGGGCATATTTACCATTCTATCAAAAACAGCGTAGGGACGAAACGTATAAAACATATTGACGCTCATAAAAAAACGAACTGTCGAGTCCTCTTCGACAGTTCATCTGATCTTACCGTTTTTGATTCTATTCCTTGCTTGATCCGTCCTCGGCGATTCTCCCGTCCCCGGCAATTCCTCTCAGCGCACCTGACCGGCAGCAGTGGCTAGCCTGGCGTCGTTGTTTTTTTGCTCTGACACGTGGCGGACCAGTTCGACGACACGGCAGGAATAGCCCCATTCATTGTCGTACCAGGCGATTACTTTTACTTGTCGGTTGGCCATAACCAACGTCGACAGGCCATCGACAATGGCGGAATGTTCGTTTCCAATGTAGTCACTTGACACAAGCGGATCTTCGCTGTATTCGATATAGCCTTTCATCGCCCCCATGCTCGCTTCACGCAAGGTACGGTTTACGGTTTCGGTCGTCACCTCTTGTTGCAGGTTGGCCACCAAATCGACCACCGAGACGTTCGGTGTTGGAACACGCAGCGCAAATCCATTGAGGCGCCCGTTCAGGTCGGGCAGCACTTTGCCGACGGCACGTGCGGCACCGGTCGATGTCGGAATAATGGACTGACCGCAGGCACGGGCGCGTCGCAAGTCTTTGTGCGGGTTGTCCAGATTAAGCTGATCGTTGGTAAACGAGTGTACGGTAGTCATGAGCCCGTACTCAATTCCAAACGCTTCGTGCAGCACTTTGGCCACCGGAGCCAGACAATTGGTTGTACAGGAAGCATTGGAGAGAACGTGATGGTTGGCATGATCGTATATCTGCTCGTTGACGCCCATCACAATCGTCGCATCTTCATCCTTGCCCGGCGCAGTGATGACCACCTTTTTCGCTCCGCTCGCGAGATGCTTTCCTGCTCCTTCACGGTCTCTAAACTTGCCTGTTGCTTCCACTACGATCTCCACCCCTAAATCACCCCAGGGTAGCTGCAGTGGATCTCTATTGGACAAGACGATGGTCGGTTTGCCATCGACGATGATGCGATTGCTGCCTACTTCGATCGTGTTGGGAATCCGGCCGTGAATCGTGTCATATTTGATGAGATGCGCCAATGTTTCAGGGGGGTAGCTTGCATTGATCGCCACAATTTCCATATCAGGGTCTTGGATTGCACGGCGAAAAACCATTCGCCCAATTCTTCCAAAACCGTTGATTCCGATTTTTATCGACATATTGACTCCCCTCTCCGCAAATAAGTTACGCTGTTCCTCTCTTTTATTATAATAAGTATGACATAATTATCAATGTGTTTTACTAAAAAATAAATATTTGGACTTTTTGGAGGCCACCTGTTCTGGGCCCTTTCTGGGAAATGATGCAGTCCTTTGATCATATACTTTACAAATGTTGATGGGGGGAGACGTTTCCATGTACAAAAAAGAGTTTCCCAAGTTTAACTGGAAAACACTGCAGGATCAGGCTGGTGATTTATTGGGAAAAGATTTTTGGCAGGACGTGATCGGCATGGTCCCCAACTTAGGCCCGCGCTTGGACGGGTACGAGACGGATCAGGGATTTGTGGTGGTAGTGGAACTGCCTGGCCTGGATTCGCCGGAAGCTGTAAAACTGCGGATAAAGGGGGACGTGTTGGTGATCTCCGGAGAAATCAACCGGACGTATTCGGTTCGAGAGGATCGATTTTTTCAAACGGAACGTTTCACGGGCCCCTTTACGCGGGAGGTGCCGCTTCCTTCCCCTGTACAGCCGCAATCCATCAATGCCCAGTATTATAATGGGCTGTTGGAAGTCTACATCGCCAGAGAAAATCAGACAGAAACAGAAATCCCGATCGATTACGTGGACGATAAACGGTTCTCTCTGTAACAAGAAGAACAAAGACAGGGAGGGATACACGAATGGTGCGGATTCAGTTTCGCGATCTGACGATTGACCGTATCGCTCACGCCTCGGGAGTGTTTTCCGGCGACAATGCTCCCTGCCACTGGAAACATCGTGCAAAAACTAACGAGGGGTTTGGGGCGGTTTCAGGAGACAAAAACATCTCCATCGGCAATCGCAGTCTGCTCAATGATCAAGATATCTGTGAACATAAAACGGGAGCACCGCGGGAGACAGACACCCGATAGAGTGTAAGGCTCCGCGAAGGAAGGGATGTCCCGAGTCATGTCGAAACATCAGGACCCGGAAGCGAACGATGCTTTGCTGCGTGAGATTCTCAAGCGGCTTCACCACATGGAGCAGCGGCTGGAAGAGCTGGCCAACCAACCACTTCGACACGACCACTATGTACATATCGAGCAAACGACGGTTCACCAACCGGTACTAGAACAGCTCACCTTTCGCCTTGATCAGCTCCAGGTCGATGAGTTGAGCGGCACACTGAACATTGGCAACAATTTTGGTCTCTCTTCCAGCAGCGACCCATCAAGTCAGTCAGGTCAGTCGAAGCAGTCGGGACTCCAAAAAGCCAAAAAGAACGAAAAGCAGTGCACGGGACTTGTCCATCCGACCAAACCACCTAAGCCTGGTGCCGTTGCTCCCTCCATCCGTCCCCCTTCTGCAAGCCCTCATTCACCTGACACACCGTCGTCTGCAACCAGTCAAAGCGAACCGAGTCTTAAGAAGCAGAGGAGGAGGAGTCCGGTTCATCAACAGCGGAATCAGGACCAAGATCCTGCCAAGCTGCCCGAGAGGGAAGGCAAAGCCGAAACAGCGCAGCAAACCGGGCCGTCAGGAGAACCTAGGATGACGGCCACGGATTGTGGCTACTCGGTCAAGATCGAACGGAAACAGACGGGAGGAATACCATGACCGCTCCTTTTTCACCTACCTTTTTTATTGGTTCCATTCGCATCGGCAGTGTGGAAGGCGCATCCTGTGTCAATATGGGCAACAACTACCCAGCCCATTTTCAAAACCATAAAAAACATAACCAAGGTTTCGGATCGGTCGGTGGGGACAACAACCAAATCAGCGGTGCCAAGTCCGTATTGGACGACGCCGACTTTCTCGACATGCTGAACCATTCGGACATGGAGATGCCCGACTGGGTAAGAGAGATGCTGCAGAAACCGCAAAATGAGAGCAGTGAGAGCAATGATCGTTAACAACTTCGTTTTTCAATGATAAGATCACGATCGTCGATTGGCGTATCGATCCCATCGTTGTCATACAGTACATTGATATTGTGGTATACGAGGTTTTGGTCTCCCGACACCTGACCAAATGCTGAATTGGATGTGTTGTGGGATCCCCAGCCGCATTGATAGTTGGTTCCTACAAAAATCCCGGAAGCACTTTCGATTACATTGACGTTGATCTGATCGAATTGAACGAGCTGCGCTTTCTGCTCCCTCATCTGCATACTCAAATCTGGGCAGTCGGGCTGCCCTTTGTCTCCAATCCGTCTTTAATGATCGTATCGAACACATCATTATCATTGATGAAGTAAAGGTTGCCAATAACCGAATTGAACGCACCAAATGCACTGAAGTTCATCCCCACAGCTAACTGGTTCTTGTTGTGCGAATCCCAACCGGAAGCGGAGTTTTCCCCGACGAAGACTGCCGCATTCGTCTCCATTCCGTTGACATTGATCATGTTGAAGATAACGACACCAGCCATTTTGTTCCCCTCCACAGCAGATTTTCATGGCCCAGTTGAAAGTATACTTTACCCTATGCCTATACCGTGCAGGCGTGAGCCCGGCAACTGTTTCCGATCCGCCCGTTTTTTCCTTGATCCACACTCCCTGCTCACTGGGACGTATTCTAAAGTAAACCGTCTGCCGCCAATGCGGGGATTGGGGGATTGTCATGAGCGTACGAATTCGCTTTCGTGATATCACGGTAGACAGCATGGAAATTCATAGTGCAATCATGATCGGAAAAACAATCGCCAGCAATTGGGATTCCCACAGCAAAACCCAAGAGGCGATTGGCGGCAATTCCGGTAAAAACATCATCAAACAGAACCGAATTATTATTCATGACAAGGATCTAATCGACACCATCATCCATGATGCAGATGTAAAACAGCGCACAACAAGCTCTCCAAACACTCCTGTTCGAAAACGGAACATCGGTGGCAAACGAAAGCGAAGAAAGCGAAAGCAGTGGAACACGGTGCATCGCACCTGTTGTTGCAGCAACAGATGGCGTCCCGTTCGCACATTGAACACGTCCGTTTTCTATCCCAAGCAGCCAAAACAGCGCAAAAAGAGGCTTGTATCGGTTACTCTATAATCTTTGACCATCGTCTTTCTCCGATTGTCTCCCTCTCTAAAAGCTGCGGAAGCACTTCAGCGGAGCAAATAAAAAAGCACCGAAATCGGTGCATAGCGTACTCAAATAAAAGCTGGACCTAGCCAAAGTCGTCCGTGTAGATCTGCTGGTAGCGATCTTTGTAGTACAGCACACGTTGGACGTAATGGCGGGTTTCTCCGTAAGGTATGTTCTCAGCCGAATCTAGTGTACCGTCCCAGGTGCGCTCCTTCAGCCATTTGTTCACTTTTCCGGGGCCGGCGTTGTAGGCTGCAATCGCAACTACCTGATCCTCTTGAAACATGGTAAGGAGAAAACGCAGATACCAGGTGCCCATATCGATGTTGACTCGCGGCTCGTCCAGGTACTCTCGGGACATGGGGTTAAACCCAGCCTGCTCAATGATCCAATCAGCCGTATCCGGCATGATCTGCATCAAACCAATAGCCCCTTTGTGAGAGACACGATCGGTTTGAAACCCGCTTTCTGTTCGAATCACCGCCGTGATCAGCATCGGATCTACCTGAAATCGCTCCGCGGCCTGCTTGATTTCATCTTTGTATTGGATGGGATACATCCACTTCCAGATCAGCGGTGTATTAATCAACAGAAACACGCACATCAGGATGAGCAGCAGAGCAACTGCTGTTTTTTTTCTTTTCATTTGGACAACTCCGTTCGCAAGGAAAAGAGGAATTGTTCCACCTGCTGCTCTGTCTCTTCACGTGTTCCCCGGTTATCAATCAGGTAGTCGGCCTGCTCTTTTTTCCACTCGATCGGCAGTTGGGCACGTATTCGTTTCGCCGCCTGTTCGGGATCCAGATCGTCCCGTTCCATCAAACGTCTCAACTGGGTTTCAGCCGGTACGTAGACGACTACGATTCGATCCACCATGTACTGCAGTTTGCTTTCAAACAAGAGCGGAATGTCCATAAACACGATCGTTTCTCCCGCCTGTTCCGCTGCTTCTGCCATCTCCCGCATCACCTTGCGCACTTCCGGGTGGACGATTGCATTGAGTGCCTGCCGCTCTGTCTCGTCGGAAAAGATGATGTCCCCCAGTTTCTTACGGTCAATCGTACGATCACTCAGCAGAATATCCGTACCGAAATGGCGAACAATTGCGTTATAAGCGGGCATGCCTGGCTCCACTACCTGCCGAGCGATCAGATCGGCATCGATGACCGTTATCCCCCGCTCTCGAAGCATTGCTGAGACCGTACTTTTGCCAGTCGCGATCCCGCCCGTCAATCCGAGGATCATGTGTACCCTCCTTTACTGTTGGCATTTGGGGCACATATGCGTCCCACGACCGCCGACGACATACCGGACGATCGGAGTGGAGCACACCGTGCACGGCTCTCCTTTTCGCCCGTAGACATGCAAGGACTGCTGGAACATCCCCATCTCTCCCTGTCCGTTGACGTAAGACTTGACCGAACTGCCACCCTGACGGATCGCTTCCGATAGCGTTCCAATAATACACTCGTGCAGTCTGGCCGTTTCTTTGGGCTTCAGTTCGCCGGCAATCCGTTCCGGATGCAATCGGGCCCGAAACAGAGCCTCGTCCACATAGATATTCCCCAGTCCGACCAGAAATTCCTGGTTTAACAAAAGTGGCTTGATTTTCGTTTTGCGTCCTTGTAACATGCTGCGAAACAACTGAAGGGTAAAACCTTCATCGAGCGGTTCCGGCCCCAGTTTGGTCAGCGGTCCCGCTGTCTCCTCCTGCCCTAGCGGAAACACGTCCATTGTGCCAAACTGCCGGACGTCGCGATAGCGCAGTTCTGTGCCGTCTGTAAAATGAAAAATCACGTGGGTATGCTTCTCGACGGGCTCATCCTGCCGGTACAACCCGTAGCGTCCCTCCATCCGCAGGTGGGACAGCAGCAGATCCCGATCTAAAATAAACTTGATAAATTTCGCACGACGCTCAACGGCGTGAATCGTTTGACCCGCGAGCAGTGCCTTGAACTCCTCTACATCGTCGGGTCGGCGGATAATGCGAGGCAGCAGCACGCTTACCCGTTCGATCTTCTTTCCTGTCACCAAAGTCCGCAGCGTACGGACAACGGTCTCTACCTCAGGCAATTCCGGCATGACTTATATCCTCCTATTTTGCATCATACCAGGTGCGTCCATAGTGAACGTCTACTTTCAGCGGCACATTGAGGGCAAGCGCACTTTCCATCACCTCGGGTACCAGCTTTTGCATGATGTCCAATTCATCTTCCGGTACTTCAAACACCAACTCGTCATGCACCTGCAGCAGCATGCGGCTGGCCAACTGCTCTTGTTCCAGCCGCTCCTTCATCCGCACCATCGCCAGTTTGATGATGTCAGCAGCCGTTCCTTGTATGGGCGTGTTCATCGCTGTCCGTTCGGCAAACGAACGGATGTTGTAGTTGCTGCTTTTGATGTCCGGCAGATAGCGGCGACGATGCAGCAAAGTGGTGACGTAGCCGTCCTGTTTGGCCTTTTCGACCACTTCCTCCATATAGCGCTTTACTCCAGCAAAGACGGAAAAGTAGCGTTCGATAAACTCCCCTGCTTCCTTGCGGGTGATGTTCAGATTTTGTGACAAACCGTAATCACTGATTCCGTACACAATGCCAAAGTTGACCGCCTTGGCTTGCCGGCGCATCAGTGAGGTTACCTCATCTTCCGCCACCCCAAATACATCCATGGCTGTGCGGGTATGGATGTCCATTCCCTCGTTAAAGGCGTCAATCAGATTTTCATCTCTTGAAATATGGGCAAGCACCCGAAGCTCGATCTGAGAGTAGTCGGCGGACAGCATGTACCAACCTGACTCGGACGGTACGAACGCTTCGCGAATCTTCCGTCCCTCTTCCAATCGGATCGGGATGTTCTGCAAATTAGGCTCCGTGCTGCTCAATCGGCCGGTTGCGGTAGTCGCTTGATTGAAGCGGGTATGCACCTTGCCCGTCTTGGGGTGGATCTCTTTGAGCAGTCCTTCAATGTAGGTAGAGCGCAGCTTGCCCAGTTGCCGGAAATGCAAGATCGTCTCCACAATCGGATGGTGAGGAGCCAGTTTTTCCAGCACATCAGCACTGGTAGACGGTCCTGTCTTGGTTTTTTTGTAGACCGGCAGACCTAGTCTGTCGTACAGGATCTCTCCCAGCTGTTTGGGCGAATTGATGTTAAACGTCTCACCGGCCAGTTCATAGATCTGTTCGGTCAGCTCCTCCAGTTTACGGTCCAGCTCCTGCCCCATCTGCTGCAGACGTTCGCGGTCCACTTTGACACCGAATGATTCCATCCGGGCCAATACCAGGCTGAGCGGTGCCTCAATCTCAGACAGCAGCTCTTCCAATCTATTCTGCTTCAATTCTTTTTGTATCGTCGGGACACTTTGCCAGATCGCCAACGCTTTGCGGGCTACGTGCTCACTGAGAGTCTGCGGATCGGGGATGGCCCGTTTCGCACCCTTCCCGTAGACGTCTTCGTCAGATGCCAGGCTGACGCTGGCGTATTGGGCAGCAATATCGCTCAGGCTGGGATTGCTCTCGGAGGCGTTCATCAGGTATGAAGCTAGATAAAGGTCAAAACCAATACCAAACATCCGGGCCCCGTTCCATTGAAGAGCGATCGTGTCCCGTTTTCCGTCGAAGACCCACTTGATCTGCTGCTCATCTGCCAACCAATCTTGAAATGCTTCCCAGCGCTCCGCCACCTCCACAGGAACAAACAGCGCGGTATCATCACAGGCCAACGCATATCCAAGCAGCGGGGCACGATGGTAGCTGTCCCCATCCAGTTCAACATAGAGGCTCATCGGTGAACAGAGCTTCTTCGTATACTCGTCCAATCTCTCAACTGACACCGTCTCGTAGGAAAAGGGCCTGTCCACCTCTGTGCTGTCTGCTCCTTCAGCGTACGCAGGGGCATCATCAGCACCCTTTACCTTGGTCAATAATGACTTGAATTCAAAACGTCTGAAACAATCGACCACTTTCTGTGGATCGTAGCCAGGATATACAACATCGTCTACAGCGATCTCCACAGGGGCATCACGCATAATCGTGGCCAGTGATTTGCTCAGCTTGGCCTGTTCGACGTTATTTCGCAGATTTTCCTGCAGTTTTTTTCCGGAGACCTGGTCGATGTGAGCCAGTACCTCTTCGACTGTGCCGTATTGGTGGAGCAGTTTCATGGCCGTTTTTTCCCCGACGCCTGGCACACCGGGGATATTATCAGAGCTGTCACCCATCAACCCTTTCAAGTCGATGATCTGTCTTGGTGTCAGTCCGTATTTCTGTTCAATCTCGTTGGCTGTATACAACTCAATCTCACTGACACCTTTTCGGGTAAGCGCCACCTTGACGTGATCGGAGACAAGCTGAAGCATATCTTTGTCACCGGTGATCACCGTGGTCGCAAGCCCCTGTTCGTCACTCTGCCGGGTCAGCGTACCGATGATGTCGTCCGCTTCATATCCTTCCAACTCAAATCGCTTGATCGAAAACGCGTCAAGCAGTTCGCGGATCAGCGGAAACTGTTCAGACAGCTCCGGCGGGGTCTTTGCCCGCCCCCCCTTGTACTCTGTATATTCGCTGTGTCGAAACACCACCTTGCCTGCATCAAAGGCGACCAGCAGGTGTGTCGGTTTCATCTCCTCCAGCACTTTTAACAGCATGGTCGTAAAGCCAAGAACGGCGTTGGTGTGCAAACCGCCTGTCGTAGACAAAAGCGGCAGTGCATAAAACGCTCGGTTGGCCACACTATTCCCGTCAACAATCACGAAATGGCTCATCATGAACGGCCCCTCTCCTGATTTCGCTAACTTTCATCATACCATAGGGCCGACATTGCTGGCAAAAGCAAGGAGGCCTGATCATAACCGCCATACAGGCAGCGATGGTACAAACAACGGGCACACCGGGGTGAAGAGCAAGAGAACTTCGATTGTCCGAGTGGACCAAAACAGGTACAATATCAGCAAACAGCTCTGTATGGAAAGGTGTTACCAAATGGATAAACCAGCATTTCCGCCTTATTTCGCACTCCTGATCGGCGTTATTTCCATCTCCTTTTCCGCCATTTTCGTCAAGCTGGCGTCCGCTCCCGCTCCGATTATCGCCACCTATCGCCTGCTGTTCTCGGTTCTGTTGATCCTGCCGACGCTGCTGGTTGCCAAAGGTGTGATCACGGAAATAGCGGGAATCAGTCGAAAGATATGGCTGCTCAGCCTCCTCTCGGGCGCATTTCTGGCCTCTCATTTCCTGCTGTGGTTTGAATCGCTTCGCTTTACCTCTGTAGCCAGCTCAACCGTTCTGGTTACCCTGCAGCCGTTATTTGCTTTTGTCGGCGGCTATTTTTTGTTTGGTGAACGGCTTCACCCCGCCGCAGTGGTAGGGGGCGTTCTGGCGATTGGCGGCAGTTTTGTGATCGGCTGGGGCGACTTTCAGATTGGCGGTGAAGCCCTGTTTGGCGATATTCTGGCTTTGTTGGGGGCTGCAACGGTAACTGTTTACTGGCTGATCGGCCAATACGTGCGCAAAGCGTTGTCGCTGACCGCCTACACCCTGGTGGTGTACAGTGCCAGCAGTATCTGTCTGCTTGCTTACGATCTATTATTTGGCTACTCGCTTGTGGGATACCCGGCGGCAGACTGGGGCTGGTTCTTTTTGTTGGCGTTGATTCCCACCCTGTTTGGCCACTCGATCTTCAACTGGGTGATTCGGTGGATTCCAACCTCGACTGTTTCCATGAGCATATTGGGGGAGCCGGTCGGTACCGCCATTCTTGCCTATCTGATCCTGGATGAGGTGGTCACCATCCCGCAATATATCGGCGGCGGGATCATCTTGTTGGGCATCTACCTGTTTATGCGATGGAACACCATGATAAAGGAGGAGAAGACCGATGAACAAATCTCCCCATCAACGCAAAACTCTGCGTGAGTACTGGAACTCGCTAAGAGTGTGGGGAAAGATCGGATGGGTTGTCGTTCTTGGCTATATTGTTGGTCGGATCGTTTACTGGTTAGGCAGCATGCTGTCAGGGTAAAGATCTATCGAGATAGGAAAAAAGGGAAGCCGACCCGGCTTCCCTTTTTCAGCCTGTAGACAAAGTTCCGTAAGGAACAGGGTCTGCAGGCTTTTTTGTTGAATATAGAACATGTTACGTTTTCAATAGTTATTTTTGGAGGTGGCATTATGCTTAATAAGCAACAGGCCGAAGGCCGTTATCAGATATCTGCATTCTCGTTAGATGAGTTGGTGCCAAAAGATCATCTCGTACGAAAAATCGAAAATGCAATCGACTTTTCATTCATCTATGACTTAGTGGAAAGCCTCTACTGTCATGACAACGGCAGACCCAGTGTTGACCCTGTAGTCTTAGTCAAAATTGCTCTCATCCAATATCTTTTTGGTATTCGTTCCATGCGGCAAACGATTAAAGAGATCGAAACCAATGTTGCCTATCGGTGGTTCATTGGCTATGACTTCAGTCAGCCCATTCCCCATTTCACGACCCTAGGCAAGAACTATGTTCGCCGTTTTCGGAATACTCAACTCTTCGAGTCGATCTTCCTTCGAATATTGGAAGAGGCGGTACATCATGGATTCGTGAAGCCTGACGTGCTTTTCATCGATGCTACGCATGTAAAAGCCAGTGCGAATAAGCATAAATACGTGAAAGAAATCGTTGAAGAACAAGCCAAGAAATATCAAGAGCTACTGGACGAAGAAATCAATCAGGATCGTATTGCACATGGAAAGAAGCCCCTTGAAAAAAAGACAGAAACTTCGAAGAAGGAGGTGAAGGTCAGCACAACTGACCCGGATTGCGGATTGTTTGTAAAGGGGGAAAAGGAACGTGTATTTGCCTATAGTTTTCATACGGCATGTGATCGAAATGGATTTGTGCTTGGCGCAAAGGTAACGCCAGGCAATGTGCATGACAGTCAGGTTTTTGAGGATGTTTTGAATCAAGTGCGACAGACGTTCGAACAACCTCAGGCTGTGGCGGTGGACTCCGGATACAAGACGCCTTACATCAGTAAAACACTGATTGATGACCAGATTCGCCCCGTTATGCCCTACACAAGACCACGCACCAAAGAAGGTTTTTTTAAAAAGTACGAATATGTGTATGATGAATATTTCGACTGCTACATCTGCCCGAACGAGCAAATCTTAACATATGAGACAACAAACAAGGATGGGTACCGTATCTATCGATCAAATTCTCAAGTTTGCCGAAGTTGTCCGTTTTTGAAACAATGCACGGAAAGTAAAGACTACACAAAGAGAGTGAGTCGCCACATCTGGGCTGATTACCTCGAAGAGGTAGACCACCTCCGGCATACCGAGGAAAACAAACAGATCTATAGCCAACGGAAAGAAACGATTGAACGTGTATTCGCTGATATGAAGGAAAAGCATGGCATGCGTTGGACGACCTTACGAGGACTGGAGAAGGTCACGATGCAGGCGATGCTTGTTTTCGCTGCCATGAACTTAAAAAAAATGGCGACCTGGCTATGGAAATCAGGTCGCCAAAAGGTGAAGGATCAAAACACCTTCGGTATTTTCATCAAATTATTAAACAAACGCCCTCTGCTGTTCGTTCAGCGAGGGAGTTTGTCTGCAATCTGAAAAAGGGAAGCCGACCCGGCTTCCCTTTTTGTATAGCATTTACTTGTTCAAGTCTGTCATCTGCCCCGTGGACATATAAAAAATCCATTCGCAGATATTGGTCACGTGGTCAGCAATTCTCTCCAGGTATTGGGCTACCAGCAAAAGCTGCATCCCTTGGGCAAACGTCTGCTCCTGTGTACCCATCTCATTAACCAGTTCACGGAACATATTGGAGTAAAACTTGTCGACGATATCATCGCGAGCCGCTACCTCTTCTGCCAATTGTTTGTCTTGGGCGATGTAGGCGTTCAAGCTGTCGCGAACCATTGCCTTGACGTGGTCAGCCATCTCCGGAATATTGGCCACCTGTTTGGGAAACGATTCGTTCATCAGTCGACGTGTGGTCTTGGAGATGGAAACAGCGTGATCACCCATCCGCTCCAGATCGGTCACCAGTTTCAACATGGTTCCGACCCGGCGCAAATCGCTGCCTACCGGTTGCTGCAGGGCAATCAATTGGAAACAGCCAGCCTCTATCTGCTGCTCCAGTTCGTTAATCTTGCTGTCGCCCGATATAACCTCCTCAGCTAGTTTGCTGTCTTTCTCCATTAAACTTTTAATCGCTTTATGAATGGCCTCTTCCACCAGCGTTCCCATTGCCATCAAGTTGCGGTGGAGAAGATCGAGCTGTTCTTCGAACACATGCCTTGTCACTGCGTTCAACCCCTCTCCTCGTTTCAAGATCCGGAGAACTTATGTCCCCGCTTAGACACCCTATTATAGCGAACGGATTTATAGGCTGTTTTAAGCATTTGTTAGAATTGTGTAAAGGCCTCGTCCCTTGACAAGCGAGCTGTACAGCATGTATATTGTATATATATAATATAATCAATAATAACAAAGTCAAAACGGATGAGGTCACTATGAATATTATGATCTCCAACGCTTCCAAGGAGCCGATTTATGAACAAATAAAAAATCAGATCATCCAGAGCATTTTGCGCAATGAACTGAAGGAAG